>JAYEOK010000043.1:0-2533 GCA_034722915.1 Thermodesulfobacteriota bacterium | reverse complement strand
CAAAATCCATGAGCAACTCTTCCAACACTTCAATCTCCATGGGTTTTGGGATCACAAACATCTCATTCTCATCAATGGCTTTGGCCAGTCCCCGGTACTCATCGGCTTGACTCACTTCAGGCTTCCACTCGATCACCGTCTTTCGGTTGATTTCAGCCCGCTGTACATCGTTGTGCCTGGGAACAAAGTAAATCATCTGGGTTCCCAGTTTTTTGGCAAACTGCTCGATCATCTCTTTTTCATTATCCACGGTACGGGAGTTACAGATAAGGCCGCCGAGCCGGACATTGCCAGACTGAGCAAATTTACAGATACCCTTTGATATGTTGTTGGCTGCATACATGGCCATCATTTCCCCGGAAACGACGATATAGATCTCCTCGGCCTTACCGTCACGGATTGGCATGGCAAAACCACCACAGACCACATCGCCAAGAACATCATAGAAGGCATAATCAAGCTCTTCCCCTTCTTCGTACGCACCAAGTGACTCCAGCATATTGATGGAAGTGATGATACCTCTACCGGCACAACCCACTCCAGGTTCCGGGCCGCCTGATTCAACGCACCAGGTTCCTCCGTATCCGGCCTTGCGGATATCCTCAAGCTCCACATCTTCACCTTCCTCACGAAGGCTATCCAGTACTGACTTCTGAGCTAGTCCGCCAAGGAGCAGGCGGGTTGAATCCGCCTTTGGATCACAGCCTACCACCATGATTTTCCTGCCGAGCTCAACCAGTCCTGCCACTGTATTCTGGGTTGTGGTTGATTTGCCGATACCGCCTTTACCGTAAATTGCTACCTTTCTCATTTGTCCTCTCCAGTATTGAAATGGATTGTTTCCGGAATGGTCCGGCCCTTTATTTGTTGTCAATGAGATACGCTCTCTGTTTGATATGAAATCTGTATTCTCATAATGGCAAGGATCGTGCCAGGAGCAATGAATATAGTTTTTCTATGTGTATTTAAGCGGTTGTTCTTGGTTCGAGTGTGTTCCAGAAGTGGTGTGCAGTACCGGGTGCCACTGCACTTTTGTTGACATCACGACAATAAGGTAAAGCCGGTACATTTTTGTCGTAAAAAAATGGTAGTTTTTCCTACATGGATTGTAAAAATAGGGAGGTGAGAAAAGAAACAAACAGAGGTGTGCAGGGGCAATATTGTGTATTTACGGGTTGAGGGGTGTTGAGATTTTCCTGATAAGGTGTCAGCACAATATACGTAACAAAAGTCCAGCAAACAAAGTCAACATATAGGCACTATAGCTTCACTCTCTCAACCACCTCTCCGATTTTCTTCAAACATATTTACCGGCATCTGATGTTGTAACTTCCAGACCATCTTGATGGGCCGCTCATTCTCAAAACTGACACGTTCAGCCGGGCCAAGATAGGTAAAGGGCACTAAACAGTTGTTCTGCTTTTTCTGATCTCGGGCAAAGAGAAGAATCGTCACACCCAGTTGCCGGTGATAAATCAGGTTTTGGCCAGTTGGAGACTGTTGGGCTGTCCTTGTCTGGGACTCCCAGTGCATCAACTCACGGGAAATAGGGTAATCGGCATACATGGTGCTTGGCGAGAACTCTTTTTCACTTTTCTGGAAAGTGACCAACAAAACATAGGTTTTCACATCAGGAAATGACAGAACACCGGTGCCTGTCTGGCCTGCTGTTGCCAATGACAAACGACCTGTTGCTGCCTGGATATCCTTAATACTGTATTGGGCGTGCAATTCGAGCGAGGAGGGGAAAGGCAGCGGCGGCATAGTCCCTCTGGCCGTTATTTTACATTCTGCCCACTCAAGAATTTCTTCCAGGTCAGCAAGAATTGTCTGATTTCTACTGAGTCTTGCAAAGGCCTCTTCAATACTCCCATTTCCTGCGTTTTCACCTGTTGCACTCCAGATCCGATAATAAACGGCCATGGCCTGATCCCCGGCCACGGTCAAGGCGTGCGCCACTTCTTTTTTTGCAAGCAACGTAACAATTTTTCGTAGCAGCGCTATCTCCCTCGGGCCGGAGATAAACACCGCCCTCACCAGGGCCTTTTTTAACTGTGTAAGATCCGGATCATCTGGAACAGGCGCAAGCCGGGCCTTTGCTTTCCACCCCGTCCAACTTTCAGCAAGCATGAGTCGTTCGGGTTCATAGTCATGATAGCGGACAAAATTCCCAAAAGTGAGCTGCTGACCTGTTTCTGCAGAAAAGGTATGTAAGCGCTCTAGCACCTGGTTGGCCAGATTCTTGAGATTTACGCGGATGTTTGCAAGGACATGGTCACGGGCAATTCGTTCAAACTGTATGGAGCACCCGGCTGGAAGATGAGGGAAGTTATTCTCTACCTCACGATCAATGGCAAAGCGATGTTTGGGGAGGAGGGCCTTTAATTTCTTATCAATGCGATAGCGGCGGTGTACCTGTCCAACAAAGTCAAGCACCGTCAAACAGTCCTTTTCAGGAGCATGCCTGAGTCCCCGGCCGAGCTGCTGCAGGAAAACGGTTAGACTCTGAGTAGGGCGCAAGAAAAGAACAATG
>JAYEOK010000042.1:0-5245 GCA_034722915.1 Thermodesulfobacteriota bacterium | reverse complement strand
TGCCAAAACAGTATGATGGAAGATTGTTTTTGTCATTTTAAATTTGTCAGTTTTTCTTTTATTGTTTCGTATTTCGAATTTAGATATTCGAATTTTCTCTGAATAGGACTTTTCGTTCAGGCACTATATAATTATGCGTGACAGTGAGAAAAGCAAGAAAATAATTTAAAGCAAGCTTTCGCTATACGTTTAAATATATTTACAAATATGAGTATATGGCTTAACATATATTATATGAGCAAGATTATTCAAAGCCTTAAGTCTGCACGTCAGGAGAAAGGGCTTACCCAGGCCGAACTTGGAAAAAAGCTTGGATTGCCGCAAAGTCATATCTCTAAGATTGAGCAGGAATTAACCAATCCGCAACTATCCACATTAAGAGATATGGCTCGCATACTTGATCTGGAGCTGACCTTGGTGCCACGCCCTATGTTGCCAGCTGTTAGGTCACTTCTTGCCGGTGAAGATACAGACACACCCAGATGGCAACCTGACGAGGAAGACTGATGGCTGATATTTTAGATGTATGGTTAGCCCAAACCCGCATTGGCCAACTGACACTACTCCCAGGTGACCGTACTTTTTTTGTTTTTGAAGAAGAGTATTTAAATGATTCAAATCGTCCAGTCCTCAGTCAGTCATTCTTTACTGGATCTGGAGAAATAATTCCAGAAACCAGAACCTACAAAACCAAACTCCCTCCATTTTTTTCCAATCTCTTACCCGAAGGTCATCTGCGGACATATCTCGCCAAACGTGGCGGAGTAAAATCTTCTCGTGAATTTAAACTTCTTGAACTATTTGGAGAAGATTTGCCTGGTGCGGTCTCCATAAAATCATCAGATCAACGTAATGTCCAACCGAAACTTCAGGCAAAAGAAACAGAACATTCCTCTCAGGAACAACCATATCGATTTTCTCTTGCCGGAGTACAACTAAAATTTTCTGCCCTTGCAGAGAGTAAAGGTGGATTGACCGTTCCAGCAAGCGGAGTCGGCGGCGATTGGATTGTCAAGTTACCCGCCCAAAATTTTGCCCAGGTTCCTGAAAATGAATGGGCTATGCTACATCTGGCGAAAGAGGTAGGTATTTCTGTCCCTGAAACAGATCTTATTCCCCTTGAGAAAATTGCAGGCTTACCGGAGCTTGGCTTTTTATCAGGAAATCTGGCTTTAGCAATAAAACGGTTTGATCGAAAAGAGAACCAACGGATCCATATTGAAGATTTTGCCCAGGTCTACAACATATTCCCAAATGACAAATACAATAAAGTCAGCTATGACAATATTACCAATATGATATGGGTATTAACTGGTGAAACAGGACTCAAGGAGTTTATTCGACGGCTTACCTTTACTGTGCTGATAGGTAACGGTGATATGCATCTCAAAAACTGGTCATTTATTTACACCGATGGGGTTACACCGGAATTGTCGCCAGCTTATGATTTTGTTTCAACTATTCCATATCTTCCCGGTGATCGTTTGGCACTGAACCTGGCTGGTGAAAAAGATATGGGCATGATCGGTTTGAAGCATTTCCAGAAGATCACTCGCAAGGCTGAAGTACCGGAATATCTGGTCATCGATACTGTACGGAAAACGGTTGCGAGTACGTTTGAGAAATGGGAGGAGCAGAAAAAGTCATATGAGCTTCCCTCAGCACTTCGGAAACGGATTGACATGCATTTGGAAAGAGTCATACTCAATTTTGGCTGACTTTGATGGTTTGCCATGTGGCGTTATGTTATTACGTATATAGTGCCTATATGTTGACTTTTGCTGGCAGGAAATTTGATGCATATATTGTGCGGGAGCCTTATCGGGAAGAATGTTAAGTTTTCGTTGACATGGAAATATTTGACCTTGCCCTTTCCAATCTTTTTCCATAACCTAATCTTACATCTTTCCCGATATTACAAAGGAGTTTACCTGGCATCTCATGCGTTTTTTAAGTGCAAGTTCATAACGGACAAAATTAGATAGTTCCAACAAGGAGGTACATATGGCTGAAGAGTGGATCAACCAAATGAAAAACCAAGTTGATTCACTTGAACGGCTTGGGAAATATATCAATATCTCTGATGACGAAAGAAAGGCTATAGAGACATTAAAAACCAAATGGGGAACAACCCCCTATTTTGCTTCACTGATGGATCCAGATAATCCGAATTGTCCTATCCGAAAGCAGGTAATTCCATCCATGCAAGAGCAGATTAATGAACATGGAATGAAAGATTATTTGGTGTGGAAGGAAAACAGGGCCACCGATGAAGTACGACCGGATAGTATTGCCCGTCAGTATCATGATCGTATTGCCTTTACCGTAGTGGATATTTGTGGAAATTATTGTCGACATTGCTTCCGCAAGGAATTGGTTGTTGACCGGGATTTACAGCTTAGTTTTGATGTAGATGAAGGTCTGGCATGGATTGCCGGACATCCTGAGATTCGCGACGTTCTCATTACCGGTGGAGACCCATTGCTTCTCTCGGATGACAAATTAGAATACCTGATCACAAAACTTCGTGAGATGAAGCATATCGAAATGATTCGCATCGGCTCCAGGCTGCCCATTGTTCTCCCGTGTCGAATTACAGAGGGATTTAAAAAGGCTATTGGCGGTTTTCATGAGGTTCCGGTCTGGATTAACACCCAGTGCAATCACCCACAGGAACTAACTAAAAAAACAGCAAAAGCGGTTTACGATTTGTTGTCTTGCGGCATCAATGTGGGAAATCAGGCTGTGCTGTTAAAAGGAATAAATGATGATGTGGAAACCTTCCGGGAACTGCACCAGAAGTTGTTGCGTACCCGTATTCGGCCTTACTATCTTTTTTATTGTGAACCGGCTCCGGGGATCGATCATTTCCGAACTCCAGTTGAAAAAGGTGCTGAATTGATTCGTGATGCAATTCGTGGCCATACTACTGGTTTGGCCCAACCGATGTATGTCCTGGCAACAAAAATCGGCAAGATCCCGCTTATGCCTGACTATTATATAGTTGGTAAAAATGAAAAAGAATACACCCTGAGGAATTACAAGGGCGAGGTAACCACAACTCCCAATATCCCTGAATAACCACAAACCACTGCTGGTAAGCATTCTTGATAATTATCTTGCCGCTGTCCACAGCCTGTAGTACCTATTAAGATTATTGTATAAAATGTTTGCTACAATAACCGGCAAACAGACCCGTTAATTTAAAGTGAGGGGGTAAAATGAAGAACGTCCTAAAAAAAAGATGGTTAACAGCAATTATGGTGGCATTTCTGGCATTGGGCTGGGGAGTTGCTCAAGCAGCTGAACTGAGGGTTGGGGTCGATACAGCCTTTGTTCCTTTTGAATTCAAGGGAAAAGACGGCAAGTATACCGGTTTTGATATTGACTTGTGGGATGGCATTGCTAAAAAAATAGGAGTGGAATACAAACTGGTTCCCATGGATTTTAACGGACTTATTCCCGGATTGACCACTGGTAATCTTGATGTGGTCCTGGCGGCCATTTTTATTAAATCCTCACGTGAAAAGGCCATTGATTTTTCTCATCCCTACTTTAGAGCAGGCCTGAAAGTCATGGTCTCGGCTGATAATACAGATATTAAAGGTCCTGAAGATCTTAAAGGCAAGGTTGTCGCTGTCAAAACAGGAACAGCAACGGTTGATTATGTTAAAACCCTGGGCGTGAAAAAAATGACCCAGTTTCCTAACATCGACCAAGCGTACCTTGAGGTAGCTACCGGTGGAGCCGATGCTGCCATGCACGACACTCCAAATGTTCTGTACTACATCAAAACTGCTGGAAAGGGTCGAGTGAAAGCTGTAGGCGCTGATGTCAAGGCAGCTTTTTATGGCATTGGTTTTCAACAGGGGAGTGAGTTGCGTGACAAGGCAAATGTTGCTCTGCTGGAAATGCAGGAAGATGGTTCATATGATAAGATCTACATAAAGTGGTTCGGTTCGGCGCCTGAATAAATACCCGGTAGATTCTGTTTTTTCTCAGAGTAAATCAATATCACAGTAAGCCTCCTTGTCGATTGGATTCTGACCGGCAAGGGGGCATCTCGCAGTCTCGTCCCACAATTTTTCACAAATAATATCAATGGAAAAAGCACGTTATGAGCTTTGAATTTAAATACATCATTGAAGCAATGCCATCTCTTCTCATGGGTGCAAAGCTTACCTGGTATATTACTGTAATCGGTATCATCGGCGGCTTGGCCCTTGGTTCTGTTGCCGGACTCATGCGGTTGGCGGGGACTCCTGCAGTTGGAGGAGAAAGTTTCGGCATCTATCGTGTCCTGAGTATCATAAGTCAAAAAATTGCTGGAACTTATGTTGAGCTAATCAGAGGAACACCTATTATCGTCCAGGCAATGTTTATCTATTTTGCTCTACCTATGCTCATTGAAGTAGCCACTGGTGTGAGAGGTGTCCGATTCGACGCTCTGACGGCTGCTATTATAACTATCATCCTGAACGCCGGCGCTTACATGGCCGAAATTGTGCGCGGGGCCGTCCTCTCAGTCAATAAAGGTCTTGTTGAAGCGGGGATGGCCATGGGCATCAGTCGCATCCAACTTATCATCAACATCATCGGCCCTATTGCTTTTAAACGCGCTATCCCTCCCCTGGGTAATCAATTCATCATCAGCATGAAAGATACCTCCCTTTTTATCGTCATCGGTGTCGGTGAACTAACCAGACAGGGACAGGAAATCATGGCAAGCAACTTCAGGGCTCTGGAAATTTGGTCAGCAGTGGCCATCTGTTACCTGATAATGACATCGGCTCTGGCCTTTTTGATGAAATTTATTGAAAAAAGGATGAAAATCGTATGAATGGTGTCATTGAGTTTAAAAATGTTTTTAAAAGTTTCGGCAAGGTTGAGGTATTGCATGACATTAACCTGTCAATTGACAAAGAAGAGGTTGTTGTTATTGTCGGGCCTTCCGGATCGGGTAAATCTACCTTGTTGCGCTGTATTAACGGGCTGGAAATAATCACTTCCGGGGACTTGATTGTTAACGACACTCATTTATCTCTACAGAAACACCAAATACGTGAAGTCCGGAAGGAAGTAGGAATGGTGTTTCAGCTGTTTTACCTGTTCCCCCACATGACTGCACTGGAGAACGTTGCCTTTGGCCCCCGCAAGGTACGAAAAATGTCCCGTAATGATGCGAATGAAGTCGCCCACGATATTCTCCAAAAAGTTGGACTTTCTGATCGCAGCAATCATTATC
>JAYEOK010000041.1:0-5268 GCA_034722915.1 Thermodesulfobacteriota bacterium | reverse complement strand
CATCAAGAGACATGGTGGAAAGCAACTCTCCCTGTTTGTATCTGTTCCAGGCATCGTCCATATTGCAGACTGTTTGCTTGCCGGTTAAAGCCTTGGCAAGTTCATACATCATGGAATTTTCAGATTCCGATAATGCAGCCAGTCCCTGATCGGACAACTCTCCTTCTACAGCTAAAGATGTTTCCATCTTCTGAGCCATCAATGAAAGAGCCTTTTCCTGCATGGTTTTGGCATAGGCCATATAGAAAACCCGTACAGGTAGATTCTGACCGATTCGCCATGAACGACGACTTGCCTGCCGCAGGGTAAAGACAGAATACCCACACTGGAAAAAGATGATGGTTGGAAAATCCAGCAGATCAAGCCCGGTTTTCACCAGGTTGGGATTACAAATCAAACAATCATACTGACCTGTATCCATTTTCTCTTTCAGCCAATCTTCCCGGTGTTCTGGTTTCACTGCCTGACTTCGTAACATCAAAGGCGTTAACCCTTTCTCGCCAAGCTTTTGCTCAAGGGTTGGTAAAAGATCCCTTGTACCGGTATGTTCCAGAAAAACAGCAACCTTGCGACTCTGTTTTTTCTCTGCCGCAAGAATTGCCAGCAGACGTTCTTCCTTGGGAAGCAGGTCTATTTCAAGAGCCCTGGCCTGAGCAACAACTTCATCTATTCCGTTTCTTTCAAGAGTAACCAGTTCTTCACTACGGCATCCATCGGGATACGCCAGTAAAGACTGCACCATCTTTCCTAAAAGCCGCATATCACCACGGGCAAGAGCCTGTTGTGTTGCAGTTGTCAGGTCTTCTGATAACTGGTCATATTCTTCTTTTTGTTCATCTTCCATTGCAATGGGAACGATGATTTCTTCATAGTCCGGCAAGGCATCATTTACATCCTTCAGGCGTACAAATGCTGAACGCTCAAGAAGTAAATCGGGAAGAAGCAGAGGAGAAATGCCCGGTGCTTCCTTGACCCTTGATCTGCCCATTTTACGGCCAATACTTGCAAGATTCAAACTGACCGCAGTATCTTCACTGTCATAGGTACGCTGCACAACACCATAGCGTTCTGCAAATCCCATGGTTCTGCCATATTCAAAACCTGCAGCCTTCATCCGGCTGGGAAACATACGCCAGAGAAGATAAAACAGGTCTTTTGAATAGCCACCCATCAATGTGCCGGTTAAAGCTAACACCTTTCTGGATCTGGCAATCAGACAGCTCATGGCTTGCCCTTGAGCTGTACCTCCGCCTTTTAGTTCATGTACCTCGTCAAGAATAAGGAGATCAAAGAAGTTTTTTGGGAAAAACCTCTTTATGAACTCAGCTTTGGCATAACGCCGAACCCTGGTTCTATCGGCCATCCACATACTGGCTCCGCAATGTTCGCAGGTTGGTGCCTTGTTGCTTTCCTTGTATTCAACGGGCTTTCCGCAGTCAGGACAGCATTCGACACCACGAGCCATAATGGTTTGAGGTGTTCTTTGAAAATGGAGTTTTGCCCGCTCTTTGCCAATAATCCATATCTCCGTGCCAAGCGGCTCGGTAAGATTGTGTTTATGGCGAAGCAGCAGCTCCATACTTTTATCGTTAATGTTATAGCAGATGCAACCGGGTATGGTTTCTTCTGCCTCTCTGATCCATTTCTTCACCAGATGCCCAGGGCATTGAATAAGAATTCTCTTCGCTAATTGGGGGATAAGATAAGCCACAGCAAGCCCCATAAAGGTTTTGCCGGTTCCCATCTCACCAACCAGAAACGCTGCCTTATGATCTTCTTTGTAAAAAGATCTGGCTATGGGGAGAATTCCTCTCCATGTCTGTGATTCAAATGGTGGTCGAATCAGTTTGTTGAGTTTCTCTCTGGCCTCTTTGTCCCACTTGTCTTCCGCTTTTCTGGAATAGACCGGGTTCATATTTCTGATTACCTGGTTTTTAAGTCTATCTCCCCAGTCATCAAGAAAATCGGCCAGTTTTATGGTTTTGTTTTCTTCCATCGTTCACCTCTAATGCAGATACTGCTTTGAGATTCCTTCAAGAATCTGTCCTTGAAGAATGTCATCTTTTGGCCAGCTGACAAGATATGCCTCCTGTAATTGCTTTCCTCCAAAAGAGTGCAGCTTTTCAGGTTGCATAATCTCATCCCAGAGCCAAGCCTGCCATTCCGATTTCAATGGAATAGTGGTTGCGGCATCAAGCAATAGAAATGCCCGATCCAATATGGTGGGCATGTCCGGGCCGTAGACAAATGCGGATTGCTCTGATTTGTCTTGTAGGGGTGAACCTTCTAAAAAATAATCAGTACTTACCAGTACCTTGTTGACAGTTTCACCGATCTTTCTGGTTCGACAGGTACGCAAGCCACTCGGAAAACCGAGTTCACGACTCGTTTGTACTGATCCCAGAAATTCAAACTCATGGACAGGATCATCCGGGCTTGAAATTCGGCAAGTGTCTCCGCCATATAAAATAGCAGACAATGCTTTCACATTAGATGGAGTACCAATAAGGCTTAGAAAACAGGCAAGAAGTTCTTCGCCGACCACCTTAGCAATCAAGGCATCACTATATGTGACAAACCCGGCAGCCTGAACTTTTATGTAGTGAGTGTTCATGGTTGTATCTCTCCTAAAAAAACACGGAGAGATACCCCATGCGGGGAAGCTCCCCGTTTGGGTTTAGTTGTTCGTTACGGTTTGTGCTGAGTGTGAAATGCAGTCAATTCTACGCTGATACCGAGTTTACGACCGATCTCAACACATTCCCAACAGGGGAAACGCATTTGAGACTGATAGGCTACATTACGCTTTACATCTTCGAGCGTTTTGCAATCGGTTTCACGGAGGTGCCGCAATTCTTTCTTTGTCAGTTTTTGTTGCCATTTCATAGTCATCACCTCCTACTGAACAGTGATCAGCTCAGCGGTTTGCATATCGATGACTTTAACGGTGGGGTTATACTTGTCCTTTGTGGTAATTGTACCGCCTGATTCAGTTTGACGAACATTAATGACTTCCTCAGACTTGTGCACAACACCTTTAATGACAAGTTGCCGACCATCTTTTTCTATGGCTCCGTTCATATATCCTCCTGCCAGCATAAGGGCCATATGGCCGTTTTCCAGTGGAGTTAATGGACGGATCTTATTGTTTTTGTTTGGGGCAAGTTCATCCAGGATATTTTTCAAAATTCCTGCTTTGCGTATCCGTGGAATTGCTTCCAATGGATCTGTCTTTTTAGCCTTGAAGGTTTCAAGTACCTTTAATGGTGACGGCACTGTTACTGACGCCATATCCTCAAGAGAATATACGGCATCGAGAAACTCCTCTGGTTCCATCTTTGCCAGATCCTGTAACATAAACTCTGTGGTTTCAGCCTGCTCTCTGGGAACAAGCGTCTTTTTTCTGCCAATCACCACGCACTGCTTGAACCTCTGGAATTCTTCTTCCGGAAAAGCAAACACCTCAAGTTTAAAATATCGACTCAGGGTTTTAGCGCAGTATTGCAGGATGTAATAGGGAATCACCAGAATCAGATAGCCCTTCAGTTGCAAAGTACCAAGATACCGTCGCAGAAACAGTGTTTCCATGCGTTGCGACTTGCCACCAAGGTATTGTCCTCCAGCAATATCATAGGGTGGGTTCAGATATAAAAGGCCAAAGGCAGTAGGAGAAAGTCGAACTTCTGTGAGAGCGTCTCCCCATAATACCTTTGTCAATCTTGAACGTGCCTTATTGGCGCGCTGATGATCCAACTCTATTCCGTAGGTGGTGACCTCAGATTTACTTTGAACCAGCTTGGAAAGCGTTTTTCCTTTTCCACAACATGGATCAAGCAACCTGGCTTCATCCTCATAATTAATCTTTGTTTGCAGCAAATCGCAAATCGTATCCGGTGTGGGATAAAATCCTGCTTTTGCCTGTGATTCGAGTCTTGCCATTTTCTTTTTCTCTCCTTACAGGAAGAACCCCGGAAGCATGTGCCGCCTGGAGTCCTTCTCTGATTGTGTTTTTTGTTTATTGGATACGATGTTTATTCGTTTTTTAGAATGGAACATCATCAGGCATAGGTGGTTCAACATTCTCCTCATTTGGCCGAGAAGCTGTTTCTTCCTGTCTGCCGCCAAGCATCTCAAGATCTCTTGCGATAATCTCGGTGCTGTAGCGGATGTTGCCATCCTGATCTTCCCATTTACGAGTGCGAAGTTTTCCTTCAATAAAGACCTTAGAGCCTTTACTCAGATGTTCATTGCACACTTCGGCAAGTCCCTTCCAAACAACGATACGATGCCATTCCGTGTGCTCCTGTTTGTTTCCATCAGAATCTTTCCAGCGTTCAGTGCTTGCCACCGAAAATGTTGCCACTGGAGTTTGGTTCTGGGTATAACGGAGTTCTGGATCATTGCCTAAGTTTCCGATTATCATTGCTTTGTTCATTGTGTTTCTCCTTGGTTTGTTTATTAGTTATGCTGCTTTTGCTTTTCGTATTTCCAGAAAGGAAAAGGTGTTTGTCTTCTGGTATTCCTCAATGGCAACGCCACTTTCTGCAAGGAAGTTTTCCAGTCGATTAGTATCCAGGTATTTCCTGCTTCTTGTTGCTTTTTTGAGCAGACAACCTCCGGTTTTAATCGGACCTTTTTGTTCAACCACGGCCAGGAGATTTCGTTTCAGGAGTTTGATCTCCCCTTTAACTACCTTTTCTTTGGCCTGCTGTTCCTGCAATGCTTCAACAACGTTTCCCAGCTGAGGAACTTCTTCTCCCTCAAAACGTGGGCAAGTTGTTATATGATTACAAAATCCGCAAAGGGGGCCGGTTTCCGTATCAGGATATACTTCTTCTCCGTTTAGCATGTCCTGGTATTCAGACCAGATGGTTCCAGCCCTTTCCAGTAAGCCGTTAAAAATCGTCTCTTCCGGTTTATATCCATTGAAAAAGCCAACATTGCCGTCTGCAAGATCAAGTGCCATAACCGCACCTTTGATCGTATAATCAGGATACTTGCTGGCAAGGGCTCCCATTTGGATATAAAGCTGCGATTCCCAAGAACCATACGGACCATCGGGGATCTTACTTGTACTTTTAATCTCCAGAACAGATTTGATCTTTTGGGGTTTGGACGTGAAAACAAAATCGATATGTGCCTTGAGAGGAACATCTCCCTCAACAGCAATTTCCACCTGTCGGTCATAGTTGTTGAAACCGGCGGCAGAGAATGCCATGGCAACGATATCTTCTGTCATGTGTCCACGCTGAAAACGCAGGAGTGTTG
>JAYEOK010000040.1:0-5294 GCA_034722915.1 Thermodesulfobacteriota bacterium | reverse complement strand
AACAATCGGGTATCCCGCATCAGAGGGGTCGCACTGTCAGTTCGGTTAAACGACTGCGAGAGTTGTATTTTGGAGCACGTTTTGACGATGATCTTTTCTCTTTGTTGATGTCAGTCCTACTTATGCCTCTGACGATGAAAAAGGTGAACAGGTCTTTACCAAGGTACGAAGCCAGGGTTTTCGTAAAGCAATCGTCAGCCTCTATGAACACCGCTGTGCATTATGCGGAATACGTATGCTGACACCTGCAGGACACACCATCGTAGAAGCAGCACATATAATCCCCTGGAGTAAAAGTCACGATGACCGGCCTCAGAATGGCATGGCACTTTGTCGGATTTGTCACTGGTCCTTTGATGAAGGATTGATGGGGATCGGAAATGAGTATGAGGTTTTAGTTTCCAAAACAGTACGGCAGGACAACAATTTTCCAGGTCATATGGAGACACTGTCTGGACGAGGTATATTTAAACCAAAGAGCAGTAGATATTGGCCTGACATGGGAAGTATACAGAGGCACCGCAAGAAAATATTTAGGCGAAGGTAAGTAAAGGTGCAGTGTCTATATGTTGACTCGCGAACAATAAGAGGAAAAGTGCTATTTCAAGACCTGACCCTATATCCCCTCACTATATCCCCTCATGACCCTATATCCCCTCATTCGGATCAGCAAGGGTATGAAAAGAGCTGGTAAAATGTATCTGAGTCTCAAAGAAGGTGAAGGGGTGGCTCGGAAAAAAGATGGTTGTTTCGATACCTTGTGGCGGTCTGAGCATCTAGAGAAAATTTTTTGTGATCATGGATTTGATGTCCTGGAGTCTTCTCGAAACATTTCAGCAGTGGATACAGGTGACGTGTGGTTGGGTTATGTGTTAACCCTTAAAAGGGGCAGCGAAAATGTGTAGTAAAATCGACTGTTATTTGAAACTGTTTTCTACCCTCAATGTTAATAAAAATAGACAACAATGGTCGGCTGCGACCTGTTTTCAGGCACCACACAAACCATTCCTTTTACTTTCCATTCTCGATCTGATTGCATCAGGGGGAATTACCAGAAATTTCATTGAACCATCATTTGAACTGGCGGAAACTTTTTCCGACTACTGGGCTCGAGTTATGCCGCTTGGCACATCCGGCACTATGTCATTACCTTTTTACCATCTTGGCAGCTCTCCCTTCTGGCACCTTGTGTCCCAATCTGGAACACCACATCAGACCAGTCGCACGGTCAGTTCGGTGAAACGCTTACCCAAACTGTACATTTGGTGTCACAGTTTGGGTGATTAACTGGAGATTGAGAATCGAAAAAGTGATCCGACTCTGATCCTATCATGATCCTATTTACGGGGACAGTATATATATTTGTTGTATACTACAATTCTGCCATGATTCTCTATAGCCAGAATAACATGTGTAATGTGCCAGGAATCCGCATCATATTACCAGCTGGAAAATGAGGAGGAAACAAGAACTCATAAGGCACTTGCGCAAAATAGAAACACGGGTTACAGTAACTCTGGTTTCTTAGGGTGGAGGTCTCATGGGATTTTATGCTCGCACGCAAGAATTAAAACTTCTTAAACAGCTGAAAGAACAAACAGCTGATACTGCTCGGATGACTGTGCTGACTGGTCGCAGGCGGGTCGGTAAAACAAAACTTGCTCTGGAGTTTGTCCGTGACCACAAGCATCTGTATTTTTTTATCGCCAAGAAATCTGAAAAGTTGCTGTGTGAAGAATTTCTCGCAGAAATAAAAAATCAATTTTCAGTTCCGGTTATTGGTGAAATCAGGTCTTTTAAGGATGTCTTCGCCTTACTGCTTCAGCTGGCCGAAACAGAGCAGTTTACTCTCATCCTTGATGAGTTTCAGGAATTTTACACGATCAACTCCGCAGTTTACTCCGAGATACAACACCTTTGGGATCTGGGTAAAGACAAGACTCATCTAAACCTTATCTGCATTGGCTCTGTATATTCCCTTATCAACAAGATATTTCAAAATTCCAAAGAACCACTTTTTGGTAGAGCAGACCGAATAATTTCTCTCAAACCGTTTTCAATCTCTACCCTGAACCAAATCCTTGCAGATCATACGTTCCAACAACCCAAAACCTTGTTTGAGTGGTACGTTTTAACCGGTGGAATGCCAAAGTATATTGACAGCCTTATCAGTAACAGTGATGGTACTCTTATTGATATGCTGAAATTTATGGTGTCGGAGTATTCACCGTTCTTGCAGGAGGGAAAAAATGTGCTCATTGAAGAGTTTGGTAAAGAATATGGAACGTATTTCTCCATTCTTGAACTGATAAGCCGTGGAAAAACAAGCCGGGGCGAGATTGAATCTGTGATGGAAAAAAATATCGGTGGCTACCTAAGCAGACTGGAAAACGACTATAATATTATCAGTAGAGTCAGGCCCATTAACGCCAAACCCAATGCCAGGCTTGTTAAATACTGCATTAAAGACCATTTTCTTAAGTTTTGGTTCCGCTTCATACATCGGAACTGGAGTGCAGTTGAGACCGGCAACTTCAGCTATATCAGACAAATAATTTCACGTGATTTTCAGACATATTGTGGTCGCCTTCTTGAGCAATTCTTTCATGATCTCTTTGCAGCCAGTGGTAAATATAATCAGCTGGGCACCTATTGGGAGAAGAAGAATCTGAACGAAATCGACCTGGTTGCAATCAATGATATCGAAAAAATTATTGTTATGGCCGAAATTAAAATGAATAAAAAGAGGATTAAACTGAATATCCTCAAGGAGAAATCAAAAAAACTTTTAGCCTCTTATCCGGACCATGAACCTCAGTGGCTTGCTCTTGGCATTGAAGATATCTCGCAATATGTCAATGGCACAGCTCAATAATCCTTTAAGCTCAGGGGACAGTTTGCTTAATTAGTGCCCGGACGGGAACCCATTAGGGTCGTAGTAACCATTAGTGCCTTACTCGTTAATTCCTGTCATAAAAAACAAGAAAATGGAAAGTTCTATTAAAGTTAACGGGTTAAACATACCAACAAGGCACTTATACCCCTCAAGGGGGTACTGAAAAGAGTGCCGGCCTCACTTACCGTTTACCGGTGTTAGTTATGTTGTGTCTTTTCTGCTCTGTTTACCTTGCCAATGCTTTCCTATTGAACTATTTACAGTCGGTATTACTTTGTGCCCTTGACTGGAAGCAATCTTTTCACATATAATTAATGTGGACGAATAATATTCAAAGAAAGATAAAGCCAAACCTGCCGCAAGACAGGGAGGGAAAGCCACGGGTCTGGTGAAGATAGCCGGGTTGCCTTGAAGGAAGGTAACCCGGCTTTTTTTGTTTAATGGGCTGTATCGAGAAGGAGGGGATAATGAAATTGTATCATTTTATGTGCGTCTCTGTTCTGCTTGTTCTTATCGTGTTTGTTCCCTTGAGTGCCGGGATTTTAATGGTCGTGAACGCCCAGGCCGCATTCCAGGTCGTGGAGAACTTCGACAGCCTGATACTCGGTGATATCAAAGGGCAGAATGACTGGACTGCCACTTCGGGAAGCGGAAAGGTTATTCCAGATCCTGTGGATGGCAGCACCCAAGCTTTGGAGGTAAGTACCGATTCAGGTGTCCTGTACAAGACGGCTAACGTGCCTCAGGACACAACACGTATGCTGTTCATGCGTTTTCGCTTCGAAGAGCATGGCGAGTTCTCCGTCGGTCTCTCACACTTGTCCAACCCGTATGAATACAGCGACTTTGGAACCGAGTTGGGGATGGCTTCTGCAACTGCCAGTGACCCGAATAATGAATTTCGCGTGGCGAACGGCTTGACTAACGGGATTTACGATGTACTGGAGACGCTTGTGCCGGGCAGCTGGTACAATATCTGGATTCTGGTCGACAAGACCTCGGACACCTACCAGGTATGGATGAATTCAGTCCCCAAGGGTAATGCACAGGACAGCGATCAACTGAAAAATGATGCGGCCGAGGCCTTGTTCGGGTTTCGTACCCATACCGATAAAGACCTGGTCAACTTCTTCATCAAAACCGGTGGCGGTAAGAGTCCGGTCGATGGTCGGTTCTATATCGACGATATTTACCTGGAAGACAGCGACGGCACCAACCTGAGTAATCCGCTGGCCCCGACCATACAGCAGACGACATCTCTGCCATGGCTGCTGCTTCTGCTACTGGACGGTGATCCTTAGGGCTCATTCAAAAATAACTTCGTACTCTGAGGCGCAATATAAACATTTAGAAAAACGCTATGCGATTATTTAATCCTCAACGTAGCTCGGCTACGCACCCCAAGGGCATTTCCTGCGGGGCACCTGCGGTTAAATAATCACAGATCGTTTCTCTAAACATTCATCTTACACCTCATAATTACGAACTTATTTTTGAATGAGCCCTTAGTAGATCTATTGTTGCTCATAAGGGCGAGGAACTATCCCCGCCCTTTTTGCTAAACCTATCCGTAAAGCGTCTCGATCCATCTGATCGCTTCAGTATCATTTACCTTGCCGAGATATCGTTGTGTGGCCGACAAATCTGCATACCTCAAAATTACTTTGCTGACGATTTCAATGGGAGTTCCAGACCTTGAAGCATAGGTGGCCATGCCGCTGATAAGTCATGACGGGAGAAAATCCTTGCAGCGTAATGGTTTTGGCGCGGCCATGGAATATTTCTTGACTTGTCTCTTTCTGTTTTGTAAAAATTATTGCAGATTTAGCGGACGCACTGGATCTGCTGAGAGATCGTTTTAGCTGCGGCTTGATTTGGCGCGCGGAAAAAGTCGTCCTTAGGGACGACGGTAGGGTCAAATCGGGCCTGATTGCACTGGGCTCATCTCCACAATCCTCGGCCTTGAGTCACCTGCTGAAAAGCGGATTCTATCACTTCACTTAGGGCTCATTCAAAAATAACTTCGTACTCTGAGGCGCAATATAAACATTTAGAAAAACGCTATGCGATTATTTAATCCTCAACGTAGCTCGGCTACGCACCCCAAGGGCATTTCCTGCGGGGCACCTGCGGTTAAATAATCACAGATCGTTTCCCTAAACATTCATCTTACACCTCATAATTACGAACTTATTTTTGAATGAGCCCTTAACTCCCATCTATGGGGTAATTCAAAGGAGAAAGAACATGAAACAACTTCTATTAATTGTTGCATCTACACTTTTAATGACTGCTAACGTTTATGCAGGGGACTGCACAGCAGATGCTGAAAAATACTGTGCTGGAAAAAGTGGAGCTGAAAGAATGGTTTGTATTCGTATTCAGCAGAGAACAGGAG
>JAYEOK010000039.1:0-5298 GCA_034722915.1 Thermodesulfobacteriota bacterium | reverse complement strand
TACATTAATTTGTTCAAGTTATTTATTGTACGTTCCTTATCATTCGGTATGACCACGTTCTGTCAGGTGCTTTTCTGTTGAATAAGCAAAATTCAATCCATTTTTTTAAGTTGAGTTGTTTTTCGCTTATTTCAAGGTGCTTAGTGCTTCAATCACTGTATAGAAGCCAACACCGGTAAACGGTAAGTGAGGCCGGCATAAGTGCCTTGTTGGTATGTTCAACCTGTTAACTTTAATAGAACTTTCCATTTCCTTGTTTTTTATACCCCTCAAGGGGGTACTGAAAAGAGTGACAGCTTTTCAGGAGTAAGGCACTAAAAGCAAGATTAAATAGTATCGATCCATGACAAGTTTATTTGTCGTAAAAGCAATCGTTTTTATTCTGCTGACGAATATGCACCAGCAGGGGTGGTGCATATCAACCGAATTAAGGATTCATATACTATGTATCACCTATACTTTTTACTGTTTCAGGAAACAGATGACGAAAAGCTGCTATCATAAAAGGTATGAAAAGCTGTGCTGAGAGCGGCTTCTGCTGTTTTTCAAAAAAGATCAGCATAGGCAGATTCCGTCTGGTACGTGTATTGCTATTCTATCAGTGCCATTGATGGAATAGCAATACTTAAGAGTTGCCGAAGATGCATCAATAAGAAAAGGAGGAGAGCATGATTTTGTTGTCAGGATTTATCAGGAAAAACCTTTTCCCCTGCCTGCTGTTTTTTATATTTGTCATGCTTTACGCAGCATCCTCTTTGGGGGCTGTACTCAATCCTTTTCCGACACGGGAAAGGGCGCCCCAATACCAGCAATCCTCTCCCGGATATCGTCAAGTACAGTCTCCTCAGGAGTTGGGGCAGTTCAGGCAGGAAATTGCCGGGTTCCAATGTCCTGAGCTCAGGGCACTTAAAGTTCAATTACAGAATCAATATAAAACGGCTGTGGCCAAGGATGACAAAGAATATTACAGGCGCTTTCTCAATGAACTGTATCGCGAAATGTATAATAAAAGTTGTAAAAATTAGCCATGCTGAAGGAGGTAAGGATTATGCGTATTAATATGTTCGTCGTACTATTCATCAGTCTGGCCGTTTTTTGTTCCGGCTTTGTCTTGGTGAAGATACCATTAGCTGAACAATTATCCGAAGAAGGGCGGAATTTGCTGAAGAGAATTGAAAAAAAAAGTCCGTCTAACATGGCGGAAATTCCAAGCCCGGAGAATGTTGACAACGATGTGTTATTAGAAAAAAATGCGGATCTTATAATTCTCCAGGAAAGGAACAGGATGTGGCTTCTGATAGGTATTATATGCTCCACTCCTGTTATCCTGGGCATGGTGTTATTCTGTCTGAAAACTCTTGAGCACTGTTCCGAGGACAGCCTGGTGAATGCCATCGGACTTGTACTTGTTATAGAAGGCACCATGTTTATTGCCGTTTCTGCAATAACAAGCGAGCAGCTGACAGCGCCTATCGGTATTCTGGGTGCCATTGTCGGTTATTTGTTCGGTTCGTCTAAGCGTAAGGCCGCTGAAGGATCCCCAAGTCTACCGCCAGATCAATAGCATTTCGACATCTGATCGTTCATTAAAGAACGTATGGACCTCAACTGATTGGAAACAGGACAAGTCATGAGTAAAATATTTGTTGGGATTGTAAAAAACGGTATGTTTCAACTTTTATATCCTAAGCCCGAAGGGTTGACTCAATTCAGGCTGACTACTACTGGAATACACCATTCCGTTCCCCCTGAAAACGGCGAATTAAACCTGGTTGAATATGAAGAAAGTGCGATTGCCGTTGAAGGTCAGGCAAACAGCGACTGGATTTATTCGGCAAGTGTTGTCGACACAGGTGATCCGATCGTAACGATTTTGGTGGAAAATGTGTTTGGGCAATAATTCCCCCCAATAATGGAAAAATTAATCGTTGAAATCGCCAGGACCCCGTTGCCGACAATACTTGTTATGGCTGGGATTCTGTTTTTGTTTCTTGCCGTTGTGGGCAAACTCGGAGCCTGGATTGTTGTCAGCCCTCAGAAGCAGAAGCTGGCTGGAGTGCTGGGCAGTCTTCTTCTTATCGCGGGCGTGATTCTTTATATTCAGCGATCGTCAGCTCCTGCTTTGCCATCAGTAGTAACCCCTGCGCCAGGCACTTCAAGTATTAATACATTGAAAGACCAAATCCGTGCCATTGACCTGCAAATGCAACAAATAGAGGAAGAACTAACAGCGATTCCTCTGCCACGAGCTTTGTTGTATGAGCTGGAACACTTCAGGCAGGAACATGAGGAGCATTTATCATATATAGAAAACAGATTGACAAGATTCAGTCTGGAGCTGGAAGAACTTCATTCACATCGGAGCGTGGATCCAGGCGTCAGGGAATCAATACAAGCAATGGCGAATGAAACAATACCCGATCTGGAGACTGAGAAAAGGGCTGTGCAACAGCAAATGGAAGAATTGCAGGAAGAGATTCGAGAAGCACAAAAAAGGGTTGAATTAGAAAAGGGAATTCACGAGCTTGAGATGCGAAAAGAAAATTTGCAGGAAGAGATAAACCGTTCAGGTCATTGGTAGACGGACTGTTTTACATGCTCCTGCGGTCAGATTTGAACTATCGTCCTCTATGCTTTTTTCATTCCAAGCAGTGCGGCACCTACTCCATTGCCCACCTCGCAATGCTCTGGGAATTCCACAGTGGTTCCCAGACGTTCAGCAACCTGGGGCAGGAAATATTGTGCTGCCGCACCGATACCGATAAGCGGGATTTTCATACTGAACTTGACGCCAAGTACCGGGTGGTCGTTGCGACTGGCAATAAAGGCGGTGAGGGATTTTCCCCAGTAACGGTGAATAATATAATCGATAAGCAGATTTTCGATCCTGTCTTCGGTCATCGTGATAATCTGTTTGCAGAAGCTTGTTGTGTCCATGTCAAGGAGTGGCGCAAGAACATTTGCCCCTGCCTCTGCTTTTGACCTGTCACCAATATCAATTTTTCCAAGTACATGCAGCGCATCTGTTGGGGTGAAGCCGGTTTCCAGGATTATCTGACTCCGTGCCAGCTGTTCGAGTCGCTTGTCCAGCGGCACCCCGGAAAAGCCTGTCTTCCGGCGGATGCTGGCAGCTGTGGATGGCCCATTTGTGGCAAGCGCATAAATAACCGGATCGTTCTGTTGCGATGAATCGAATTCGGGCAGCAGAGAGATGCACTTAGCATTCAAGTCAGACCCAAGCCAGCTCGAGCACTCAGGAAATCCATCGGCCATGGACAAAGGAATCACCCTGGTTGGGCCAAGATGGATTTTCCCGTTTTCATCCACCATCACATGGCTGTCCCCGCCAACTCCTCCAGTGAACATATCCACGGCTTCCACATGGACCTGCCATTCACCAATCTGGCAACCATCTGGTGTCAGAACCATCGCACCGTTCTCTATCATGGCAATATCTGTGGTGGTTCCACCAACATCCACAACCAATGCATAATCAGTACCTTGATACACGCCAAAACCAGCAGTACAGGCAGGTCCACTTGCCACCGTCACACCAGCCAGCTCAGTCACATTTTGAATGGAAATCTGATCTCCATTACCAGCGATGAGAAAAACAGGGCAGTGAAGATCATTTTTGATCATGGCTGCCTGCACTCCTGCAATAAAGTCCTGCATGAGAGGCATGAGTTTAGCGTGTAGAGCAGCAGTGGCTGCACGTTCGCGCATTCCAGGATGCTGACTGATGTTATGGGAACAGAAGACCGGTTTGGGATCCAGCATGGAGATGGCTCTTTCTGTCACCAGCTCATGGCTTGGGTTTGTCATGGACATGGCAGAGCAGACCGCATAGGCGTCCACCTCATTACGCAGTCCCTGGATGGTATCAACGATGGAGTCAATATCCAGTTTTTCCTCTTCATCTCCGCTTATGGTGTGACCACCTTTGACAAAGACTGTGGCTGTGACGGGAAGCTTGAAATGTTTTACATAGCCAATGACAAAGGCAGCTACCCGTGCGCCTTTTTTCTCTATCACTGCATTGGTGGCCAGGGTTGTGGAGAGTGCCAGGCGGGATACTTCATTTGTCTTGATGCCGGATTTTTGAAGAAGAACAGCCATCGCCTTGCCCGTGGAGAGTGCAAGGCGATGGTGGTTTGTAGGGACTTTGGCGGTGGTCAGGACAGTTTTGTCTGCTTCATCAAGGAGCACAGCGTCGGTGTAGGTGCCGCCTGTGTCGATACCGATTATATATTTTGACATGTTGTTTTTGTGTTTTCGAGCTTGCAGTTAAAGTTCCATTCAAGACGTTATTCAATATATTTCAATATACTGTAAAGCTGCATTTGGAGCAATAAGCCATTGTGTCTTGAAGACATCCTTTGGCTGGTGTATCTTTGGTAAAATTTTTTGTTTAACGAAGAGATCGGGCGAAAAAGCCCTACAGCAACAGGCTCATAGATAAAAGAGGAAAGAATGGGGTTTTTAAAGATTGAGGAAAAGACATTTGTGATATTCGGCCTTGCCAACAAAAAATCAGTGGCTGCAGCTATTGCAAAAGTGCTGGTCGAGGAAGGTGCTGAAGTCATTCATGTGGTACGCTCCGAAGAGCGGGCAGACGCGGCCAGGAAGCTCTTTCCGGATTCTCCTGTTTTTCTTTGTGATGTGGAGGATGAAGAGAATATCATCCGGGTTCGTCGGGAGATTGGTGAAGCCGTGGGTGAAACAGGGGGCGGGCGTATCCACGGTCTTGTTCATTCCATAGCCTACGCTAACTACTCTGAAGGATTGACACCATTTTACGGCACTTTGAAAAAAGATTTCCTCCAGGCTTTTGATATTTCCTGTTTTTCTTTTATTTCCATCTGCAATCATTTTCGTGAGCTTTTTTCCCGTGAGGCTTCAGTCGTTACCATTTCCATTTCCACCACCAGTATGGCTGCGGAAAATTACGGGTACATGGCACCAATTAAGGCAGCGCTCAATTCCTCAATCTGTTTTCTGGCTAAATCCTTTTCTTCTTTTTCAGAGGTACGGTTTAATGCAGTGGCGCCAAGCTTGCTTAAGACTTCAGCTTCAGCAGGTATTCCCGGTTATGTGGATAGTTATCTCTATGCGGAAAAGGCCATCCTCCGCAAAAAAGCCCTGAAGACCCGCGAGGCAGCTGATCTTGCCGCTTTTCTTCTCTCTCCCCGTTCTTCCGGGATCACAGCCCAGACCATGGTGGTGGATGCCGGTATGTCCGTAAACTATTTTGATTCTGAGATAGTAAAGGCTGCTGTCGGCTGATTACATGGCGGA
>JAYEOK010000038.1:0-19522 GCA_034722915.1 Thermodesulfobacteriota bacterium | reverse complement strand
TTAAAACCCGCCCGCAGGGCGATAAGTTCAACAAAAATTAATAGGAGTTTTTTTCGTATTCAAGGCGCGAGGCGGGAGCATAACGGGTTACGTGAGCAACGAGCAACACAGAAGACGGAAAAAAATATGCCCCGGAGGAAATGCCCTTGGGGTACATTAATTTGTTCAAGTTATTTATTGTACGTTCCTTAGCTGTTATCTTAATTTTTATAGAGAATCTATCGGGTACAATGACAATACAGTTGCAGCTACCAGAGATATTGAGGACCCTTTTCTTGACGAATTTTGTCTTTACTCATACTTTCCCTCTGCAGAAAAATTTTTTTCCAGAATAGGAGTTACCTGTTTAATCAGGACTGACGCTGCTTTACCACCTTCTGTGTCAGGGAGTGAGCTACCAAGTATTGAGGAAACAATTTCCTGGTATGTGAGTTTGTTTGCAGGGCTACTGGGAAGGAGGCGCCCTTTTCTGGTAACAGAAACTATTTGGGTGGAAATAAGTTGTTTCAGGCTGCTGAAGAGAAGTGTTGCAGAGTAGGCAGGGCAATGAGCCGGAAGTTCTTTCCTGGTTAACTTTATTTTGTTGGCGTAGGAATTGTATATAACGTTAAGAATATCAATGGCAGCGCTGAGTTCCTCCAGTGGAGAGTGGGTAATTCTTTTTAATTGATAACTCTGTTGCTGTTGACAGGCAAATGCTACTTGTGCACCTCCAAGAATAAAAACCCAACCTAAAAACATCCATATAAGAAAGAGGGGGAGGGTTGCGAAAGAACCGTAAATAGCGTTGTATTTTGAGACACCTATCTGAAGACCAATATAAATATTTTGGGTGAGAAACCATAGGGTACCAGCGAAAACTGCACCAATAAGTGCTGGTACAGGTTTGACTTTGGTGTTTGGGAAAAAAATGTAAATCAGAAATAGAGTTAGGATGATAAAAAAGAGAGGAACAAGGAGAAGTATTGCTGTGTGCACCCAGGGACCAGGAAGACGAACAATGAGCTTGTCCAGGAGTGCTTCACTTTTAAGCACAGCATTGGCTGCAAATCCAAAGTTGATTGACAGTGGCATGAGTATCAGCAACGTCAGGTAATCAGTGAGTTTTCGCAACAGGGATCTTCCAGCTGGAACATGCCATATGGTATTCATGGAGAGTTCAATATTGCTGAGGACCAGGATTGCACTGAGCAGGACACCAAGAACACCGATGGTTCCAAGCGTTGCAAAATCTGTTTTGTCTACATAATTAAAAATTTGATCAGCTGCTGACCGAAAAGTATCGGTGGTGAGAACTTCTTCCTGCATACTTGTAATGCTGTCTTCTGCTCGAGTCGTTTCCAGACCAGGCGTAATGCCTGGAATCTCTATTTGGGTCAAGGGGATTGTTTTTTCAATGGCGTCTATATAACTGTAAGCCACCTGTCGTAATTCATCCCCTCCACCGAGTCCTTTTACTACAGCGGTGCCCATTGCAAGCAAGGGAACCAGAGACAGCAAAATAGTGTAGGTCAGGGCACTTGCACGTATGTTTAGGTCATTATTATTGAATTCCTTGTAAGTGATAAGGATAATTCGGATAAAAGCATGCAATGATTGCAGCAAAAAAGAATTATTTTTGTATGGCGCGTTTGCCCAGTTGAAGAGTTGTCTGCGAGCTGAAATTTTTACTGGTTTTTGCTGTAACATTGATGAACTCGTAAAAAGGTAAATCTTAAATGATTGTTTTTTTTGTATGTGTAATTACGATAGAATGCAGATGAAGAGTTTTCACCCTGAGGGGCATAAATACGACGCCATCAACTTTTGGAACTTAACCATTTGTCCAGCATATCGAACATAATATCTCTTTTAATAGGTTTGGTGATATAATCATTCATTCCTGCCTCCAGGCAGAGTTCACGATCCCCTTTCATCGCGTTGGCAGTCATGGCCAGGATTGGGATATCTGTGAAGCCTAATTTGCGAATTTGTCTAGTGGCCTCATAGCCATCCATTTCCGGCATTTGTACATCCATCAGTATGATATCAAATTTTTCGGGATTGCAACTGAATGTAGTAACAGCAACTTTTCCATTTTCAGCGACTTCCACGTTATAGCCTGCCTTAATAAGGATTATGTTGGCTAGTTTCTGGTTCACCAGATTATCTTCCACCAGGAGTATCCGTATGGACTGTTTAATTTCCTCCCTTACTGAATATTGGGTAACCAGTTTTTTTTCTGATGTGGCAGTGCTTTCATCACTTTCATTGCCAAGGGTTCTTGAAAGAGTACGCAGGAGGATGGAGCGCCTGGCAGGTTTATTTAAAAATGCTGAAAAGCCGACATCCTTACATTTTTTTGCGATTTTTTCTGTGGAAGAGGTATAGGCAAGAAAAGGAATATTGTTACTTTTCAGATTTGATCGCCTGATCATTTCTGCCAGCTTAAATCCTGAAATGGTCGGCATCTGCAGATCAATTATAGCCAGATCAAAGGGCTCGCCACGCTCATCTGCTTTTGCTATAGTTTCTATAGCCTTGGTTTCATCAAGAAGAACAGTGACAGTAATTCCTGCGTTGGTGAGAAGATGTGCAAGAATGTCATTGTTAGCATTATTATCATCAACGATGAGCATTCTTGTTCCTTCCAGATCAAGTTGCTTTAGGGCTTTTGTCCGTGATATCGATGATTTGCGCATTGTTGCTGTGAAGTGAAAGGTGGATCCCTCCCCCTGGATACTTTCCACCCAGACTTTTCCGTTCATTAAGTTTGCGATTTTTTTACAAATTGAGAGGCCAAGCCCGGTGCCGCCATATCTTCTTGTTGTTGTTCCGTCTTCCTGTTTAAATGCTTCAAAGATAGAGCCGCATTTGTTGGGATTTATTCCAATCCCAGTATCACGAATAAGGCAATGGAGTGTGATGTTTTTTTCATCTTCTTCCTCCACATTAATGGTTAGTTCCAGCTCACCTTTTTCGGTGAATTTTGCGGAATTTCCCAGAAGATTAATCAGTATCTGACGAAATCTTCCTGGATCTCCTTTTATGTTGGCGGGAAGGTTGTCATCGATTCGGCAAAGAACTTCAATGGGCTTGCCGGCAACACGGGGACGAATCAGGTCACAGACATCGTGGGCAGTGATTTCAGGATCAAAATCGATGTATTCAAGACTCATTTGTCCTGCCTCGACTTTTGAGAAATCGAGAATGTCGTTAATGAGTCCAAGTAGTGCTTCTCCACTCCTTTTAATGGTCTCTGCACTGTCACGTTGTTCTTCATCAAGATTGGTTGAAAGAAGCATGTCAGTAAATCCTATGACTCCGTTCATAGGAGTTCTTATTTCATGGCTCATGGAAGCAAGAAATTGACTTTTTGTAACCGACGCTGCTTCCGCTGCTACTTTTGCTTCGCGTAACTGTCTGGTTTGGCATTCAATTTCAGTCTGTAATGTTTGGGAGTAGTTTTCCTGCTGCTCTTGTATTGTACGATAGCTCTTCTCGTTTTCCTCTAGAATGACTTGATATTTTTGTTCTAGAACTGAAAATTTTCGATCAAACTGTTTTTTCAGGATATCAAGCTTTTTTTGCGCTGCAGCTGTATTCAGGCAACTACTGAAAAACCGGCAGGAGAGGCTGATAATTTCAGTAAAATGGGAATGAAGAGTGTTGGATGAGGAAGAGATAAAGAAGAGATTCGATTGGATATCCGGAAGCGCAATCGCGTGCCACTCGTTTTCTTCAGTACTTATGGCTTTGAAGCTTTCTGCGTTTTCTTGAAGAAGTGTTTGCAGCTGGACTATAATGGTATTTGAGAGTGGTTGACCCTCCCCATAGTTGTGTTGTTGCCCGTTGTGATCAATGCAAATACAAAAACATTCTGGTGCAGAATCGTTCAGCATTTGTAGCAGTTCATCAATTTCCTGCTTATGTGAGGTTACTTTATTAAAAATTGAAAAACTTTCTGCCATGAAATATCTCTCTAACCCGGTTCTACCGGAAACAATTCAGTTCACTGGATAAGTGCCTTATCAGAATATGTTCAAAAAAAACAAGAAAATATTCTGTAAGGCACTAATCGTCCGCTGGGAGGCTGTCCGAGAATGGGCATTTCTTCTCAAATCGAGGCATTCTCGGACAGCCTCCTAGGAGCGTGTCCGAGAATAGCAATTTTGTTCAAAATCGAGGCATTTCAGAAAAATAAGCACGGGCATATAGTTAATATTCCGAGCATTATTTTTATGAAATAACGAAGAGTTTGTGGAAAAGTGCATTCTCGGACACGCTCCTAGGGAAAAATGGTTGTTATGGTAAGTATAGATACAAAATATTTTAAGAGTCTTCCTATCCTCCATAAAGCTCCTGGGCATTACTCATTTCTTCCGGGAGATCTTCTATGAGTACTTTGTATTCGTCCATATTCTCCTGGAGATGAGTGATCAGATGCAGAGGTAACTCTGGGGTCATGTCTGCAAGAGCAGTATAACCAAGTTGTCCAGTGATATATTCTGCAATCTGGAGGATGCCGGTTAGGCTTTCTGGTGGATAATTACCATTTTCCAGGTGATGATCTCGGATGGCTTCCTGGATACCTTCCGGCATGTCCCAATCCTGTGCCATGAGAAAACCGATTTCACAGTGATCTGTTCCAAGATGTTCCTGTTCAAGTTTTATAAGAGAGGTGCCTTCTTCGCATGCCTCACAGGCAGCAATAAATTTTTCAGGTTCCACTTGGGATTCAACGATGAGTCCAAAATCGTGAAGGATACCACACAGATATGAGTCGTCTCCATTCGCACCAAAAATCCTTTCAGCAATCATTTTAGAGCAAATAGAGACTGCGGCGCAGTGGAGCCAGAGTTGTTCCCTGGAAAAAGCATGGGATTTTCCCTGTTTCTGGAAAATATTTTTCAGGGCCTCAGTCACTGCGATATTATGCAGATTTTTCATTCCCAGATAGGCTACAGCGCGACCTATGGAATCCACCCGATGAACCAGGCCGTAAAGCGGGGAGTTAATCAGGCGAAGCAAGCGTACCACCAGGATTGGATCCATTTTGATGACTTCTTCAAAATCCTTCATTGTGGCATTTTCGTCTGCAATGAGGCGGGAAAGATTTGTAACCACGTGAGGGAGTGTCTTGATATCTTTGAACTTTCTGATGAATGTTTTTGCTTTCGACATTGGCGGTTTTTGTTTTAGTGCCTTACTCCTCAAAACCTGCCATAAAAAAACAGGTAAGCTCCGACTCCGAGAAAATGAAAAGTTCGTTTAACGGTTGCTAGCTAGGTTAAAGAACTATTCTGCCATAATCTCTTTCTTACTGATCGCTTCTGATTTAACCCGATCAAGCAGTTCAGCCAATACTGGTTTTATGTTTTCACGAATGTCTCCTGCCACAATGAGAAAGAGAAGGTCGTCACCCGGTTGAAAATGTCCGGTTTTGGCTTCTGTAACGATATCATAAATTCCATCACGTTTGAGAAGATCCTGGCGAATTGATTCTATCTTGTCAAGATCCGGAGTGACCTCCAGGGCTGCGACTTTTTTTTTGTTATCCTGCCGCGACCAGCCGCGAACAGTACCATTATGAATGAGGATCATACCTACATTGTCCTGGAATCCAGGCTGCTTTTTCATTTCTGCAATACGTTTTGAAATATCCAACGCTAACTCCTTCTTTATTGTTTTCAGGGCACTGCCAAACAGTTACATTCCGAGGTTTATCAAACTTGTGAGTAGGCACCTGAATAGTTAGTGCCTTACAGAATATTTTCTTGTTTTTTTTGAACATATTCTGATAAGGCACTTATCCAGTGAACTGAATTGTTTCCGGTTGAACCGGGTTAGGTTTTTTCTTTCTAATACCGGTGAAGAACGGTAAGCCGGCACTCAGTTCAGTACCCCCTCGGAGTCTGGCGCTTACCTGTGGGGTATAAGTACCTTGTCAGAATAGTTTCTTTGAAAAAAACAGGTAAGCACCCTAAAGAGACAGGGTATAAACTCCGATTCCGAGAAAATATTCTGTAAGGTACTAACACCGGTAAACGGTAAGTGAGGCCGGTATAAGTACCTTCACCAAATTCTTTTCAAAAAAACACGAGATAAGCGTAGACTTCGAAAGAATTTATAAGGTACTAAATAGCCTTGACAATAGGAATAGTCAACTGTTGCGAAGAACGCAGGCTGCTAAAATCAAGATTTGTATTATATTTTTTTAAAAGCCAGAGCGGAAGATCAAACTGCTTCCTGCATATATCCCACACTGTGTCTCCGTTTTGTACTGTATAGGAATTGATACCGACAATTTTATATGCATTAAAAAAATCTTCTTCAGTTTCAAGGTGAAAGTCAAATCGTTTTTCTTCAAACTTTTTAGCTGAAATATTTGCCAGAGCAATACTTATTTTTTCATCAGGATGAAGCTGATGAGAGTCAGGAAGCCCGTTTAGCTTGCGCAGGGAGGGGGCTGAGATTTTAAGCCAGTCAGCAAGAAGTTCCATCGATTCCTCGGGTTGTACAGTAATGGTACCCTGGGTGATGTTGTTTTTTTTTGATATGTTGAGGACACTGAGCTCCCCGAGAACCACGCTTCTGGCGTGCTGGATTTTCTTCCACGCGGGCTTGTTTTTTTTGCTGTCAGCCAGCAGCGGAAGAGTGTTTTTGTTTGCCTGGTAATCTGCTGTACTACGATTCTGGACAGTGACTTTTTGTCTGTTGGGAGAAATACTGCTTGGTGCCTTTATGTTCGTGGGTATATATTTGCCAGGGATACGCAGGTTTTGGCCAACGAAGATGGCTGCATTTGTATCAAGCTTGTTTGTGCGTCTTAGTGACTTGAGAGTGACATTGTGTGCATGGGCAATTTTTCCAGCAGTATCTCCTGCTTGTACCCGGTAGAATTTTGTCGGCTTCTGTCTTTTGTGGTATATGTGACCCGGGAGTTTGGCGATTAAATTTTTCTGCTGTTTGGTGTAAGGTAGACGCAGGGTGTAGCCTTTTGGAATAAATTTTTTCCCCTGTAACACAGAGCGCCTGAGGGCGGGGTTGAGTTTTTTAAGAGTATTAACTGAAATTTTGAAATGTTTACAAAGATCTTGGGTGGCAATATAGGCCGGGAGTGTAAAATGTAAGGTCTTTTTGGGTCTGTGAAGCTTAAGAGATGGCTCTTTTTCAAGTTTCTTTGCTACTCTTACGGCTGCAAGGAATTCAGAATAAAAGTTGCGGGAGGCAAATTTGAAATACCCCTGGTTGTAATGAGTAAAGATTTTTTCATAACCAAAGTGAGACTTTTTAGCCCGAAGCATCCCGGCGGGTCCATAATTATAGGCGGTTAAGGCCAGGGGCCAGGTACCAAGCAATTTATAATTATTTTTTAGAAATTGTGCTGCAGCATGGCTTGCAAGGATTGGATCCTGTCGTTCATCGACAACATAATTGATGGTGAGGAACTGTCTGCCTGTGGAGCGTGTGAACTGCCAGATACCGGACGCGCCAAGTTTTGAGTAGGCTTTCAGATTAAAAGAGGATTCTACATGGGGCAGGTATGCAAGATCCTCGGGGAGGCCTTTTTTTTTGAAGATTGACTTAATCTCAGCGATATACGCTCCTGACCTGATAACACCTTCCAGAAAACGGTCTTTTTGGCCGATTTGGCTACGGACTGAACTGGCAGCCTCTTTCAGGCGTTTGCTGCTACTCTTGGCAAATAGTGCCGCAACACGTTTTTCATCTGCACTGCGTGGTTGTATTCCCTGGGCGAGTTGATTCAAAATTTTGGAATATTTCTTTTTTATTCCTTTTAAGATCGGTTTGTTGAGCTTTGAGGAACCGGGTAAGCGCTGGTTAATTATGGGGACTACTTCATAGACTATCCCCAGGTTTTTGGGATCATGGATTACAGCCTGGCTCGTGGAGTAGCGGTTGTAAATATTTTCCCAGAACCGGACATTGCTTTCAATTACAGGGTAGCGAGGAAAAAGGTTGGCGGCAAAAATGGGTCCAGGGCTGAAGAGAACAAAAAAGATCAGGCAGAGAAATATAATGCCGAGATTCAATATCGTAGAATTTGTCAGAATAGCAGGTTTGGAGAACTTAACTCTCTGCTTTGCTGGAACTGAATGTGCATCTGGAGTAGAAGTGCGCTTAGCAGGAAGTGGCAACATAATAATATAACAATAAGGAATAGATATTTTTGTGCAACAGAATTTTTACGACACCTTCAAGAATTGTATTACGACTTTCTTTATTAAATCATAAGGAGTAGTTGATGTATAGACCTATCTTGGCAACCCTCGGTTTTGTGCTCTCCGAAGACCAGAAGAGTGTTCTACTGGTTCATAGAAATAAAAGGCCGGGAGATCAACATTTAGGTAAATATAACGGCCTTGGCGGGAAGATGGAAATTGGAGAAGATGTGCTGTCCTGTTTAAAGCGCGAAGTGAGAGAAGAGGCTGGTATCGATTGCATGGAAACAGAGCTGCGAGGAACAATCAGTTGGCCTGGATTTGGCTCGGCAGGGGAACATTGGTTTGGTTTTATTTTTCTGGTGAAGAGTTATCAGGGGAGCCCGTGTTCTTCCAATGAGGAAGGAGATCTGCACTGGAAGTTGATTTCCGAATTGGAGTTATTGCCCATGTGGGAAGGTGATAAATATTTTCTTCCTCTTGTTTTTGATAATAATCCCTGTGTATTTCATGGTCACATGGCATATAAGAATGGACAGCCTCTTGGCTGGAAGTATTCTCGGGGGTGAGCAGGACAGGGATTATTTGTTGGCTTAATCTGTCTCTACTGTATACTTGCAATAATAGTTATCGAGGGTATAATCGTGTACATTCTATTTCTAAAATTAATCTGAATTGTATAATCTTTTAATTAATCTGGAGTATTTGTTATGAGTAGAGAGAATGAATTGGAACGTCTTGAAGGATTTGTTGCTACCCTGTTAGAGAAATATAACGCTTTGCAGGGGGATAATACGGAGTTGACTGAACGTATACAGAGACGGGATGCAACCATCGAAACCCTGGAGGAAGAACTCGCTTCCATGAAGGATGAGCGTGGAGATGTTTCAAGTCGTGTAAGCAGTCTTATCGATAAAATTGAAGAATGGGAGTCCACAAGCGGTGTCTCCGCAGAAACTGATGAGTTTGACTCTAATGAAGATACTTCTGATCCCGGTGTTCAGGGGAATCTGTTTTCAGAAGATGGACAAGACGGGGAATAGGGCGAATCCATCTGATAAGGAACGGGAGATAAATAACTTGAACAAAAATTAATAGGAGTTTTTTTCGTATTCAAGGCGCGAGGCGGGAGCATAACGGGTTACGTGAGCAACGAGCAACACAGAAGACGGAAAAAAATACATTAATTTGTTCAAGTTATTTATTGTACGTTCCTAAATCAAGCTTTTATGGCGCTATAAACCATAGCGGATGATTGCTTGTTGAACGTATAGAAAAATGGGACATATATAGGTGGATCGGTTGGAACGACTTGTTCAGTTTGAGCTTATAGGGCATGAATTTGCTTTTTATACCGATGCTCCCGAAGAGGAGGTGGATCAGATTATTCAAATGGTGACAGATTTGATCCAGGAAAATAGTTCTTCTACTGCCTCTGGAAGTCTTCCTGTTGGTAAAATTGCAGTGCTTGCCAGTCTTAACATTGCTTCAAAATATGTTGAACTGAAGCGGAAATTTGAAGATTACAAACAGGAAACAGACGGACGATTGGCCCGCCTCGGACAACGGATTGGTAAGGAGTTGGAATGAGAAAGTAGTGTGTCAGGAAGATAAGCTATTTTTTTTCAAAAAACTTTGTTATACTGAATGGGAAAAAGTGTAAAAGTTTTCCCTGGCCTGTTTGTGATCTTCAGTGTTGTTGAGCCAACTCTCTTAAAAAGGGTAACTCCGCTGTTCCTGGAAGGAAAATCGCTTGCGAATTACCCGAAAGGATTATGAGTCTGCCCACCTATACTATAGGTTTAATGTTCCTGATGACACGGCAGGGTGGGGAATTTTATTTTTCTCAGAACAGTGTGTTTTGTAAGCACTCTTCTGTTTGCATATTCCGGGGGGGAAGTAATATACCGATCCCTGGAAACAACCGGCAGGATAGGCTGCAGGTGGAATTAACAGTTCCCGGAAGGAAGACGGAAAGAGGGAAAAAGTCTGTTTATACTGACTGTCTATCGGCGAACCATATGGTATCACCGATTTTACATATAGAGTAGAAATGACGTATTTATGAATATGTGTATTTTGATAATCTCGTAAAAAATCAAAATCTTGGATGGAGTTGTAAAAAACTTCATATGCGAGGCGCGCTTGTACCCGTTTTAAGGGTTTCAATTTCAAGTTGTTTCCGCGTACTAGAGGTACGTTGAACTGATTTAAAATTTACAGCAACGAAGCAGATGAAGAGTTTTCACCCTGAGGGGCATAAATACGACTCCATGTATTTTGAATATAAGTTTTTTTGTATAGCAGATCAAAAAATGGCAGTATGATGATTTGGCTATGTTCTTGAAATAGCTATTTATTATGAATGCCTGATTGTAGATTGTCTGGTGCAATTCTTCGTAAATTATTTGCGTGGATTTTTTCAGAACAATTCCCTCCCGTGCGTCTTCCCTCCCTTTCTGTTGAATAGTTGCAGTACTCTACTATTGTTTCACTGGCACGTCTGATTTTGCTGTTTAGGGGGAAGTACTTGTGGATTTTCAATTGATTGCGTATCTGGCTATGGGCCTGATTACAGGCATTGCCGGTGGGGTTTTTCTACGGAAACGTCTTGTCGAAAACCATCAGGCTCATATAGATTCTCAGGGAAAACAAATTATTGAAGCAGCTATTTCACAGGCTGGGCAGATAAAGAAAGAGTCTCTGCTTCAGAGCAAGGAAGAGGCTTACAAGCAAAAGCAGCTTGCTCAGGATGAGATTCGAAAAGAAAAAAAGGATCTCAAAGAAGAACTGCACCGTCTTGAGAAAAAGAAAGGTCAACTGAAAAAAGAATGGACTGTAGTTGATAATCGTCAGGATGACCAGGATAAGCAGTCCAACTATTTGAAACAAAAAGAAAAAAATCTTGCAGAAAAAAACAAGGAAATTGACCTTATTATCGGAAAGCAGCGTTATGAGTTGGAGAAACTTTCCGGTATCAGTCAGGAGGAAGCCAAAAAAATGCTCATGGAGTCTCTTGAAAGTGAGGCTCGGATGGATGCAGCCAAACGTTTGGCCCGCATAGAAAACGAGATGAAAATGCAGGCTGACCGTAAGGGAAAAAAAATTCTTGCGCTGGCCATTTCCCGTTATGCTGGTGATTATGTTGCCGACAAGACAGTCTCCATGGTGCCCTTGCCAAATGATGAGATGAAAGGGCGTATCATTGGCCGGGAAGGACGAAATATCAGGGCAATAGAGGCAGCAACAGGTATCGATATTATAATTGATGATACCCCTGAGGCGGTTATCCTTTCAGGTTTTAATCCTGTTCGTCGTGAAGTTGCCCGCCTGGCTCTGCTTCAGCTTATCAATGATGGGCGTATTCATCCTGCCCGTATTGAAGAAGTGGTGGAGAAGGTGAGCAAGGATCTTGAGATTGTCATGAGAGAAGCCGGTGAACAGGCAACTTTCGATGTTGGTTCTCATGGTGTCCATGTAGAATTAATCAATCTTCTCGGCCGATTGAAATTTAGAACCAGTTATGGTCAGAATGTGCTGCAGCATTCTCTGGAAGTTGCTTTCCTTTGCGGCATTATGGCAGCTGAGCTTGGTATTGATGTGAAAATGGCCAAGCGTGCAGGATTACTTCATGATATTGGAAAGGCCGTGGATCATGAAGTTGAGGGTTCCCATGCCATCATTGGCCGTGATATTGCCAAAAAATATGGTGAATCAGAAGAAGTTGTCTATGCCATAGGAGCTCATCATGAAGATCAACCACCTCAATCAGTCCTCGATGTTCTGGTACAGGCGGCCGATGCCCTTTCCGGAGCACGTCCGGGCGCGCGTAAAGAAATGTTGCAATCCTATGTGAAACGACTGGAAGATCTTGAAGCCATTGCCAGTGCTTTTGATGGTGTTGAAAAATCCTATGCTATTCAGGCAGGCCGAGATCTACGCATTATCGTAGATTCTCAGAAAGTGAAGGATGGTGAGGCCACTCTTCTCAGCCAGGATATTGCAAAAGCCATTGAAGAAAAACTTACTTACCCTGGTCAGATTCGTGTGACTGTTATTCGAGAAACCCGTGCGGTTCAGTACGCCAAGTAAATTTTCCAAAACTACAAAGAATAAATAACGATGCCAAGCATAGAAGAACAGATCACCCTGCTGGAAAGAGGGATAGTTGATTGCATAAGTCATGAGGAGCTGGTTAAAAAGCTGAAAAAATCTCAGGAAACCGGAGTGCCTCTGCGAGTGAAGGCTGGATTTGATCCCACCGCACCGGATCTCCATCTTGGACATACTGTTTTACTGCAAAAATTAAAACATTTTCAGGATTTTGGACATGATATTTATTTTCTGATTGGTGACTTTACAGGCATGATTGGTGATCCAACCGGCAAGTCTGAGACCAGAAAGGCGCTGACTCGTGAGGATGTTGCTGTTAATGCAGAAAGTTATAAAGAGCAGGTCTTTAAGATTCTTGATCCTGAAAAAACCAGGGTCGTTTTTAACTCCGAATGGCTTTCCAAGCTCGATTCTTTTGATATGATTCGTCTTGCATCTGAATTGACTGTAGCCAGAATGCTTGAAAGAGAGGATTTTAAGGTTCGTTTTCGTGAAGGAAATCCTATTTCCATTCATGAATTTATGTATCCTCTGATTCAAGGCTACGATTCAGTTGCACTGCAGGCAGATATTGAGCTAGGGGGCACTGATCAGCTCTTTAACCTGCTCATGGGCCGTGACCTGCAGCGTTCGCGAGGTCAGGCACCTCAGGTGGTTATGACGCTTCCTCTTCTGGAAGGCCTCGATGGCGTTAACAAGATGAGTAAATCTCTGGGTAACTATATTGGTGTTTCAGAACCTGCCAATGATATTTACGGGAAAGTTCTTTCCGCCTCCGATGAGCTTATGTTTCGTTATTATGACTTGTTGAGTGATTTGAGTCGTGACGAAATTGCAGTCCTGAGGGCGGATATGGAATCTGGCAAACGGCATCCCAAAGAGATTAAGAAACAATTGGCGAGAGAACTGACCGCTCGTTTTCATTCGCAGGATACTGCAGTACAGGCAGAAGAAAATTTTGAAAAGGTTTTTCGTAAAGGTGGCCTGCCAGATGATATTGCTGAGAAAAAAATATCGGCTGAAGAGCCTATCTGGCTGCCACAACTTCTGGTTGATTTGGATATGCTTAAGTCAACGTCTGATGGTCGGCGAATGATCAAACAGAATGCAGTATCTCTTGACGGAGAGAAGGTCACAGACCTGAAGATGAATGTGTCTCCTCAAGGCGAACTTCTTGTGAAGGTGGGTAAACGTCGTTTCTGCAAGGTTATTTTTGAATGAGCTCTTAGTGCCTTACTCCTGAAAAGCTGTAATAAAAAACAAGAAAACGTGAGAGTATTTTAAAATGAATAAGTTACTTGGTACAACCAAGGCACTTATACCCCCTTGAGGGGTATAAAAAACAAGAAAATGAAAAGTTTGTTTAACATTAGCAAGTTGGATATACCAACAAGGCACTTATGCCCCACAAGGGGGTACTGAAATGAGTGCCGGCCTCACTTAACGTTTACCGGTGTTAGGGTGCTTAGAAACGTACAATAAATAACTTGAGAGCATAGGAATTTTCATTTTTTACGAAGCTTAAAGAATGAATACCGAACATTTAAGGACGAATATCGAATATCGAACAAGGAATATCGAACCGCAGAAGGGGAAAGACCCTTGATCTTTCGTCTTTTATTCCGATCGATATTCGATATTCCTTGTTCGATATTCAACATTCTCTTTTTAAAACCCGCCCAAAGGGCGATAAGTTCAACAAATTAATGTATTTTTTCCGTCTTCTGTGTTGCTCGTTGCTCACGTAACCCGTTATGCTCCCGCCTCGCGCCTTGAATACGAAAAAAATTCCTATTAATTTTTGTTCAAGTTATTTATCTCCCGTTCCTTACCTGTTTTTTTCAAAGAAAACATTCTGATAAGGTATTTATACCCCACAGGTAAGCGCCAGACTCCGAGGAGGTACTGCACTGAGTGCCGGCTTACCATTCATCACCGGTGTTAGTGCCTTACTCCTCAAAAGCTGTCACTCATTTCAGTACCCCCTTGAGGGGTATAAAAAACAAGAAAATGAAAAGTTCGTTTAACGTTAGCAAGTTGGACATACCAACAAGGCACTTATGCCGGCCTCACTTACCGTTTACCGGTGTTAGTTAATCAATTCTTCTTTCTCTGCTTTATTACATTCACTGCAGATTCCTGCAAATTCAATATGATGGCCGAGAACCTGATAGTTACTGAGGTCAGCAGCAGTTTTGTTGATATCTGACATTACCGGTATTGCAATGTCATCAACCTTGCCACAACTTAGACAACGAATATGATAATGGGGATCAACAGTGGCATCAAAACGTTTCTGCGTTCCACCTACTTCAAGTTTCAAGATGATTCCGCTGTCTGCCATGAGCTCAAGATTTCTGTAAACTGTTCCCAGGCCGATACGCGGAAGGCGTTTTCGTACCATGTCATAGACTTCATTCGCTGTGGGGTGAGAAGTCACTTTACCGAGTTCTTCGAGTATGATTTGACGTTGTGTTGTCAAGCGCATTTGTGGGGTAAGTTGCATTTAGGGCTCCTTAGAAATGATTGGTAATTGTTCTTGTTTCCTAATCATATCCTAATATTTTAAAATATCAAGGAGAATGATTCAATTGAACAGAGTTATTTAAGAAAAAGCTAACACCGGTAAACGGTAAGTGAGGCCGGCATAAGTACCTTCACCAAATTCTTTTCAAAAAAACACGAAAAGAATTTATAAGGTACTAATTTTCTAAACAAATAGAAGGAGGGAGAGGAAATTGTCGTCTTTTAACGTATTGAAGGATTGTAATAACCAAGTTGTAATTTGGGGAAATTATTTTTTATTTTGTCGATCCAGTTTCTCATGCCCATTGAGCTGATAGATTTGCCAAAGTCAATACTCTGTAGGTACCACTCAGGATCCATGTTCAAATTTCGTAATTGGATACGGTCTGGTTGAAGGGTACTCAGCAGAACACAAAGTGCTTCAAATTCTTTTGTTGAGTCTGTAAAACCAGGAAGAATGAAATAATTTAAAGAGACAAACTTTTTGGCTTCCTTCATCACCCGAATAGATTCGAACACATCAGAAAGCGAGAAGTTTTTTGGGCGGTAGTAGTTGTGATAGTAACGCTCCTGAGCTGAGTTCAGACTCACGCGAAGGCTATCAAGGCCAGCACTGGCCAAACGTTTAACAGCCTGCGGCATACTGGCATTAGAGTTTAGATTGATGGTGCCGCGGGCACATTTTTTTCGAATTGCAATAATTGCTTTTTCTAAGGTATCAGCCTGGAGGAGTGGTTCCCCTTCGCAGCCTTGCCCAAAACTGACAATCGCATCCTCTGCTTTTTGTAAGTGAGGAATGGCTATCTGGGCGATTTCAGCAGAAGTGGGCACAAACTGTATTCGGTCCTGGGTGGCTGAACATTTTCCAGACGTTTGCAGCGAAATGCAGCCGACACACCTGGCATTACAAACCGGAGATGTGGGTAAGGGTGCTTCCCAGCGGCCAAGGAAATAGTTTCTGGCTGCAGGGCATGCGTATGTAAGACAACATTTCCCAAGGTGCTGTATCAGCCTGTTGTCTTTGTGCTGCTTGAGCTTCTTTACAGTTTTTGAGTTAATCTCTGTTTGATTGAATTGGGCACTGTCCTGACGGATATCTTTGTCGCTGCGAAAAGCTGTGGTCCAGAATTGATCTTTGTACCAGCCTATAGCGGTATAGGCAAACAGTGGAAGTCGTGGTGCATTGTTACTGGTTTGGTAGGCACTGTTCAGGATAGCGGTGTGCGCAGGAGACATGAAGGCTGCAACAGCCTGGATTTTTTTTTCTGAGTTGAATGGATCGTTTTCCAGTAACAGAGTTTCTCCGGAATTCACGTCACATCCTATGGGGAGACGACCGGGGAGAACAAAGAGTTCGCTGCCTTCCGGCAGAGGGATGAAATCGTTTTTTGAGGGGAGCAGAAAGTTTCCGGCGCTCATGCCTGCGGCATGCAGATCCTGGAAATCTGTGATATTTCCCTGAGCGTCGGCGTATACAAGAGAGGGTTGTCCTGCAGGATGAATCACTGTTGCGCTGGTCTGAGAACTTTGAAAATGGAATCAATGGCCCGATAGATATCAATGTCTTCACCAAAGACATCTTCAATGGCTGGGTTGTTGATGAGATCTTCAATAACGTATCCGGTCAGATAAAGGCTTAGAATGTTTGGATCCGGGATGATGGTGCGAATTGGTGCTACCTTCAACTGAATGTCAAATTCTTCCATGTCAGGCAGGGTTCTTAGTTGCACAATAAATGCATCTCGTACAGCTTGTACAGAATTTAGCTCCAGAATTTCACGATCAATGAGCCGCTGGGTCACTTGTGCGGCAAATTCTTCAGCATTGTCTCTTGCTTTGTTCAGGATAAAACGCCTTTCTCTTTCCCGCTTTCTGTCAATGGCACGGATAGTTTTATCTGTGGCATTTGTTGCACTTATGTGGGCTTTTGCCATTATATTCTCCTGTGGAGGAACGTAGAATTCTGAGTTTTTAAAAATTTACAGTAAAAAGGGAAATCTTCCAATCAAAATCTCTACTCGTTACTATTATATAGTGCTGCAAAATTATCCATCCTGCTCTGCAACGATGATGAGAGTTTGAGCTGGTATTTTTGCAGGTATTCCGCTGCCATCCTGTGGGTGTTGAATATCGGGATGTTGAGGCAAAGGTTCATGATTGCTTTGTCGATAAAACGGGAACGGGATTTGTCTTCGTAAAATTCCTCGAGAACTTTCGGCAGTATCTGATAAAAAGATGCTGAATCTTCGGCATAGAGCAGGGCCTCGGGAGATTCGCTGAGGTCAGCTTCATCGACCGGGCCTTCATGGCCGAATTTCCAGCCGGTAAGTCCTTCGTGGTATCCTTCAACCCACCAGCCATCCATAATCGACATGTTTGGCACTCCATTGAGCGCTGCTTTCATACCGCTGGTTCCCGAAGCTTCCAATGGCCGTTTAGGGTTGTTGAGCCATATGTGAACACCAGCCACCAGCATTTTGGCGATAAGCATATCGTAATCAGGGATAAAAATAAGATTAACCAGTCCCTGGCTTTTTTCGTGCAGTTCTTTCTGGTAATCAAGAATTAATTTGATTACAGATTTTCCGGGTTCGTCGGCCGGATGTGCTTTTCCGGAAAAGAGAAAGTTGATGGGCCAGTTATTGTTTATGGCAATGGAGCAGAGTGTATCAAGGTTGTCAAATATGAGATCCGCACGTTTATAGGTTGAAAAACGTCTGGCAAATCCAACAGTAAAGACAGCCGGGTCGAGCTTGGTGTCAGCATCAATAATGTTAGAGTAATGGTTTGGTGGATCAATCCATGTGCTCGTCATCTGGTTGCGGTGGCGAAGGAGCATGGCGTTTAAATATTTATAGAGGACTGTTGAGTCCTCTTCCCACGCACGGAGCAGATAGGTTCGAAAACGGCTGTTGTCTTTCAGGGTTTTGATATTTTGAAATACTCCGGGGTTTTCTCTCCAATTGTCCAGTTCGGAAAAACTGTCAAAGAGTTCTGCCCGGGCAGCGCTGATCCAGGTCAGGTGGTGCACGCCGTTGGTGATGGCTGTGATTTTCTTTGCAAAACCGGGGAATTGCTTGTGGGTTACATCTCTGTGCAGCCTGCTGACACTGTTTGCAGTACGGTTGACCCGCATGGCAAGGGTTGTGAAATTGTAGGAGTGTGGTGAATCATCATCATGCGCCAGCAGTTCAAGGATATGTCTGCATGATTTATGACTGATTCCAGCGTAGACGGATTTGTTGAATCGGTCATGTCCTGCTTTTACCGGCGTATGAATGGTATAGACAAGTCGCTTCGCGACTTTGTCTGCAGCGGCAACAATCTGATCATCACTGACCCGGGAAAGATCAGGTTGTCTCAATGTCGTTTGCAGCTCTTCGGCTATGAGTTGGAGAGCTACGACAACACCATGCTGTTCGTTGAGATGCAGGGTGTTTGAAGTGATACCTATTGCCTGCAGGACAGGAAGAATTCCAGTGCCAAGCATCCTGCGCTGGGTGGCCTTGATGATTGAGGATTCTGAGTTGTACAGTTGGCCGGCAGCATCACGAATGGGGGCTGGATTGTTCGGCAGGGAAAAATCCAGGAGAAGCTCAGGGATAAAGTAGTCAAGGCTATGGTTAATTTCCATTTTCATCCACACCTGTGCGGATGCCATGGTTTCCTGATCATATTCATTAAAAAATGGAATTTGAATTTCCAGGGGTTCTTCAGGGTTTTCTGGATTCTGAAGGAGATAGAGCCCGGGAGTTTGTTCAGGATGCCATTCCACAGACTGGGATATCTGTCCGATTTTGGAATCAACAATCTGGGAAAAATATCCATGACGATAGAGCAGGCTGACCGCGACAACCGGTATTCGGCAGTCGGCAAAGCTTTTTAAGGTATCCCCGGCAAGAACACCTAAGCCACCGCCATAGCATGGAATTTTTTCAGGACCCTGGAAGAGTTTTTTTATAAATTGTTTGATTTCCGGGTCCAAACTGTCAGTTTTTTCCAGGTCTATGAGTCTGTCCTTGATGGGGTGGAATACATCAGGATCGGCTCCTATTTCCATAGAAATATAGACAACTGAATTGGTGTCGGCAGCAGTGAGTTTTTGCCATACCTCATCAAATTTTTTCTGGGAAATTCCGAAAAAAGTTCCAAATTTATTTTTAGCGACCAGGTTGTGCAGGTCAAGTCCAAGGTCGTCACTTGTTAATTTGTTCTGTTGCATGGTATTTGTTTATTGTTAATAGTTGATGATATTTTCGTACAAATCGGAATCTGTTCAATTGAGAGTCGTGTCAATATTTCAAGGGTAAAAAAATGATTCTGCAGGAAATAGAACCCATAACTGTACCTTATCATGGAAGTATGGAAAACGTCTGGTATTTTCTGAAAAAAGCAAGTAGAATCTCGTAATATCTTTGAGTAATTTATGACAAGCCCGTAAAAAGGTCAAATTTGAGATGGCTAAGGAACGGAGCGTTAATAACTTGATAGCATAGGAATTTTCATTTTTTACGAAGCTTAAAAAATGACTACCGAACATTAAAGGACGAATATCGAATATCGAACAGGTAAGCGCAGACTCCGAGGAATGTCGAACCGCAGAAGGGGAAAGGCCCTTGATCTTTCGTCTTTTATTCCGATCGATATTCGATATTCCTTGTTCGATATTCGACATTCTCTTTTTAAAACCCGCCCGCAGGGCGTTAAGTTCAACAAAA
>JAYEOK010000037.1:0-5342 GCA_034722915.1 Thermodesulfobacteriota bacterium | reverse complement strand
TTAGGAGCACTATTTTTTTCGGCCTCATTTTGAGGATTACAGGGGAGATATTGTTCTGTGGCTAGTTTCATCCAAGTGTGCAGTTATACCCCGGTCTATGCAAAATTCAAGGGCAGGCTTGGCAAATTCGGAGGGAAATCCCACGAAGAAGGTGCTCAACTGTTACGCATATCACAAGAAACCCTAAGTTTCTGAAGAGCACCTTTCAGATTACATGATCCAACCCAGATAGTATGCTCAGAATCAGAGTCCAAATAACCACATGCGTTCTCGAGTTGTTTTGGGACTTTCCCCGAAAAGAGTTTTATAACTGCCGGAAAAACGTCCCAAATGGGTGAACTTCCAATGCGCTGCTACATCAGAGACTTTGGGAGTTCCCTTTAATAAATCAGTGTGAGCGCCGTTCAATCGTCGCAGACGGAAATATTCGGTGGGGCCCATACCGTAAAGTTCGTGAAAATACTTCTGCAATGTTCGTTGTTTCATCCCCACATCATTACAAATCTCGCCCAGGGACAGTGGTTGAGTCCTATACATCCTGCTCAATTCGTGTAGTTTTTTCAGTAGGGACATTTGAAACATATCGCCTTTAGCGAACGGCTGCCCGTAGATTTCCGTTTTAAAACTGGTGGCGAGCAGATTGTGTAAAGCATATTGGAGACGAGATGCCATGTCAGTTTCGTTGATGTTCCATGAACCGTTGGGGGAGCTCATCAATTTGTTGAGAAATTGGGTGATGGGGATCAATTTTTTCCTGGAATTCCCTATCATAAGATGGGGTGATAGCTTCATTTTCTTTCTGGAATATTGAACGCCAGTCATTATTACTCGTTCAGGTGCATATATATTGGCCCAGACACTGTTCGCCTGCAGAACACCATGCACGGGAATATATCCCAGATCCATCGAGAAATTATCCGCATCGTAATTATGCCCCAGCACCATTGCAGAGTTCCCGGTATGAAGCAAAAAACCGATATGCAGCATCTCAGGATTGTAATGCCCTTCGTAAAGAAGGGTTCGGTTAAAGCTTCCTATGCTCACCCGATAGGAGCCAATTCTTGCTGAAATGAGCCATCCTTGTATTGCTCCTGCTCCCAGCTGGAAAAGATCAATTTGTGGATAATTGCCATGGAGGATACCAGAGCTAAAGAGATCAAATTCCTGCCGTACGACTATAGACTTTATATTCATTATTCAGCAAGCGTAGCATTTTGTGCGCAAAGCGGATAGGAAAAAACGAGCAATGATGCTATTCATTCTCAAATTGTTTGTTTTCTCAATTTCAAAAACAATCTCAAAAAAGAGGAAAAGAGGAAAATATGAAAACAAGAATAACTGTATTCTCAATTTGTGCATTGATTTGCTCAGTTACCACAACATCTGCACAGGAAAACTTACCATTTCCCAAGGCAAAATCAGCGAGTACAGCAGGAATCACGCTTGCTAACTCGAAACATCAGTGGCGCCAGGAGCCAAATCGCTTACCCGCAGATGCACCCAATATTGTGATCATCATGACAGATGATACCGGTTTTGGAAATGCTGAAACCTTTGGAGGTCCAATTCACACCCCGACCCTTACTCGATTGGCTGACGAGGGACTTAAGTATAATCAATTTCACACCACAGCCATGTGTTCCCCCACCAGGGCTTCTATCCTCACAGGTAGAAATCATCACCATGTGGGCTACGGACAAATTGCAGAATTTGCCAGCGACTGGGATGGATATGTGGGGGTGATTCCAAGAGCAACAGCCACGCTACCGCAAATATTGGGAGCTTACGGATATACCTCAGCGGCTTTTGGAAAATGGCACAACACACCACCAACAGACCTTACGCCTTCAGGTCCCTTCGACCAGTGGCCTACCGGTTTGGGATTTAATTATTTTTATGGTTTTATAGCGGGTGAAGCTTCCCAATATGAACCCATGTTGTATGAAAATACCGTAGCCGTTGATTTTCCCAAAACAGAAGGATATCACCTTACAGAAGATTTAACCGACCATGCAATTACGTTTATGCGTAACCAGCGAATGAGTCACCCTGATAAACCATTTTTCGTCTATTTTACCCCCGGAGCCGTTCATGGGCCGCATCAGGTAGCCAAAGAATGGGCTGACAAATACAAAGGAAAATTTGATCAGGGTTGGGAAGAGCTTCGTAAAGAGATCTTCGCCCGTCAAAAAGCAATGGGCATAGTACCTGAAAATGCAGTTCTTACTGATATCACCCCAAGTATGCAAAAGTGGAACGATATCCCAGCTTCAGAACGTGAATTCCAAACCAGACTGATGGAAGTGTATGCCGGTTTTCTTGAGCATACTGATGTTCAATACGGAAGAATTATAGACGAGTTAGAGAATTTAGGCGTTAAAGACAATACCCTGGTAATTTATATTAATGGTGACAATGGTTCTTCCGCTGAAGGAATTAACGGATCTATCTCTGAGCTGCTAGCCCAGAACAGTATGCCAAGTACCACTACTCAGCAGATGAATGTCTTGAACACTGAGTACGGTGGCCTGGATGCCTTGGGAGGACCACTTTTAGAAATCATGTACCATCATGGATGGGCATGGTCAGGTTCCACCCCTTTTAAAAGCACTAAATTAGTAGCAGCTCATTTCGGTGGCACACGTAACCCGATGGTTGTATCGTGGCCTGCTAAAATTAAACCTGACTCCAAGGTACGTTCTCAATTTTTACATGTAAACGATATTGCAACAACCATTTACGATATCTTAAACATTACTCCTCCTGATTTTTATAATGGTGTGGCCCAGGATCAGATGGATGGTGTTTCCTTTGTGAACACCTTTGACGCTGCTGATGCACAATCGGAAAGAAGCACACAATATTTCGAGATTATGGGCAGCCGGGGTATCTATAAAGATGGTTGGTTTGCAGGAACCTTTGGACCACGAGCTCCCTGGAGCCCAGCAGCCTCTCACCTTGCTGGTTGGGATCCGAATAAAGATGTCTGGGAATTGTATAATGTTGCTGAAGACTTCTCGCAGGCACATGATTTAGCAAAAGAAAACCCTGAAAAATTAAAAGAAATGCAGGATGCTTTCCTGATTGAGGCTGAAAAAAACAAGGTGTTCCCTGTTGGTGGCGGATTATATGTGGTGGCCTACCATCCTGAGGAAATGAAAGCAACAACCCTGACCGAATGGAATATGTATGAAGGAATGACCAGAATTCCAGAATCTCAGGCTCCTAAGTTTATGAGTGGATTTTCCACCCATTCGACCATTGATGTTACCATGCCGGAAAACGCTAATGGCGTGTTGTTTGCCGTGGGCGGAATTTCTGCTGGGTTTACCGTTTTTATGCAGGATGGCATTTTAAAGGCTGAATACAATGCCATGACCTTGAATCGCTACAAGGTGAGCTCTCCGGATAAAATCCCTGCCGGTGATGTAAGCATTGAAGTTATTGTGAAAGCAAAGGAGAAGCAACCTCTGGCACCATCTGAAATCACCCTCCTGGTGAATGGAAAAGAAGTAGGTAAAGTCATGGCAGAAACAACGGTTCCAGCTATTTTCACCGCATCCGAATCGTTTGATGTGGGTATGGATCTGGGCTCTGGTGTAGCCATGGAGTACCACGATAAAATTCCCTTTAATTTCAATGGCAAGATTAACAAGTTAACTGTCAACTATATTGAATAAATGGATTTTTTTCAAAGCATGAAAAGATAACAGCCGATTCTGTAATCTATTTTATGCAAACTCATCCTTTTTAAAAAATATGGAGAAAAGATGAAAAAAAAATTTACACATGCTGCCCTGTGTTTGCTTATTGGAATGCTTGCCTGCTCTCCCGCCCTTGGTCAGGAGAGCGATACAGGTAATCTTTCAAATGAAAGACTGACCTTTAACGACGGTTTTATGCTAAATGACAAGGAACTTGTCCTTGCCAGTGCAGCGGAGACACCTGATCATGTCGGCCAGGGCTCTGCACCAGCTGCTTCCGAAGACAAGGAACCGACCCAGGCCGAGATCGCCGAGGCGATCAACAACCCCCTTTCATCGCTGTGGCTGCTTTTTGCCCAAAACGATACCAAGTGGTACGGGGGAGATATACTCGATAAGCTCAATGAAAATAATAAGGTGATGAATACCACCCTGCTCCAGCCTGTCATGCCCATGCAGATAACCGAGGACTGGAAGATGATTTTTCGGCCGGTCATTCCGATCAACAGCTTTGATACCCTTGCCGGGCTGGATGTCGAACCTCCCGGTGGCGGTAAAGGGGCTCGTTTGGATGCAGACTTTGACCGTAAAACCGGTCTGGGCGACATTGTGCTGTGGACAGCATTTTCTAATAAATATACCCCGCCCAATATCTTCGGTTTCGGTCCCACCCTTATGCTGGATACGGCGACCGACGACAAACTGGGCACCGGCAAATGGAGTGCCGGCCCCATGGCCCTTGCCTTTCATGTCGGGGAAAAGTGGATTTACGGAGCGGTCGCGCAGCACTGGTGGTCGTATGCCGGAGATGATGACCGCAATAACGTAAACCTGACCGACATTCAATATGTCCTTCGTTACCGGTATTCAGATACAACCAATATTGGATTTGGTCCCAATATTCAGGCAAACTGGGATGCAGACAGTGACAACAGATGGACGGTGCCGGTAGGTCTCGGCGGCGATACCCTGGTCAAAGTTGGCTCACTACCGATAAAACTTGGATTTGAGGCGTATTACAATGTTGTCAGACCGGATGATTTTGGGCCGGAATGGCAGATTCGGTTTATGTTTGTTCCAGTTATAGGCGCCCCGAAGTGGTCACAGAGGCCATTGTTTTAACTGCAATGATTCTAACACCGGTAAACGGTAAGGTAAGCCGGCATAAGTGCCTTGGTTGTACATTGAGAGCAGGGGGTCAAGGGGGAAGGGGTCAGGCTTGACTATTGGGCATGCCCCCCTGAAAGAATATCAAAGATTAGTCGACGGTTGGTGTTAGATCAGTTGCTTAAAGCGTAAAATACCCATTTGTCAAGCCTGACCCCTTTTTTGCCTTTTGCCTTTTTTATGACCCCTTTTTTTCTTTTTTTGTTTCGGAATGGCAGATTCGGTTTATGTTTGTTCCAGTTATAGGCGCCCCGAAGTGGTCACAGAGGCCATTGTTTTAACTGCAATGATTCTAACACCGGTAAACGGTAAGTGAGGCCGGCACTCTTTTCAGGAGTAAGGCACTAACCCAACTTTGCGCCAATCATTCCCAAACTCCTCTGAAAGGCCTACTTCTCACTACATAAAAAAACGACAACTTCGCTAATACAGTCATATAGCTGGTCTAAGAATAAAGTAGTGCCATAATCG
>JAYEOK010000036.1:0-19651 GCA_034722915.1 Thermodesulfobacteriota bacterium | reverse complement strand
CACTTTACAAAATCCTGTTTGACTTCTGCAGCGCCTCCCTATACTATCTGAATTTCTACACAATCCAACGATTTCTATGCATACTACATTTTCCAGACAAAATACTGACACAGGAAAAGGCCTGCATCTTCTCTTCTTATCATGAACACAAAATGGAAAACAATTCTGTTGGTCATGCTGATTATAATCAGTATCTGTGGTATTTTCATCACCCTTTTCATCTTTGATAGTCAGGAAAATCTCAACAATCTCATCAATACCGAAATCAAGGGTATTCGTGCGATCGTTCAAACCATTGAGACAGAGCAGAGCAGAAATTATCACAGCCGAATACAAAGCTTTATCAACTATAAAGAATTCCCCAAGCGTGAAAAAATCATCCAGGCTTTTTCTCGACGGGATCGGGAAGAGCTGTTGCGTTTGACAACGCCATATCTCAATATTCTCCAAAAAGAAAATCCTTATTTCTCCACCCTGGCCTGGGTGACGCCAGATAATCATAATTTTCTTCGTGTCCATCGACCAGTGTTTTTTGGTGATAACATTGGTAAAATACGTCCTGATATTGTGGATACCAACAAAGAGCAACGGCCGCATGCAGGATATATGATTGCCGGGTCAGGCTTTCAGTATCGTCTTGTGCAGCCGGTTACTTATGAAGGGAAACACCTCGGGATTGTGCAATTTGGATTAAAGGACAGCCTGCTCCTGGAGACTCTCCAGAAAAAGCTCAACCTTCCTGTCGGGCTGGTAATCCCAAATAAAAAATTTTCATTAATCACTTCCTCGCAACTCCCCTCACTCGCCGGCAGCACCCATACCATTCAATCCACAGATATCGGTCTTTTTCAACAGGGTCTCGAGGGCATCAACTGGAGTCTTGACCAGCAGGAGGTTGTTCTGAATGGAAAAACACACATCATAGCCAATGCCCTCAACCTCCAGGACTACAAACAGCATGTAGAAGGCTTTATCTTTGTGGCATTGGATATCTCCGAACAGCTTGCAAAGCTGCAGTCACGTATTCTTTTAATTCTCCTTCTTGGCACTGCTTTGCTTGTGTGTTCCTTTTTAATTCTTTACTTCAGCTATGGCTCCCTGATCCAAAAAATTTTCATTCTGAACAAATCCCTGGAAAAAAATATTTCCGAGCTGGAAAACCGGGTTTATGAACGTACGACCAAGCTCAATGAAAGTGAAAAACGCTTACAGAACATTTTAGATCATGCCCCGCTTGGGATCCTGATTGCCCAGGCCCGGACAATGCGTCTTCAATACGGCAATCCCGCTATCTGTAAGATGCTTGGTTATGACAAAGAAGAACTGGAAAGCATGGGAATTGAATCATTACACCGTCCTGCAGATCTTGATCATGTAATTGATGAATTCAAGAAACAGGTACAGGGGAAAAAACTCCTTGCGCCCGACATTCCCTTTCTGTGCAAGGACGGCACAATGATAAAGGCTGACGTTATCACTACTTCCGTCGAACTTGAAGGCCAACTCTGTGCAGCTGGTTTTGTGGTGGATCAAACAGAGAGAAAAAATCTTGAGACACAGCTTCGCCGGGCCCAGAAGATGGAAGTAATCGGCATGATGGCTGGTGGCGTAGCCCATGATTTAAATAATATTCTCTCAGGCATTATAAACTATCCGGAGTTACTGCTTTTGCAGTTACCTGAATCCAGTGACCTGAGAAAACCCATTGAAGCAATCCGGGAATCCGGAAAACGAGCAGCAACTGTAGTATCCGACCTCCTCACTGTTGCCAGAGGCGCTGCAAGCACAAGAGAGCCCCATGACATCAATGTACTGATTCAGGAATATCTGGACTCCCCTGAATGTAAAAAACTCAAATCTTTATACCCTGATGTATCATGTTCAGCACAGCTTGATGCCGCACATCCTATCATCTCCTGCTCCCCCGTTCACATCAAAAAAACAGTTATGAATTTGATGACAAACGCTGCAGAAGCCGTTGCTGGAACAGGAGATGTCATGATTTCAACCTGCAATCACCAAATTGAAAAAAACGGGAGTAATAAACACAATATCAAAACGGGTGAATACGTGGTTCTCACAGTCCATGATAATGGTCCAGGCATTGATGACAAAGACCTGGAACATATTTTTGAACCGTTTTATACCAGGAAAGTAATGGGCCAAAGCGGTACAGGCCTCGGACTTACAGTTATCTGGAATACCATGGAAGATCACGGTGGTAAAGTAGTCGTAGAAAGCAGTGCTGAGGGAACAATTTTTCAACTCTTTTTTCCAATAAGTGAAGAGGATGTGATGAGTCCGATCGAGAACCATAAAACAAAACCATTCTTCGGCAACAATGAGCATATTCTGGTTGTGGATGACGAACCGCTACTGCGAGATATTGCCTGCCAGTTATTGCAATCCTTTGGTTATACCGTTGATTCAGTCAGGTCTGGTGAATTGGCCATACAATTTGTAAAAGAAACCCCTGTTGACTTAATTCTTTTAGATATGCTGATGGAACCGGGTATGAATGGACGGCAGACATATGAAGAAATCATTACGCTCTATCCCGGGCAAAAAGCAATCGTTGTCAGCGGCTTTTCTGAGAGTGATGATGTCAGGGCAGCTCTTCGATTGGGGGCAAGTGACTTCATAAAAAAGCCATACTCGATTGAACAACTCGGTCGAGTGGTTAAAAAGGCATTAGGAACGGGAATTAAATAACCTGAACATATTTCGCCGCAATTTTTTCGTCAGCGACACTTTAAAAAGCTTTGCATACTCCCTGTATGTAACGGTTTTTAAAGTATTGCTGGCGGAACAAAGGGCAAGAAAGATGTTCAGGTTATTTAATGTACGTTCCTTAACAGACTGACGATCTTTCCATAGAAAATACAAATAGATCCGTTCAGGCACAAATTATAGTCGCCTTCTCCACACCGGTTTAAATTCCTCGCCGGAAAGCAGTAACTAAGGAACGTACAATAAATAACTTGAACAAATTAATGTACCCCAAGGGCATTTCCTCCGGGGCATATTTTTTTCCGTCTTCTGTGTTGCTCGTTGCTCACGTAACCCGTTATGCTCCCGCCTCGCGCCTTGAATACGAAAAAAACTCCTATTAATTTTTGTTCAAGTTATTTATCTCCCGTTCCTAATCCTTCTTCTAAAACAGATAGGAAAAAATAATAATTACTATTGACAACTTGTGTTATTGTTTTTACCCTAAATAAGATTAGATCTTACTTAGGGTAAAGATAACTCTTGGAGAGGTGTATTGCAGTTCCCGGCAGGCACCTGAATAAGTTACAAAAATCATACATATCAGGAGAAGGTATTATGTCAGAAAAGAAATTGACCAATAACAGTGGTGCTCCAGTAAGTGATAATCAAAACGTATTGACTGCAGGGCCACGGGGGCCGATGTTGTTACAGGATGTATGGTTTCTGGAGAAACTTGCTCATTTTGACAGGGAGGTTATTCCAGAACGACGTATGCATGCCAAAGGATCCGGGGCATACGGAACGTTTACTGTGACCCACGATATTACTCAGTATAGCAAGGCAAATATTTTTTCAGAGATTGGTAAAAAAACAGAATTGTTTTCACGTTTTTCCACTGTCGCCGGTGAGCGGGGAGCTGCTGATGCAGAGCGTGATATCCGTGGATTCGCCTTGAAATTCTACACGGAAGAAGGGAACTGGGATCTTGTTGGTAATAATACACCAGTCTTCTTCCTCCGTGATCCCTTAAAATTTCCGGATCTTAACCACGCCGTCAAGCGAGATCCTCGCACCAATATGCGTAGTGCAAAAAATAACTGGGATTTCTGGACGTCGCTTCCGGAAGCACTGCATCAAATAACAATCACCATGAGTGAGCGTGGTATTCCAGCCACTTACAGGCATATGCACGGGTTTGGCAGCCATACCTTCAGCCTCATCAATGGTGACAATGAACGTTTCTGGGTAAAGTTCCACTTTCACACACAACAGGGAATTAAAAACCTGACTGACGCAGAAGCAGAGGCGGTTGTCGGCAAATGCCGGGAAAGCCATCAGCAGGATCTCTATGAAAGTATTGAAAAAAGGGATTTTCCACGTTGGACCATGTTTATTCAGGTGATGGCGGAAAAGGAAGCTGCAAACTGCCCCTACAACCCATTTGACCTGACCAAAGTCTGGTATCATAAGGATTATCCGCTCATTGAAGTTGGCGTGCTGGAACTCAACCGTAACCCGGAAAACTATTTTGCAGAAGTTGAACAGTCTGCTTTTAATCCTGCCAGTGTTGTACCGGGGATAAGTTTTTCTCCAGACAAGATGTTGCAGGGCCGCCTCTTTTCCTATGCTGATGCCCAGCGCTACCGCCTTGGAGTCAATCATCAGCAGATCCCGGTCAATGCCCCTCGTTGCCCCTTTCACAACTACCATCGCGACGGATCCATGCGGGTGGACGGCAACCATGGCAGCACCATAGGCTATGAACCAAACAGTTATGGGAAATGGCAGGAGCAGCCACAGTTTAACGAGCCACCGCTCAGTGTCGAAGGCGCTGCCGACCATTGGAACCACCGGGAGGATGATGACTATTTTAGCCAGCCGGGAAAACTCTTTCAACTTATGAGTAGTGAGCAGCAGCAACTATTATTTGACAACACGGCCAGAGCCATGGGCGATGCTCCCAAAAAAATCAAGCTGCGACATATCGGGAATTGCCTCAAGGCCGATCCTGCGTACGGCAAAGGAGTGGCCGACGCACTAGGGATGTCTGTGGATGAACTCCAGTAGAAGCAATAAAAGTTTATTTATTGAGCAACTCATTGTAATGATAAGATCGATACTCTAATTTATTCCATACCACAAATGAGGAATATACAATGGCATCATTTAAAAATTCACAAACTGAAAAAAACATATTGACCGCCTTTTGCGGTGAATCAAAGTAGCGAATATAAAAGATCAATAAGGAGAAGAACATGAAAAAATGGGAGTGTACAGTCTGCGGCTATATTCATGAAGGTGAAGAACCGCCGGATAAATGCCCGGTCTGCGGAGCAGACAAGGATAAGTTTATTGAAGTAACAACCCTGGAAGAGAAGGAAGAACAGCCGGCGAAAGGAGCAGGATTCATCCCTGAAAAAATCTCCAGCCTTATCCTGAAAAAACATCTGCACCCTATCGCTGTACATACCCCTAACGGAATCATTCCCGTGGCCGTAATTTTCCTTCTCCTGTCCGTATTAGTTCAATCCTCAGGTCTTGAAAACGCAGCCTATCTGAATATGATCGTTGCTCTTTTGAGTATGCCTTTGGTGTTAGTTACCGGTTATGCGACCTGGCAAAAAAAATATAATGGTGCCAAAACGCCACTGTTTATGATGAAAATCAGTGCAAGCTGCGTTGTTACTGTCCTCCTCTTTGGCCTTATTGTCTGGAAAACCATGCAACCGGATATTCTCACCACCGCCTCTTCAGATCGTTGGCTCTTCCTTTTGTGGTCACTGGTCATGCTTGCTGCAGTGGGTCTTGCCGGACACCTTGGTGGAAAACTGGTCTTTGACAAAAAGAAATAACACCGGTGATGAAACTATCATCAATACAGTCACCCCTGACAAGGAGATATTTATGCCTGAAGAAGCAGCGGTGGGATGCGCGAGACCCACAGGCGGACCGGTTGGAGAAGAACCGGAAGCCACATCAAACAATGAACAAACAGTACGGACGGAGGAACGTTCCATGATCAAAGTCGGCAAGAAAGCCCCGGATTTTGCAGCTCCGGGATATCAGAAAGGTAAATTTATTAATATTAAACTTTCAGATTATCTGGGAAAATGGGTTTTACTCTGTTTCTATCCAGGTGATTTCACCTTTGTCTGAGCTACGGAAATTTCAGCGGTCGCTGAAAAATATCCCGAGTTCCAGAAACTGGGTGCAGAGGTTCTCTCCATGTCCATCGACTCCATGTTTACCCACAAGATGTGGGACAATGACGAGCTGAGCAAAATGGTGGATGGCGGTGTTCCCTTCCCTATGCTCTCCGATGCAGGCGGCAAAGTCGGTACCGTATATGGCGTATATGACGAAGATAATGGAGTTGAGGCCCGTGGTCGTTTTATTATTGATCCTGACGGGGTTGTTCAGGGATATGAAGTGCTAACTCCGCCGGTCGGCCGCAATGTGAACGAAACTATCCGCCAGGTACAGGCTTTTCAGCTGGTGCGTGAGACCAAAGGTGGTGAGGCCACACCTTCCGGATGGCGCCCTGGCAAGGCAACCCTCAAACCAGGCATTGATCTGGTCGGCAAAGTGTGGAAAGAGTGGAAGACAGAACAGGCCTTTGATTAATACAGATGATTTGATCAGCTAACCCGGTTCAACCGGAAACAGTTCAGTTCACTGGATAAGTGCCTTATCAGAATATGTTCAAAAAAAACAGGTAAGCGTAGACTCCGAGAAAATATTCTGTAAGGCACTAACCGGGTCGGGGATACCATCCCCGGCCCGGTGAGGTTTCGGGATAAAATAGAGCATTGAAACCCAGGATTTTCATACAAGTGGCCGTTCTTTGGCGACAAGAACCAGATAATCCTCACCACTTACCAGATAATTGATATCCGGGTTCGTTATCAGTTCACCACCTCTTCCCTTCTGAATACCCAGTACGGTTGCCTTCTGTTCTCGCTTCATGGCGACCATCACATCAAGAAACTCTTTACCTGCCAGTTTTTTCGGAACCGGTACAGCGTAAAGCTCATTACCATGACTGGAGCTCAGGAGTTCGGAGATGATATGGCTGATGCCATGGTCCAGAGTGGCTGTGGCCACAAGATGGCTGGACAGTTCACTGCCAATGATAATCTCATCAGCCCTGGCACGCCGACAATGCTGTTCATTGGCCTTATCCACCAGTTCAACCACAGTATACACTTCGCTGGCCATACTCTCAATTGTCAGGGTGGAGAGCACCACTTTGGCATCACGGGAGGTAGCATCGAGTGTATCGTCCCCCAGTACCACCACGGTTTTTGCCTGAGCCAGATTGGCCTGCTCCAGAGTTTCCTCATTGACTTGCCCTTTCACAAAGAACAGCAGAGCATCATCCACCGGTTTTTCGGCAATATCAGCGAGAAGAACAATAGGGGCATTTTCTGTTTTGCTGTCTGCCCGCAATTCCTTGAGGATAGCCCGGGCCCGATGGTTCCATTCACAGATTATTATATGGTTCGTTAATTCTATTTTGCACATACCCCTGTTCTCCTTCATTTTTTTACCGATCAATAGAGCAGCAAGACTGGCACTGAGCATCCCCAGCACTCCGATACCAAAAAACATGATCACCACGGCAACAAAACGCCCGCCGAGAGTAACGGGTGAAATATCTCCATAGCCCACAGTGGTCAGGGTAACGACAGACCACCAAATCGCACTGATAAAGCTGAGGTCAGGCTCCATGAAAGTCATAAAGGCGGCGCTGAATAAAACAATGCCCAGGATCACATAAAGCAGTTTGAAAACATTTTCCTGCTGCATGAAACTTATAAGTTTTTGAATACGCTTGACCATGGCAATCCTTTTATTACAGAGCCGGAAGGTAGTGGCATTGGAAACATTGTGCTCATAATTTGCGATTATTATACTCTCATCCCTGCGAGTAGTATAGAGAAGTATTTAAGTGACACATTTGTCCGACGATAGACGAAGCAAAAAAACAGAGAAGGAGGATTGAGGTGAGAGAAATCGAGGGACTATCCCGTTCATAGTTCCCTGACAAACGAGCATCAGCTTGTTGTTTTAATGGGGTACTATGAACGAAATAGCAGTGTATATTTCAAAGGATACTGTTCCGATATATCCTATTTAAGAATATAAATACTCGGATAATCCATCATTTTTAATGTTGCTGCAATAACACCTGCAGTTTGAGGGACATCGTGAATAATGACCAGACTGTTACTTTTATTCAGTTCTTCCATCATGGGTTTTGTGAACATCTCTGCATACACAACATGGTTCGCCCCACTCACATGGGCTTTATCAAACGCTGCTTTATCCCGAAAATCAACGAATGCAGCATTGTCCAATTTGACAGCATCTGCTTCACTGACGACCATGGAAGCAAAGTCAAGACTATTTACCGCAATCAAAGCATCCAGTTGTTGTTGTTGTGATACAACAGGATAACCAGCTTTTTTCCATCCCTTAATACCATCTTTCATCCAGTTAATGTTTGTATAACCGTCTTTAGCTGCCAACCTGGCAGCGTGATAGGATTTCCATCATGTGTTTGATGCACAGTAAAAGATAAGAGGAGTCTTTTTATCCTTTGGCAGCAGGGACATATCAAAAACCACACTATCTAGTGCAAAATCAGTATGTTTGTGACCTTTGGGAACCATACAGGTGACATGAATTGTGCCATCCGGATGGCCTTTCATGAAGTCAGTGGTATGGCTGTGGCAAGCAATAAAGACTGCGCCATCTTTAAAAAGTTTCTCGGCCTCAGCCAAGGTCACCATTTTAAATCCCTCACCAGCTGTTGCCGGAGCTGGAACCTTCGCGGCAAAAACTGATGAGGAAAAGACTAGAGAAAAAAACAAAAGTAAAACAACAGCAGATACTTTTCTAACACCGGTAAACGGTAAGTGAGGCCGGCACTCTTTTCAGTACCCCCTTGAGGGGCATAAGTGCCTTGTTGGTATATCCAACTTGCTAACGTTAAACGAACTTTTCATTTTCTTGTTTTTTATGACAGCTTTTGAGGAGTAAGGCACTAAATAGTCTATTTTATCAATGCTTGTTCACACAATTCCACAGATGTCTGCCGGTCCTGTTTGACTTTCATTCTTCCTCCTAATAAGATGCATATGCAAGGCAGCACGAAAACGCTCCTTAGGGCGCATTCAACAATAACTTCGTACTCTGAGGCGCAATATAAACATTTAGAGAAACGCTATGCGATTATTTAATCCTCAACGTAGCTCGGCTACGTCTGCGGTTAAATAATCACAGATCGTTTCTCTAAACATTCATCTTACACCTCATAATTACGAACTTATTTTTGAATGAGCCCTTACATCAGTTCAGCGACTAATCGCTTCTTGTAAAGTTATGGGACAAGTACTACTGCTATGGCATATAAAAACCTGATTTTCACCATGCCCACCGACTCCCCTGCAGCGTATCTCAAAAGATGCTTATTTCTATGCTTGAGCGGTCTCATCTTCTGCACAACATCAAACCCGGCCCTTGCGGAACAGGTAAAAGTCGGGGTCTACAGCAACAAACCGCTTGTTTTTCAGGATCAACAGGGAGTGTATCAGGGCTTGGCCATTGATATCCTCCGCTATGTTGCAAAGCAGGAGGGCTGGGAACTGCAGCTTGTGCAAGGCACCTGGCCTGAGTGTCTGCAAAGGCTTGAAAAAGAAGAAATAGACATGCAGGTTGCCATTGCAGTCTCTGCTGAACGAAAAAAACAATTTGACTTCCCTGAGCAGACCTTAATTACTAACTGGGGTCAGATCTTTCGCCATCCCGGCATTAACGTTGAATCATTCCCTGATCTTGACGGAAAAACCATAGCACTTCTTGAAAACGATATCCATACCAGAGCCTTTTTCGAGGTCTTGGAAAAGTTCGGCCTGAAGGTGAACCCGGTATATCTGACAAGTTATGATGCGGTGTTGGAGCAGGTACAGAACGCTCAGGTTGATGTTGGTATCGTGAACCGCTTATACGCCATGCAGCACGAACATCATTTTGAAGTGGAAACAACACCGATAGTCTTTAACCCCATACAGGTTCGCTATGCCACCCGCAAAGGAAAAAATGCGAATCTTCTTCAGGCCCTGGATCGTCACCTGGAAACTTTACAACAAAACCAAAACTCTTTTTACTATCAATCACTTGATAATTGGTTCAGTCACAGCCGGAGGGCAATAGTTCCGAGCTGGATCAAACCCACCTTACTCATTGGAGGAGGCCTGATTCTTTTGGCTGTCAGCATCGTTTTACTCTTGAAAAGACAGGTGACAGTTAAAACAGCAGAGCTGAGCAATGTCAACCAGCAGCTCGCCAATCAGGTCAGTCAACTGCAACAGGCTGAAGGAGCATTGAAAAAGAGCGAAGCAAATCTTCAACAGGCACAAAGCATTGCCAAAATGGGCCGTTGGGATTTCGATGTGCACAGTAAGCAGCTGCAGTGGTCACAGACAATTTTTGAGATATTTGAGATTGATCCGCAAGAATTTTCTGCCAGCAGTTATGAAGCATTCATAGAGGCAGTCCATCCAGAGGATCGTGAATACGTAGAAAAGGCTTATGCCGATTCGCTCATCCATAAAAAACAATATAACATTGAACATCGTTTACTGATGAAGGACGGACGTATTAAGTGGGTAAAGGAAATCTGCGAAAACAAATATGACACAGATGGACAAGCCATACAATCGACTGGTATTGTTCAAGATATCACAGATATAAAAGAATCTGAAAAAGACAGGATACGATTGGCCACTGCCATTGAACAAGCATCTGAAACAGTAGTTATTACGGACACAAGAGGCAGCATCCAATATGTCAACCCTGCCTTTGAAACACTCACCGGCTACAGTTGTGAAGAAGCCCTGGGCCAGAATCCACGTATCCTCAAAAGCGGCAAACACGATCAAAATTTTTATAAAGGGATGTGGACAACACTCCTCAGTGGTGAAACATGGCATGGCCACCTGACTAACAGAAAAAAAGATGGCACATTGTTTGAAGAAGAGGCCACCATCTCCCCTGTCAAGAATCGCAAAGGTGAGATCACCAACTTTGTAGCAGTGAAACGGGATGTGAGCAGAGAGTTACTCCTCGAAAAGCAGTTGCAACAGTCCATAAAAAGGGAGGCCGTCGGCACCATGGCCAGTGGCATTGCCCATGATTTCAATAATATTCTTTCTGCAATCATAGGGTATAGCGAATTTATCCAACAGGAGGTTACAAAAGAAAGCCAGATAGGAAAAAATATTGCAGAAGTCCTTACTGCAGGGAAACGGGCCACAGATCTTGTCAGGCAGATCCTCACTTTCAGCCGTCAGGAAGCCAGTGAGAAACAGGCTCTCCTGCCCTATCCAATTGTCAAGGAAGCACTGAAAATGCTGCGTGCGACCCTGCCTGCAACAGTTACAGTACAGGAAGATATTGATCCTGACTGCGGAGCAGTAATGGCTGCCCCCACTATCATTCATCAAATTATTGTGAACCTTTGTACCAATGGCCTGCATGCCATGGCTGAGCAAAAGGGGACTTTGACTGTAGGACTGCAGTGCCGGGAACTCACCACTGAGGATATCCCGCCTGACCGAGGTATTATCAGCGGGCCCTTTGTTGTCCTTACTGTCAATGATGATGGTTGCGGAATGGATCAGCCAACTCTTGATCGAATCTTTGAGCCCTATTTCAGTACCAAAGAAATTGGAAGAGGCACTGGTCTGGGACTCGCTGTTATTCACGGTGCTGTCGAAGACTACAAAGGATTTATTGAAGTGGAAAGCAGTGTCGGAAAAGGAAGTACTTTTTCCATTTATCTACCGGTAACAAAAGAGCCTGTTACGCAGGCTGCCGATGTAGAACAACAAAACAAACACGATGTTCTGTCTGGCAATGAAAGGATATTAGTCGTTGATGACGAACCGATCCTGGTGAAAATCAATCAAAAACGACTGGAAGACAGGGGCTATCAGGTCACAGCAGTTACAGACAGCAGGGAAGCCCTTGAAATCTTCCTCAGCCAGCCAGACAACTTTGACATTCTGATTACCGATCAGACCATGCCGGGTCTTACAGGCGCAGAACTGACCCGGGCAATGCTGAAAATCAAGCCCTCTCTTCCCGTAATCATGTGTACCGGGCACAGTGATATTGTTTCCCAGGAAGAGGCCCTCAAAATGGGCATTAAAAGATACGTTTTCAAGCCAGTACACGGAGACGAACTGCTTGATGCCGTTCAGGAGTTACTGGCTGAAAAATAGCCTGCACCTGTTACCTGTACCAGAGTGGCCGCAGAATGCGAGTGTAGTCACTGGAAATGATCACCGTAGAAACAACAAAAAGGATAAAAATAAAAATGAATTTCCCGCGCAGACTGGTCACCATTCTTTTCCTCAGGGAAGAATCCGCTCCGGTGCATTAAACACATTGAGCCGGTCAGGACGGGCATAGGCCACCAGGGTAACACCGGCCCGGCGGGCAATGGCCAGACCCAGGGATGAAGGAGAAGTGCGGGACATGACAATGGGAATACCGATGCGCGCACATTTAAGCACCATGTCTGAAGTAAGACGGCCAGTGGTATAGATGGCGCCGCTTGCCGGAATCTTTCCGAGCAGAATCGCACCAATAACTTTGTCCACCGCGTTATGCCTGCCCACGTCCTCATAAAAACCCTGCAGCCTGCCATCTGCCCACAAACCGCAACCGTGTACGCAATGGGTCATCGGGCCAAGTGGCGATTTCTGCAGCACCTCCCGGATAAAACGTTTGACTTCGTCGAGGCTGATGGTGCACTCATGGAGCGGATCAAAGGCTCCTTCCAGCATCTCCCTTGATATTTTCCCGGTTCCACCACAGCCGGATGTGATAATTACCTCTTTTGGCTCTGATCCCTCTTCCACATCAGCGTGAACAGAGATACGTCCATCCGGACAGACTAAGACCTCCCGAACTTGTCCGGGCTCAGTCACATAGCCCTGACCAAAAAGAAAACCGGCACCAAACTCCTCCAGACCGGTTGCAAGTACCATGGAGGCCCCGATTTCCTTATCGTTAAGGGCTACTTTATAGGGCACTTCTATGGCCAGGGTTTCTTCCCGCTCTTCTCGACCACCAGAGCTGATGACCACAGTTTTCTCTACCAGTGTAATTTTACTATTCATATGCTCAAAAATTAAAGGCTGCCTTGTGGCATCCCCCCTTCCCTGAAGAGCCATGCCTCTGCCATGGCACCCTCTTTGATCATTGCACAGCCCTCGGGTATTTCGATCAACGCATCGGCTGCAGCCATGGCTTCAAACCGGCTCATACCGCGTAAAGGAACAGCAAAAAGAGAAGCATTTTCATGTCCCATTCTGCTGTAAAACAATTGAGTCCAGTTTTTTTGCCCGGTGAGCTCTTCTGTCACCAGGACCTTTCTTTTGCGAGGCAGAGGTTTCGCAAAACCCATTAATCGCCGGACTCCCGGCAAAGCCAGTAAAAGCAAGGCCACATGATTTGATGGCGGGCCACCCGGCAGATTAAATACGACCGTGTCACCAATCCGTCCCATACAGGCACCCTTTCCCGGCCCTATACGGACACGATGAAAAACCTTCTCCATACCAATCTGCTCCATGGCCCGCATGGTAAGATCTTTATCGCCATCAAGGACACCGCCACAGGTAATCAGGACATCAACCTGCCGGACAAGATGTGCAAACTGTTCCTGCAACTGACCCAGGTTGTCACGCAGGAGAACAGTCGAAGCCGTTATCCCCATAGCCTGCAATTCAGCCGCTGCCGTCACCATATTGCTGGCAGCAACTTTCCCTGGAGAAACAGGTTCACCGGGCCATACCAGTTCGCTGCCTGTTGCCGCAACAGCAACCCTTGGGAATGGGTGACAGACAACTTCATTCAAGCCGGCAGCTGCAAGCAAGCCAAGCTGGGCCGGACGAAGTAAATCTCTCTTTCGCAACACTATCTGACCCTGCACGATATCGCTTCCCTTGTGCAGAATATTTCGTCCTGCCTGAGCATCTGCCATGATCGTTACCTGCTCGCCTTTAACCTGTGCAAATTCAGAGGCCAGTACAGCAGTCGCTCCCAAAGGGATCGATGCGCCAGTCATGATACGTACCGCAGTTCCCGAAGTGACGCTGAGTCTATCAGCATCATCACCGGCAGTCAAGGCACCGCTGACAGCGAGCGTCACAGGATTATCCGGTGACGCAGCCGCAATATCAGTGGAAAGCACAGCAAAACCATCCTTCAGTGAAGAATCAACTGTCGGGCAGTTGATCCCGGCAAGTAGCTCGGCACCACAAACCATACCAAGGGCCTTATCAAGGGGTACAGAAATCGGTGCCAATGAGTCAAGCATGGTGATATGCTGATGTGCCTGATTCAAAGATATCATGTGTCTCCTTTGTTTTTCATTTGACATTAATGAGGTGGCAGCGCCTCCAGAGTAAGGTCTACTCCGAAAAAAATGACTGGTGTAGAAAATGTCACCACCAAGGTTAAAGAACACGTTGCCCTGGTCACTTTTGATGACGTGGAGACTAACACCGAATCCATGCAAAAGGCCTTGGCCGAGCACTCATTTGCCGTGGAAAAAATTGAGGTACTGCAAGAAGAAGGGACTAGGAGCCTGTCCGAGAATAGACATTTCTTCTCAAATCGAGGCATTTTTAAAAAATAAGCGCAGGTGCCCTGCAAGAAATACCCTTGGGGTGCATATAGTTGATATTCTGAGCATTATTTTTTCTAAATAACGAAGAGTTGGGGAGAAAGGGCACTTGTACCCGTAATTTGGGTGTTCTCGGACAGCCTCCTAGTATGAAATGATAAAAGCTCACACCGCTGATCACAAAGCCTGTTTTCCACAACTAACTGTATGTAACCAACTTAATTGTTGATGGCGTCGTAAAAAGCCAAAACATCCCTTATCCCGTCATTCCCGCGCAGGCGGGAATGACGGAGCAGAGAGCTTTTTACAAATCCATCAATTATTGAACAATTTTAAAAATAGTCGGTACAGAAAAGTTTAATAATAATTCACACAAAACATTGTTATTCTGACTATTTCAGTTAAGTCATATAGGCGCACAAGCGGTTAATAATTGTAAATCTCTGCTACTTATCTCCACCAATAACAGCTGGCAAGAACATCGACCAGTAAAAGGGAACCGTTACTACCTGTTCATAACACCCCATGTTGGTGATTGAAGTACCGTCGTCGTTTCCGTCCTGTGGGCGGTCCTGGCCGGCCAAATCTCTGATCGGCATATTGAGGGCAACATTAAAACCGGCATCAACACATTGGGACCGGTTCGTTAAATAATACAGAGTACTGTCCTTTGTGGAGAAGTAAGGAAAAATGTGTATGTTATTGGTGAGTGTCGGAGTTACTCCACCAATGCTTATATCGCCATAATCGGAGTAGTGAATTTCGAGACTGCTTCCAGCAGATGCACCTGAGTTAAAAATATTATTAACAATGTCACCGGCTCCCTGCGACGATTCCGAATGGTTATCGTAAATTATGCTGTTATAGATAAAGACATTGCTTGCGCCCCAGGCCATTTCATCACTTGTCTCAAGCACTATTCCGCCTCCGCCTCCGTCAGTGCTGGATTGTTCTTTATAGACTTGGTTACCGGTTATGGTATTGTTGATGAGATACGCTTCACCACTGACCAGACTGATATCCAAACCACCGCCAATTCCATAAAAGATATTACTGGTACCGGCAGAATTATTGTAAACCAAGTTGTTGGCAATCCGTGCCTTGCTGGTGGCAACGATGCCACAACCACCACCGTCGCCGTTTCCCGGGTTGCCCTCAGCCATATAACCGGTGGCCCGATTGCTGTGGATAATATTATCGGCAAGGATGATGCTGCCGCCCGTTTCAGCTGTCCAATCGCCGCATGCTACTGCACAGCCTCCGCCGAATCCCTGCGCCTCATTGTTCTCCATGATATTCCTGTTGAGTTCAATGGAGCCAGGCGGCACTGTGAAAGCGTAAATACCACCTCCTGCCACAGCCTTGCCATTTTTTACCGTAATGCCTTCCACCTTGATGCTGCCGCTGACGGTACTGGTTTCATAATCGTTGAACTTTAAAACGCCGCCTGAAGAATTGCCGTCCAGAATCGTATTCGCAGGATCAACAGTGCGCGAAGAAAAATCAGCATTCCAGCCACCCTGGATCTCTATGTCGCCAGCGGCACCAGCTGCGGGCAAATAAAGAAAATTGCCGTTATAAGTACCTTGAGCCAGGCGGAGCAAGCTATGGGTTCCGTCTAGTTCAGCAGCATCCATGGCCGCCTGCAGAGTACATTTGAAGTCAGAGCAGTCACTATCCGAGCCAGGGCTTACGCTATAACTTAGCCCTGGAGCAAATTCGTATGCTCCCATATTGACCGTGGCAACAGAGTCATTGTTACCGTCATTGATTCTGCTTTTATTATCCAGATCTGTCGTTGTCAGTTGCGGAGCTAGATTATTATGGCCTGCATCCATACAGGGAGAACCAGCAGTAAGATGCAAGTCCCAAACATTGGGATCAGTATTGTTATCTTCTACAAAAAGAGGATCGGTTTTGATATTGCTGCCGCCATCAATAAAATTGGTCCCTGTGGTTCCCCCTTGAATGTCGCAATAACTAGCCGTTGCTGCGCCGAGTTCGTTATACAGTCCCTGCGTACCATTATCCCAAAAAATTGAATTAATGACTGTTATCTCCTGGATACGGTTATAAACAGCACCGCCATCGACAGCTCCATGGGTTTTATTGCCGACAAAGGTTGAGTTGGTAATCGTCACTTTTTTTGGTGTACTGACTGTAGAGTCATCGATAGAAATAGCCCCACCTCCGCCTCCGCCTGAGCTTCCCCCATATCCGCAATGATTATCGTAAAAGAGGCAGTTGGTTATTTCTGCGTTTGTGTCCCGTAAAGAAACAGCTCCACCCCAATCATCAGTATGAAAACCAGAAAGCACACAGTTAATCATAGTCAATGTTCCAGCCATCAAATCACTGGCGATACCAGAACCGGGATAATAAGATCCGATGGTTGTTATATCAGGTCCTTCGAACACCGAATTTGTAATCACCGGTGATACCGCATAAAAAATGGTTCCTCCGACCTTGCCTGGATTTGCATCATCTCCCGAGTGGTTCCCCTTGAACTCAGACATGTCTATTTTCGGTGCCAGAGATCTGTCGCCGCCCGCTACATCATTGATGAACATGGCACCGCCATGAAAAGCCTGATTGTTGACAAACTTGCTGCCTGTAACCTCAAAGTAGCAGTTGGTGTACATGGCACCGCCGAAAATTATGTTATCTGCACTGATCAGGGTACGATTATTTTGAAAAAGACAATGCGAAACCATTAAATTGATGGAGCCACTGGCACTATTATAAGCTCTTAACCCTGCTCCATAGTTGCCGGCATCATCAACATAGCCGTTCTGGATCGTCAAATATGCCATGGAAAAATCGAAACTCACCCCATCGGCGTTAATATTCAGAACTCGACTGTCACCGCCTCCATCTAAAACAGTTAAGGTCTCATCGGTAGTTTGAAATAAATAGCTGCTATCCCAGCCTCCGCTCAGTGTCACCTGCTGCCCGTCATTGGAGCCTGACCCATACTCAAATGTGGAAGCGCCGGAAGATCCTGCATCATAAATACCGCTTTGAAGATAAATACTATCTTCCTCACCGTTGGTTCCAGCAGTATCCAGAGCAGACTGCAGATCTGCAGGACTGCCTATACTGCCATTACCGCCACCAGCTGGAGCGACATAGATGTCGGCTGCCTCAGCAGAATCGGCAAAAGACATACAAGAAATAAATAAAATTGTTTGTATGCTCAGTTTCAGCGTACTAAATGTCTGATTTTGATTTTTCATCCCCTTACCTCGCTTGTTGCATAAAATAAAAAAGCCGGTCTACCTTTCCCTAATAAGGCAGCCCGGCTATCATAAATGATCCGTAGCTTTCCGTCCCTGTCTTGCGACAGGTTTGGCTTTATCTCGTATCAAACAAACTCTGTTTTTCTTTACGATATCATTTGTTAAAACCTGGTATTGAGTCAATATAACGGCATCGCAGCTCATACAAAAAAAATCGCAAATCACCGAAAACAGTTCCGGGCTGGATTTTTTGCAGTAGCGAAAAGCTACAATAGCACATAATAGTATAATATAATAGCATATAATGTCTTAAATACTATTATTAAAACCGTTGCATATGTCCATCCCTGTTTGTATGCCACTTCCTGATAGTTTGGAATCTTACTGAGCCATGTAAGCGCCAAGCAAACCCCATCTTTTTCCCCCTCGCTCCTGTGTTATGATGTGTCTATCCTAACCCGGTTCAACCGGAAACAATTTAGTTCACTGGATAAGTGCCTTATCAGAATATGTTCAAAAAAAACAAGAAAATATTCTGTAAGGCACTAAAAATAACCAGGGAGGGGTTTATGACAAATCAAACCAGGCATGGTGGACGATCAACCAGCCAGCGCCACTGGCAGGCGCATGTAAAGGCTCAAATGCAAAGCGGATTAAATCGGGCTGAGTACAGCAGGCAACATAAACTATCCTACCATGCCATGACCTATTGACATAATAAACTATCCAGGTCGATCAGAAAAAAATCTACCCTGGTACCGGCACCCCTGCACTGCATAGAACTACCTGCAGAGCAGCCACAAAACTCTTCATTAATAATTATCCTGCCAGGCAGCATATCCGTTGAGATCGGTAACAATTTTTCTCCTACAACCTTAACCCGGTTGTTGACAACCCTGGAAAGCCACTGATGTTCTCACCTGCCAACTCCGCACAGGTTTACATTGCCACCGGCGTTACCGATATGCGCAAATCGATCAATGGGCTGTCCATCCTGGTTGCCGATCAGCTTGAGCTTAATCCGTTGACCGGCCATCTGTTCGCGTTTTGCAACCGAAAGCGGGATATCGTCAAGATTCTCTACTGGGATCGCAACGGATTCTGGCATAAACGACTGGAACAGGATCGATTCCAATGGCCGAAAACAGAAGAGGATGCACTTAATATCCGCGGTCATGAACTCTCCTGGCTGCTGGATGGTTTATCCCTGAGCCAATGCGAAGCACACCGCAGATTATCGTATGAAATCATGATGTGAAAAGTGCGAATATTTATAACAAGGAGACCGGTATCCTGCTTGAGCAAATTTACCTGTTGCGGGCACAACTCTATGGCCGTAAAACCGAGAAAATCGTTGTTGATGGCGTCACACATCTGGTTTCAGTGTGGACAATTCAGTATGTATTGCCAGAGACGACGAAATCGGAATAACCAATCTGGCCCAGTATATTATCCGCAGTCCATTCTCCACCGGCAAGATCAATTACAATGAAAATACCGGTATGGTAACGTATCGTTCCAGGTAAGCGCAGACTCCGAAATGACACATGGGAAGGATAAAAAGAATTTTTCAATATGCACTGCCGAAGAATTCATAGCAGCAATAACACAACATATCCCCAATCCGAGCTTTCAGATGGTTCGGTATGTGGGATGGTACTCAAACCGGATGAGGGGAGACAGGAAAAAACAGAAGCTTGAAGAGAAAAAAACGGAAACACCCGACGAAGAAGAGATCGAAATCATCGATGTTTCCAAACACCAACCCCGTAAAATTCCGCCGCCGACCTGGCGGGAGTGCACCCCAAGGGCATTGGCTTCGCGGGCACATAAAAAAAGTATGGGAGGTCGATCCATTAAAATGCCTGCATTGTCAGGGAGAGATGAAGATTATCAGTTTCATCAAAGATCGGGACGTTATTCGGAGATAAGCGAGCTATAAAAATATTATCATTTACGAGACTTCGAAATACTTGAACATCTGGATCTGTGGCGC
>JAYEOK010000035.1:0-5407 GCA_034722915.1 Thermodesulfobacteriota bacterium | reverse complement strand
AGTAGTTATGGAGCGAGTTTGGAAATTGACAGGAAATTCAAACCTTCGATGTGGCAAGGTTAACGTCCCGATTCTGGTAAATATTCGGGTTGAAGGAAAACCAGTGCTACAATCCATCAATTGTAAATGTTTGGATAGCACCCCAGGTTCGCTCAAGCCGGCTTGAGAGCTATATTGGTTCATATGCGAAAAAGCTGGATCGGGCGAAGATGGGGTGCTAGCCGAATATTTACCGATTCTGTGGTGACGCAGGAGCACCGTTTCGGAAGCGCCGACGACCGAAGATCCAGCTTGATCTCTCCCGGCATCCAAGCCTGGTTGCAGCAGGTGAGCCTCTCTTGGCAAGCCAAAAGTCATGAATGTTCCCTGTCGGGAGCATAAATGTTCCCTTCTGGGAACGTTGTCAATGTCCCAGGCCTCTGAATGTTCCCCAGGCAAGTCATTATCTCTTCGGGCAACATAGTTTAATTTTTATGAAATTTTAAATTTTTGCAAATTCTTCAACAAATAATAAGTAATGGCCTGCTTATTGCGAAACACTTCTCTTCTTATATTGCTCTATTGCTCTTAATCATTCATATATCCAAAGTTTGATGGAGTGGAGTATTTTATCATGTATCTTGTCAAGTATAGGATACGATTTTTGAGTGATTTTATGATGATTATCCAGGGGAGTAGATGTATGCAAAAAACAAACAGAAGAGATTTTCTGAAGCTTGGCGGCTTGGCCCTAGCTGGCCCGCTAGTTGCTACAAGAGTGAGTGCCAGGCAGGCCAAAGCAGAGAAGCTGCCCGATTATGGCATGGAAAAACGAGTGCCTGTCAATTGTCGGATGTGTGCCCAGAAATGTCCGGGACTTGCCAGGGTGGTGGATGGGCGCCTGATAGGGATTGAGGCCAATCCCCAATCTGTCCAGCCTGGAGTATGCGGACGATCTGTGGCGGCAGCGGGTATGGTTTATAACCCCAATCGTGTCCAGACACCCCTTATTAGAGTAGGAAAAAAGGGTGAGGGGAAGTTCCGTAGGGCTACCTGGCCGGAGGCTCTTGATCTTGTTGCCACAAAGCTTAAAACCTATCGAGATCAGGGCATCCCCGAGGCAGTGGCTATTGCTGTCCGTTTTAACGGTGCACCCGGAGTGGATAATGAAGTTTTCAAGGTATTTGGTACCCCTAATTTTACCGGATACGCTGATACCTGCTGGGCCAATTCCCGAGCGGTTGGCCTTGGCGCGGTTTGCGGACCTTTCAAGAAAGGACAGCCGGGCTGCAGCCCGAGCAAGATCAGCATAAACTATGCAAAAGCCAAATACGGCGTGCTTGCCGGTCGGAATCCAGCCGGTGGCCTTGTCTGCTATCCATGGGCTATGAACTTTGGCAAAGGGAAACGGGATGGACTCCGGTTGACAGTGGTTGATCCCCGCAAGCCCTCTGAAGCAGGTGAAGACAATGTTCATTGGCTTCCCATAAAACCCGGATCCGATCTTGCTTTTATGCTCGGTCTTTTTCATGAACTCATGAAAAATAAATCATACGAGCCGGAGTATCTCATCAAGTACACCAATGCCCCGATGCTGGTGGACGCCAAGACCCTCCAACCAGCCGGAGTCAGAGAAATTGAAAAAGACGAAAAAGGAAAGGCGGTTAAGATCCTGGATTATCTTGTCTATGACGAAGCGGTCGGAGAAATACGATTTGTCAGTGAAGCTGAAAAACCAGCCTTAAATGGCAACCATGAAGTAACATTTGAAGGGAAAACTTTCACGGCCGTGACCGCACTGGACAGGATTGCCAAGGAACTTGAAAGCTATACCCCTGAATGGGCTGAGGGAAAAAGTGATGTCCCGGCAGAGGATATCCGAAAGGTCGCCAAAGAGCTGGAACAGAACAGGCCCCATGCCTTCATTGATCCAACCTATCGCAGTGAACGCTACTTCAATTCCTTCAAAATGGTTCAGGTCATCGGTATGATGAACGCCCTTATTGGCGCATTTGGCCGGGAAGGAGGCATCATCTGGAACCATTCCCCTAAAACCGGCAAGCTGATCCATCCGCCAAAGGCGAAGGCAAAGGCCATCAGTAAACATTATATGAAGCATGACCCGAATTACCGATTCGGGAACAGCAAATATTATCGTCACAGGGCGGTGGAAACGCTGCTGACTGATGAACCTTATCCCATCAAAGCCATGGTCTTTAATGGCGCTAACCTGCTGGGAGGCTCAGCAGGAGGGACGGAAATTGTTCAGGCACTGGAAAGGCTGGAATTCATTCTCTGTATTTCACCTTTTTTTAATGAAACCACTCTCTATGCCGATGTCATCCTGCCTGATGCCACCTTTGTTGAACGTAACGAGGCGATTAACGCCAAGTATAAGTCGGAAGTGCCTGGAGTGACCATCAACATGAAGGCCATTGATCCGCTCTTTGACGCTAAGGATCCTTACTGGATCAGTCTGGAACTGGCACGCAGACTCCTGACTGCGGAAGAATACGAGACCCATTTCAAGCCCTTTGAAGAGGGTGATATTGAATTACTCTGGGAAAAACAGCTTGCCGGATTGAAGGGCGTCTCTGCTGATGAGAAGGCAAAAATCACCATCGATTACCTAAAACAAAATGGCATCTGGAACGGCAAAGCACAGACCCCCAAGCCGAAGGCAAAAACACCGACCCATAAACTGGAGATATTCAGTACCTTCCTTGCCAGTGCATATGCTGAGCTGGAGGCGGAGAGTGACAGTAACTCTCTGGTGGCAAATCCGCTGCCGGTCTGGCAACCAGCCCAGTGGATGAACACGAGAAAAGAACTGGCAAAAGATGAGTTCATTCCAATTACAGGATTTGCACCGATCAGCTCCTTTACCGGCCAGCAGACCAAGGATAACAGGCTGCTTGCCAATATCGGCGAAGCCCTCAACTGGGATGCCGTCTTTATTAACGCTGCCAAGGGTAAGGCTCTGGGACTTACAGAGGGTGACATGGTAAGCATATGGAATCCAGACAATAAAATAGAACAGACGGCCAGAGTCGTCCTCAGTGAACTTGTCCACCCGGATGCCATGTTCAGCTACTATGGAGCAGGTCCCGGAGCATTTAAAAATCTGAACAGATTTTACAGTAATGCGCCTAAGACCGGCTTTAATCCTAATCACTCAGCACCCTATCACCACGCTCCCCTAGTGGGCGGACATGCGGCGCATGATTTTGTTATCAAGATGAGGAGAGCATAATGTCAATGTCTACGTTTGCAATGTGTTATGATTCGCAGGCCTGTGTGCGCTGTTTTACCTGTGTGGTGAGCTGCAGTGTGGAGAACCGTTTACGCCTGCAGAGAAGTGGAACGACAGCAGTGGAAAAGGGAGTCAACAAAGCACTGCCACAGTTAAGTTTCCTTTATCCCATCCAGAAGGAATATGGAAAATATCCCAAAAGTTATCGGATTACCGAGTTGCACCACTGCATGCATTGCGAGAATTCCCCGTGCGCCACCTACTGTCCAAGCAATGCCATTGAGCGCAGGCCAGGCGGCCAAGTGGTCATTCATCAGGATCTCTGTGTGGGCTGCCGTACCTGTCAGGATGCCTGTCCCTTTGATGTGCCTGTCTATGATCAGGGCAGCAACGCCTCTTATAAATGTATCATGTGTTACGACAGGGTAGAATCAGGTCTACAACCAGCCTGTGTCAGTGACTGCATAGCTGATGCCCTGATAAGCGGCTCCCGTGAAGATGTGGTTGCCGAGGCGAGAAAACGAGCCAAACGCTATAGCGAACAGTTTGGTAAAGAATATATCGTCTATGGTGCTGATAAAATAAACGACTATGTCGGCAGGACTGGCTGGATGACGATAGTTGCCGCCGAAGAGATGGAAAAATATGGCCTGCCTAAGAAACCTGTTGTCAACAGTATGGTTTTACGGCAGACAACAAAGGTCATTGGGATCGGAGCTTCAGCAGCCGTCGCTCTGGGTGCTGGTGCCCATTTTCTTTACTGGCTGGCAAATCGCAAAGAAGTCCTTGCTGCACAAGAGAAGGAGGAAGGCCATGAATAAAACAATCACCGCATTTACCCCGTTTCAAATGTTCTATCACAAGTCCATCATTATCCTGATGTTCTTTTTTATCCTGACAGGGTTGCCGATACTGTCTTCCAGCTTCCACTGGATTGCCTATAGCTTCGGTTTGCCCTTTGACGCTATCAGCGGATACAATGGGGATGCCTTGACCTCCGGTATTCAGGTCTGTAGAACAATCCACAGGGTGGCAGCTCTCTTGTTCTTTCTCTGTACCATTCCTTTTGTCGGTGTCCAATTGATGCAAATAGATAAATGGCATATATGGCCGGAATCGGGTGCGGCAGGACTAGGCGGGCTGAAGACCAGTTATATTGATTTTAAACATGCCAGGCAGGGAAAATATAATGCCGGGCAGAAGATCGCCGCCTATGTTTTTATCGTCTGTATTTCCATACTGGCCTTTTCAGGATGCGTTCTCTGGTTTCGTGGGGCATTTGCCCCGACGACATTGATAGTTGCCAGAAATCTTCACGATATCAGTTTTGCTTTTTTGCTTCCTACTCTGCTGGGCCATATGTACTTTGGTGTTCACCCGTTGAACAGGGCCGGATTCAAAGCAATGTTCGGTTCAGGCGACCTGGATGAGGCAGAGGTGCAATCGCACCATCCTCTCTGGTATGAAAAGATCAAAAAGAGTGAACAGTAAGGCGGAGGCGATAGTAATAATGAACTTTTCAGCTGATACTGACAGCAGCTCCGACCGGGAAATGTTTACTCCCGGTCAGGAGCAGTCCATACAGACAGAGCAACTGCACCAGGCAAGGTATATTATCTATAAGCTGTTAAGCCTTGCCTATCTCTATCCCGGTGATATTGACTGGAATACCTTTATTTGTGAATCCCCTGGAATCCTTGGAGAAGCAGCCGGCGTCCTGTCACTTGATATTACAGCGGAGACAGCAACTCTATCCAGGTTGTCCAATTCGCTGGATTTGGAGCAGATCTGCTGTGAGCATACAATGCTCTTTATTAATAATCCCAATTCATATTCGATTGCCCCTTACGAATCCGTATATCTGGAAGATACGATTATGGGAAGATGTACTCGGCTGGTACGGGAACAGTATGAGCAATGCGGCCTTTCTGTGGATCAGAAGCATTCCTATCTCTTACCGGATCATATTGCCCTTGAACTTGATTTCATGGCCTACCTGATTGAAGAGAAGAGTATGCAATCCGGATCATTTTCTTTAAACACGCAGAACAGGTTTTTCACCGATCACCTCGGGCAATGGATGGGCCGGTTTCTGACCGATGTGAGGAGCGTTGAGGTACACTCCTATTTTCTTTCGCTGGCGACTGTGGCTGACACATTTTTTCATTATGAAAA
>JAYEOK010000034.1:0-19821 GCA_034722915.1 Thermodesulfobacteriota bacterium | reverse complement strand
CCCTATGGTACACAGACGATCCATTCCTTCTTCAGTACTGATGCGCACACTGTAACCGAGATCCTTTTGGGCCCTGGCAATGGAAAAACAGTGTGATTTGGCAAGCTGTTCAGCCAGAAATCTGGTCATCTTAGGTTCTTTGTGCGGAGCAAAAATATGATGCATTGTCTCCAGTACTGCCCCTGCCATATAAGCGACGAAAAAAGGAACCCGAGAACTGATCGCTGGTACTTCCATACGTTCAAAGAGCTCATCGATCCACTGCCAGAGATTCACCGGCTCCCCCTGACTGATAAAATACGCCTGTCCAGAGGCTGTTCCAGTGTTTTCCAGATTGAGGGCGGCAAGCAGGTGCGCTTCAGCAACATTTTCCACATAACTGATGTCCACAAGATTAGTGGTGTCCCCTACTTTTTTAAGCTGCCTCTTTCTGCCACGTTCAAGCAAACGCGGGATAAGGTGTGGATCACCGGGGCCCCAGACAAGATGAGGCCGGATGGCACAAGTATGGAAATTTTCGCTTGTGTCATTACTTTCCAGCACCAGTCGTTCTGCCATAACTTTACTTCTGGCATAATGACAAAGAAAATGCTCTGCATAGGGAAGTTGTTCGTCACCGTTAACAATATCATCTCCGTTAAAGACAACTGAAGGAGTGGATGTATACACAAGGCTGGAAATCTTATTCTTTTTGCAGGCAGCGATTACATTTTCAGTACCCTGGACATTTATTCGGTAATAGTCTTCCCATTTCCCCCAAATGCCCGCAAGAGCTGCAACATGAAAAACAGTATCCACATCCTTAAAGCTGTCAACCACAAAAGAAGCATCACAAATATCACCAGTCAGACATTTTACCCCTTGGGCTTCAAGTTGAGGATAGGGATTACGCCCAAGTACCAGACATTCCACGCCCTGCTCTCTGAGTTGTCTGACAATATAACTGCCGACAAAACCCCCGCCCCCGGTCACAAGTGCTCGCTTCACAGTTTGGCCTCAAGTTCTTTGCTTGCCCAGACGCTTAGTTTTTCCCTGAAAATCTTTGCGTTGTGTCGAATATCCACAGGAAAATCAGGATGAATGAGGTAATGATCAATCTCCTGTGTCAATGCGTTCTGCTGCCCGATTTCTTTGACTTCTGCAATGAGCTGCCGAGCAGAAAGGGTTGAGCTTTTCTCAGGTTCAATAATAATAGCAGGAACTGTATCTTTTATTACTCCTGAAGAGTGAACAGCAACTAGAGCGGTACGGAAAACTTCGGGATGTACATTAAACAGTGCTTCGCAGGGAATAGGGTAAAAAATTTTGTTTATCTTTTCACAGACAACACGATGGGCACGCCGACCACAAAACCAGAGCCGACCATCCTCATCAAGATAGCCCACATCCCCCATGCGGTGCCAGAAGGTGTTCCCATCAGGAATTTTAGCCATTTTATTTTCTTCTGCATTGTTTTCATAGGCACGGGTAACCACATCACCACAGACTATGATTTCACCTGTCTCCCCTGGCAAAAGAAAATCTTTTCTTTCAAGATGCGAAATTACTTTGTCACTAATTGGCAGAATAGCAATTTCAATACCGGGTAAAGGTCGTCCTACGCAGGTACCTTTTCCCTGTTTTGTCAGGCTCCATGTTTTCTCGACAATCTCATGTCCCTCTATGGAAACAATGGGCAGACTTTCGGTTGCGCCATAAGGGGTATGAATGGCAGCAGTTGGAGAAAGTATATTCTGCATCCTGCCAATGAGTTCTCCTGATACTGGCGCTCCTGCCATGAGCACCTTGTTTAAGGTTTTCAGTCTGGCATCGCGTGGTTTGCAGAATCCTGCAATCACGTTCCAGATGGCAGGCGAACCAAACGAATAGGTCACGCCGTATTTTTCAATGGATGCAACAAATCGCGCTGGATCAACTTTGGCTGGGCGAGTCGGATCCATGTCAGGAATCACTGCCTTTGCCCCCAATGCTGTTGAAAAAAGAGCAAAAAGGGGAAAAGCGGGTTGATCGACCTGCCCAGGGCCAATATTATAATAATCTCGAATCAATCGCAGCTGGGCATGAAACATAGAATGCTCATAGCGCACACCTTTTGGTGGGCCTGTTGATCCGGTGGTAAAGATGATAGCAGCCAGATCATCATCTTTTGCTGCATAAACAGGATATGATCCATACTCCTCAGTTGCCTGTTGAGAAATATCAGGGCCAAAAAAACCGAATGAATTTCCACAGCAGAGTTTATGGGTAACTGTTGTAAACGGCTTTCTAAAAAGTAAGCGAAACAGATGTGCTTTGGGAATACCCACAAATCCTTGAGGACGGACACCTTCAATACAACGCAGGAGATTTTTGTAGCCCATGCCTGGATCAATAAGAATGACAGGTGCACCAATTTTAAATAATGCAAAGGTGAGGCAGATAAAATCAGCAGAAGGCTTGATCATGAGCATCACCCGCTCGCCTGTTCTGATTCCTTTGTTGATTAAGATATGGGCATAGGAGTCAGACCTTGAATGAAGCTCTGAAAAAGTCAGGCTTTTTCCTGTGGCCGCTTCAATAAGTCCTGTCTGATCACCTGAATTATTTGCACTGTCTGCAAGAGTATCGGCAATATTTATGCTCACCCGGAACTCCCGAAAAAGGTATCTGCAAGGGGGGCAATAGCCTCAAAGGAATCTTCCAGAATATAATGACCGCTCTCGGAAAAATAATGGGTCTCAGCCTCGGGAAAGCGTTCACACCACTCATCATAAAATATTTTGTTAAAACAGAAATCCTTGCCACCCCAGCAGATCAGCATGGGAAGCTGTCGTGCCTGTAATGTTTCAAGGCCCTGTTCAACGTGAAGCAGGGAAGTATACGAGGGGTGCGCAGGTGTCAGAGGAATATCTTTGACAAAAGCGGACACTGCAACCCTGTTATGCCAGGAATCGTAAGGAGCCAGGAATGCACGTGCCACCTTTTTATCCATTTTCCTGCTTACTGCCATAAAAACGGAAGGGCCGGCAAATCCATTCAGACCACGCACCAGGGGTTCGCCAATAATCGGCCAGCGACACACACTGATACGAAATGGAATACGCTGTGATCTGAATGCAGCGGTATTCAGTACCATGGCACGTGTTAACAGGTCTGGATTTTTGGCAGCCACCCCCATACCAATGGCGCCCCCCCAATCGTGAACAACAAGTGAAAACCTTTCCACACCAAGAGATTGCAGGAGCGAGTGAAGATTATCGATATGATTCTGCAGACAATAATTATACTTCTGGGGTTTATCTGACAGACCACAGCCCATATGGTCAATGGCAATTACACGATGTTCTTTTGCAAGGAGGCTGATCAACCTGCGATAATAATAAGACCAGCTGGGATTACCATGAACCATGACAATGGTATCACCCTGCCCTTCATCCACGTAGTGAATTCGGTGAGAGCCTATGGTATGATAATGAGATTGAAAAGGGTATTCTGGGTACACTGTTTTTTTATTTTTTATAAAATTAAAAAGATGCCGGAACCATTGTGGTTGGCTACCTGAAACTTAGGCTGACCACTGGAAAGTGTCAACTCTTTTCCAAAAACCGACACCTCTATTCTTCTTGCCCGACACAAGATATCCTGTATAGTAGGAGGTTGTCCGAGAATAGACATTTCTTCTCAAATCGAGACATTTTCAAAAAATAAGCACAGGCATATAGTTAATATTCCGAGCATTATTTTTTGAAAACAACGAAGAGTTGGGGAGAAAGGGCATTCTCGGACAGGCTTCTAGTTAGAGTCATTCATTTTCTATTGCTTCAGCTATCTGGATTGTTACATGCTTCTTGAAATTGATAACCTGAATCTCAGCTTTTATCTTGATACCGGGAAAAAACAACCTGAAGAAAAACAGGTTCTTTTTGATGTCTCTCTTACAATAGAGCAACAGGAAACAGTTGCCCTTGTTGGTGAATCCGGTTCCGGAAAATCAGTCACTGCACTTTCTGTCCTGCGACTGCTTGAGGAATCTTCCCAAATCAATCGCAGTGGTACGATCAATTTTGAAGGAAAAAATGTTTTCCCGCTCCCTCGAAATGAACTCAGAAAGATTCGTGGTAACCGTATTGCAATGATCTTTCAGGAACCCATGACCTCCCTCAATCCTGTTTACAGCATCGGTAATCAGCTCATGGAACCTCTCCTCCTTCACCAGGGTCTTAATAAAACCGACGCGCACAGGCAGGCAATTAAGCTTCTTGAGCGAACCGGGATAAAAGAGGCACCTCTACGAATGAAGGTCTTTCCCCACCAACTCTCAGGCGGACAACGGCAGCGAGTTATGATTGCAATGGCCCTTGCCTGCAAGCCGTCCTTACTGATTGCAGATGAACCAACAACTGCACTTGATGTAACTATTCAGGCACAGATTCTTGACTTGATAAAAGATTTGCAAAACGAATTTGGTATGGCCCTTCTTCTTATCACCCATGATCTTGCCATGGTGAGAAAAATAGCTGACCATGTACATATCATGAAAGATGGCAGGATTGTTGAACATGGAGAAACCGAGTCCATCTTTACAAGTCCTGAACAGCCTTATACCATTCACCTCATGGACTCTGTGCCCCAGGATCGTCATGTACCCAGACACGCTGACCGGACACTCATAGATCTTCGCGACCTGAACTGTCATTTCCATCTGAAAGGTGGCTGGAAAGGTTTCCTGCAACGTGACCACAAAATCATCAAAGCGGTTGATCAGGTGAATCTTGTCATTAATCGCGGCACGACATGCGGTCTGGTTGGGGAATCAGGATCAGGAAAATCCACCCTTGCCAACGCATTATTAAAGCTCACGCAAAGCTCTGGCGAAATCCTGTTTCAAGGAAAAGACCTGCAAACACTCTCACCACGAGCCATGCGGCCTTTACGGAAGCATTTACAGATTGTTTTTCAGGATCCATTTTCATCGCTGTCCCCAAGACTCACAATAGGACAGATCGTTGCTGAAGGTATGCAGGTTCATAACATCGGGAAGACACGTGCAGATCGACTAAGCATAGTGGCGGAAGCCTTGAGCGAAGTTGGTCTGACTGCAGACATGATTCATCGTTTTCCCCACGAATTTTCCGGCGGCCAACGTCAGCGCATAGCCATTGCACGTGCCATTGTCCTTAAACCCGATTTTCTTGTGCTTGATGAACCCACATCGGCTCTTGATATGACCATCCAGAAACAGATCATCGATCTCTTAAAGGAACTGCAGGAACGCCATGAAATAACGTTCCTTTTCATCTCCCACGATCTGCGTGTAGTGAGAGCCCTTGCTGATCAGGTTGTAGTAATGCAAAACGGGTGTATTGTTGAGTCAGGCCCGGCCGATAAAATTTTTCAGACGCCACAGCATGAATATACTAAACGTTTATTCCATGCTGCTCTAGGAGACTAACACCGGTAAACGGTAAGCCGGCACTCAGTTCAGCACCCTTTTTCCCTTGATCGTAATAACAAATCAACCAAATCACAAAGTTGGAAGGATAAGTAAACCAGAGCTACTTGATGACAAAAAACAGATACAAACACACTCAAGGACTAACCATAACCCCCTATAATAGTAAAGAAAAGCTGAAAGTTAATTTCTCAGATACGTATCTGAAACAGGTATTCCTGAAAATTGCCATAGAAGGGACACTTCATAAAATTTATTTTGATAAAAAAATAAATAATAATATTGAGTTCATATCATTTATTAAACAAAAACAACATTCAGTTTTTTTTGTAAAAGCAGGGAAAGAGGAGGTTGGTTTTTTCTGGCTGGCTAAATTTAACCAAAGATCTGCTTTTATGAATTACTGTTTTTTTAAAAGTTTCTGGGGAAAAAAATCTTTAACAATTAGTCGCTTTTGTATTGAATATATTTTGGAAAGAAAAAATGAAAATGGAGACTATATGCTTGATATTTTGTTGGGTTTAACGCCAATTAATAACAGATTAGCTGTCAATTTTCTCATTAAAAGCGGAATGCAGGTTCTTGGAAAGATTCCTGGAATTTGTACTGATTATCATCAGAATAAGGTCGTCGATGGTCTCCTGTCCTACAAAACTAGAAACACGTCAAAAATGGCCGGCTCCAGCATTTTCTATCCCCACTCTATCTCTTAATTTATTTTTGACTGAACCCTGAGGACTCAGTTAGGGCTCGGAAAGAAATAACTTGGGCAATTCTAGTCGTAAATGTGCTGCAGGTTCAGTCGATTTTTTATTATCGAAACCGCAGCGTAGCTGGCTACGTGAGGATTGCGATAATAAAAAATCGGCTGAAGATGTGGTGCAGTTGCGAATTAGAAAGTCCAAGTTATTTCTTGCCGAGCCCTTAAGGTGACATTAAAAAATACGGGCAGATATGTGCATCGGATCTACCCGTGTTCTCAGCAAAAAGGAATCTCTTGCAAATTATTTTCTCCAGTAATTATTGGCCTCTGCTATAATTTTGAATTCCATGGACACCAATTCAACAGCTCTCATTAACATCATGGGATCTTCAGCATATATTTTTCTGACTCGCTGTTTTGCATCACTGTCACGCTGAATAGTGCCGATTGTTTTTCTGACAATCGTAATAGCCAGCATTCTTCCCTCAAGTGGTGTTGCCGTGATTAGACTTGGCATGTAATCAGTTGATTTCGGGGCAGGATCACTGGCAAGGGCGAGACCTGACAATGAAGTTACTGTGACGAAAGCGAGGATTGCGACTAGTTTTTTCATGGGTAAACTCCTGTTTGATTAAATATGAACATCACTTACACAATGTAAATGTACGAACGGTTGGTGTCCTAGCCACTATCTTACTGTATTTTTGTCTCTTTTTCACCGAAAAACTTTCTGGCCTTTTTCAGGAGAGGAGAAAAAAATGAATACAGTGCATTTTTGAATGAATCAGGGATCACAGGACGTTCATTGGCTGCCTGTCTGATAAAAAATAATGTGAAAAGCAGGAAAATAATATTGGGTACCCACATAGCCACGATAACCGGAACTCCGGTATCTTCGGCAACACCTTTACCAAGGGTAAAAAGAATATAGTACAGGATAAAAAAGGCGAGGCCCAAAGTTATACCAACAGCCTTTTTTCCAGGGCCTGCCTGAAGGCCGAGTGGCATGCCAAGGAGGCTCAAGATAAAGCAGCCCATGGGGAGAACGAGCCGTTTATGAAAACGAGTTAATCTCTTTCGTCCCTTACGAGTATCACGGCCCAGTTCAGTTGCAGCAGCCTGCAGTTGAGCCATTGTCATTGCTGCCGATGAACGTTTTGTAACATCTTCTCCATCCATGATGGTTGGTGTTTGCAATGGTATATTGATCGTGTATTGATCAAAGCTGATAATCTGGGAGCGATCATTATCCGGACGATGAAGGCTTCCGTTTTTTAAAGTTATGGTGACCATCATGGTATCAACCTTGGCAGTCATGATTCCGGATTGTGCCATGGTGATAATCGGGTTTACCTGGCCTCTCATGTCAGATACCCACACATTTGTCCATTCACCACTGTCTTTATCAATAGTGTCAACATAGACTACGAGATCACCGAGTGCCTCAGTGAACTGGTGCTCTTTGATGCCTTTATCGATTTTTTCCTTTGCTACCTGAAACATAAGCTGTTTCATGGCTATTTCTGATTTGGGAATCAGGTTTGTCGAGAAATATCCTGTCAGGAGTGCGATTGATGCTGCAACGAGAAGCACTGGTGGAATCATCTGATAGAGGCTGACTCCGTTGGCTTTAAAGGCAAGAATTTCTGCGTCTGAGGACAGCCTCGTGAAAGAAATGATCACTCCCATCATTGCAGCCATGGGAATTGAATAGAGGAACATATTGGGGAACAGATAGAGAAGAAGACGTACAAAATCTACAAAACTAATTTCAAGTTCAAGAACAACATTCAGGAATGGAATGAGTTTAACCAGAAAAAAGACACTGTTCATGATGAGAAAACTGGCAAAAAATGGTGCCAGCATTTCTGTGGCCAGATAGCTGTATAAAAGTTTCGGGAATCTGGTGGTTTTCGACATCTTTACAGTACAGGTCAGTAAGATTTTGTGTTGATATGGTAGCTTCGTTATTACGCCGTGACAGAGTGTACAGAATAATGTAAAAGGTCACAAGAAAGAACTTCAGTACCTTACAGAGTATTTTCTTATTCTTTTCAAAAAAACACTCTGTAAGGGTTTGGTAAAAAATAAATTGGCATTTTCCTGTCGTAAATGTGCTACAGGTTCAGTTGATTTAATATATTCACAACCGCAGCGTAGCTGGGCTACGTGAGGATTGTGAATATATTAAATCGGCTGAAGATATGGTACAGTTACGAATTGGAAAGTCCAAGTTATTTTTTACCGAACCCTAAGGTACTGACGTTGGCTTACCGTTCATCACTGGTCTTAGTTCAGAGTCAGGAATAGCTACGAAATTCATACTATAGGAGGGAATCATGCATCTATTTGAAACAGAAGAGGGCGATATCTGGGTTTGTATAACCTGTGGTCGGGAACGCGAAGAAGAGATTAAAGCCAAAAACTGGGAGTATATTTTTGATAGAGACGACCCTGAGTTACGCTGCAAACTTTGTGGTGGTCCAGATTACGATATGGAAGATTGATGAATTCGTGAAAAATTAAAGCTTTTCGCTTCTTGTCATTCCCACGGGAATGACAAAACAGAAAAATCTTCACGAATCCATCAAAACTCCAAGGAACGGGTGTCAGAAGCTGGCGTCAGCTAATGGCCCTGCAATGGTAACATCGATCCAATGCTGATCCCACCATTCCTTTGGTGTAACAAAAATACCATTTACCAGCATGGAAAAATGCAGATGGTCGCCGCCAGCCATGCCACTGGTACCTGAATTACCTAAAATATCTCCCTGGTTGATACTGTCTCCCGATGCAACATTGATCTGGCTTAAATGTGAGTAAAGGCTCACTACTCCCTGGCCATGGTCAATCATTACCATATTGCCATAAATTCCCAGGTAGTCACAGAAAATAATTTTTCCCGTGCCGGCAGCCTTGATCTTTGCGTGTTGTGTTGATGCGATATCCATCCCCAGATGTACCTGTTTATCTATGGCTTCACCTTTGTAATAGTAGGTACGATGATCGGCAAAACCTGCTTTACTGCTCCCTGCCATACGAATAAATTTTCCTGACCATAGTTTATTTTGCTCTGGATTCATGCAAAGATCATGGATTTTTTGATTATTCATGGCACGAACTTTCCGATTGGTATAGAGATATTTCTGCACCGGATTTCCTTCCATTTCCGGGTAATGTTCTTCAAATTCAGGCAGTTTTCTGGATAGAAAGCCATCACCAATATTGATTCTATCTTTTTTCTGTTTTGCTTTCTTCATCACTGGAGCAAAAGGCTTCACTGTTCGGTTGCCTGCTGCATCTTCTGCAATGATTACAGATTTTGAGATTTCCAGGGCAGTATAGGGAAGAGCAATATAAGCGATATATTTCGAATCAGAGCTTTCGTTGAGCGGAAAACCCGGATGGTAGGTCTCGTTGATCATCACGCCATGTTTCACTTGATCATCAACCCGATAGATAACGATCCCTGAACCGCCTGGTTCAATGTACTTTTCACTGTGAACAATGGAAACTTTTGGTGGCTTGGTATCAATGTTAAAGGTGTGAAACATTGTGCTTGAATTTCCTTTCAGGAGTCCGCGAAGGGAGTAATCTATAGCTTCAACCCGTAAAACAGCTTCACCTTCTTTCAGGCCAAGAGCTTTGGCATTCAGTTCTACTTTTATCTCTTCCTGAGTTGTTCCGGCTGTGCCGTTTTTTTCCTGGCGGGGATACTCTTTTGCAAAAATTTTCTTTTCTTTACCATTTTGTATTGCCATTATTTTGATGGAACGGAGGCCACTTTTTGTGTCAGTGACAATGAATGAAACGGGAGTCTTATTGCCTACATATGCAGGCAGATTCATGCTTGTAATTTGTGGCTTTTCGCCTTCGAAATAGGTGACAAATGCGTATCCTCCTGCACCTGCAAGGAGCAATGTAATAATCAGGAAAAATGGAAATGGGGAGCGTTTTTTCTTAAATCTTCTGTTTATTCGTGCCATGGCTTTTTAAATTTGATGAAGTAGTAAAGTTAAAATTTAAGGTGGATTTGTAAAAGCTCAACCAATCCAGTGGATTTCATATTTTTCAATATGGAATTTCTTACTGGGTACAATGGTCAGTCTTTTTCCAATTTCCTGTTCAAGTTCATTAGTCACGCTTTCTTCTTCTTTGAGAAGCATATCGGCAACGCGAGGATGAACAGTAAGGGTAACACTTGAACCACGGTGGCCTCTTGCTTTCCTGGAAATTTTACGAAAAATTTCATAGCAAATGGTGCGACGGGACTTGAGTACACCTTCACCTGCGCAATAATGACATGGCTCACACATCATCTGGTTTAAATTTTCACAGTTCCTTTTTCTGGTCATCTGCACAAGACCAAATTCAGAAAGTTTCAAAATATTGATTCTGCTTTTATCTTTTTTGACGGCCTCTTTGAAGGAATTGAAGAGTTCCTCACGATGCGCTGCATCTTCCATGTCAATAAAATCTATGATAATAATGCCACCTATGTTCCGCAACCGCAGCTGGTAGGCAATTTCTTTCACTGCCTCCATATTGGTTTTGAAAATTGTTTCTTCAAGATCATTTTTCCCCACAAACCTTCCGCTATTCACATCAATAACAGAAAGGGCTTCCGTAGTTTCAATGATGATATATCCACCGGAACGGAACCAGACTTTTTTGTCAAGCGCCCGATTGATTTCAATATCAATACCGTGTGTTTCAAAAAGTGGGGCCTGACCATCATAATAGGAAATACGATTTTGAAGTTTTGGTGCAAAGGTTTGAACAAATTTGAGCAACTTTTCATAGGTTGCCTGATCATCGAGAATAAGACTGCTGACTTCATCGGTAAACAGATCGCGTACAGAGCGGAAAATGATATCAAGATCCTTGTAAATCATTGCGGGAATCGTTGAAGTTTGTTTGGAGATATCCTGGATTTCGTCCCAGAGAAGAAGAAGAAATTCCATGTCAGCTTCGAGTTCCTCAGCCGTTGCATTTTCCGCTACTGTGCGGACAATAAAACCAGTACCTGCCGGACGAAGTGACTTGATACGTTCTTTGAGTGTTTCCCGTACCTCTTCATTTTGAATTTTTCTTGAAATACCAATATGATCAGTCAAAGGCATGAATACAAGATTTCTACATGGTAAAGTTATGTGGCAGGTCAATCTTGCCCCCTTAGTGCCTATAGGGTCTTTGCCTACCTGTACAGTGATTTCCTGACCTTCTGTCAGCAAGCTTTCTATGCTCATGTCAGGGGCACGTGCCATTTCAAGATCTGGAATTGTCGCATCAAACTTTAACTTGCCGCAGGGATCTGATCCTTTCAGCATTCTTGAATCAAGATCATCATTGGAGACGTAAACATCGTCAACATAGAGAAAACCGGTTCTTTCCAAGCCGATATCAACAAAGGCAGCCTGCATTCCGGGCAGTACTCTTACCACGCGTCCCCGGTAGATATTGCCAACCAGGCCTTTTTCCGTTGGACGTTGTATATGGAATTCGGCCAGTTGACCATTTTCAACCAGGGCTATGCGGATCTCATAGCTAGTCGAATTTATAAGTATTTCACTGCTCATGGAAGATTTACTTTATATGGGAGCCATTAAGTGCCTGGCAAGTAGGTTTGTGTCGTATTGATAATCTTATAATTATACAGTAGTTTGCCCAAATGACCTTATCTTAATCCTAAAATTCACAAATGACAAACCTGAAATGACAGAAATTTCTGTAATTATCCCTACCTATAACAGGGCATCTTTTCTTGAGCGTGCTTTACGTTCTGTACAGCGTCAAACCCTTGTCTGTGATGAAATCATTGTTATTGATGATGGGTCTGTAGATAATACCAAAGACTGTGTAAATGATTTTTCAGCAAAATGTAACATTCCTGTACGCTATATTTCCCAAAGCAATCAAGGGCCTGCTGCGGCAAGAAACAGGGGGATTCGAGAATCCCGGTTTTCGTATCTGGCCTTCCTTGATTCAGATGATCATTGGCAGAAAAAAAAACTGGCACTTCAGTACGCTGCACTTGTGGAAAAGCCGAAAGTTATGATCGCCCACACGAAGGAACGCTGGCTGCGCCGTGGAATCCATTTGAATCAGAAAAAAATTCATCAGCCGGGCAATGGTGATATATTCAAACATTGTCTTCAGCTTTGTGCGGTCGGGATGTCTACGGTTATGGTTAAAAAGGAACTTTTCGCTGAAATTGGCCTGTTTAAAGAAGACATGCCTTGCTGCGAAGACTATGATCTCTGGCTTCGTACCAGCAGCCGTTTTCCATTTCTTCTGCTGGATAATCCTCTCACCATAAAGGAAGGTGGGCGTGAAGATCAGGTGTCATATCAGTTTAGAATTGGAATGGACAGATTGCGTATTCGAGCAATTGTTGATCTTTTGCAGGAACAGTCGCTATCAACAGAACAAACGATTTGGACGCTTGAAGAATTGCGAAGAAAATGTACAGTCTACGGCAAGGGATGCCTGAAACACAAGCGAATGACAGAGGGACAATCCTATATTGAATTGGCAAAATGGGCTGTATCATTGCTCGACAAAAGTTTTTCGCTTCCAATTGATGTTCCTGAAAATCCTGCCGGTATAATAAAATTCTCGGAGAAACAACCTATGGTGTACGCATGACAGAACCACGCTCCTGGAAAGATCCTTCTATTTATGTCAATGAGATTCACGTCGAGGAATCTTGTCTGGATCTTGATTATACCAGAGAAATACTGGAACGCGCTAAACTGCCGTATAGCGTAATAGCAGACAGGGATGATCCACAGGGGATTGCCGGGGAATACCCTGACAATCTGGTTCAGGGAAAACGCCATTTGCTGCTGTGTCAGAACCGTGGCCATTTTTTCAAACCCTGTCCAGGCACAAAAGAGTATCGCTGCTGCGATTATCAGGTCTTAAATATTGGGATGGGTTGTCCCATGGACTGTGTGTACTGCATATTACAGGCCTATCTCAATAAGCCATGGCTCACATTTTTTGTTAATATTGAAAAGTTGTTTCAGGAAATGGAAACAGCTTTTGCTGCTGAGCCTGATCGTTTTTTTCGTATTGGAACCGGTGAATTTACTGACTCCATGGCCCTGGACAGATTCACCTGCCTCAGCCCTAAACTTGTTGAATTTATGGCAAAGCAAAAACAGGCAGTGCTGGAATTAAAGACTAAAAGTGCAGTCATTGCTAATTTGAAAAATCTTCAACATAACGGTAGAACAATACTGGCATGGTCTTTAAACAGTCCTTTGATTATGCAAAGAGAGGAGATCCGAACAGCAACATTTGATGAACGATTGAGTGCAGCTGCGCAGTGCGCTGAATGGGGATATAAACTGGCTTTTCATTTTGACCCGATTATTGATCACCCTGGCTGGGAAAAAGGATATGAAGAGACAATTACTAAGCTCTTTCAAAAAGTTCCGGCTGAAAATATTGTCTGGATTTCTTTAGGTGCGCTTCGATATCTTCCATCTTTAAAAACTATAGGAACCAGTCGTTTTCCCGGATCACGAATATTTTATCAGGAATTTATTGAAGGCCTTGATAATAAAAAGCGCTATTTTCGACCTAGACGAGTGGCCCTTTACAAGCATATTTATGGGCTTTTAAAGAGATATACTGTTCCATCAACATGTATTTATTTTTGTATGGAAAGTGATGAAATATGGCAGGAAGTGATGGGCTATGCACCTGAAGAAAAAGGTGGTATTCCTGCTATGCTGGACCGGACAGTGCATATCTAAAAATGTTATTATCAGCTTTATTTTTCTAGCCTTATGGAGTGAGACTGTGGTATTAAACATCTTTTAAATATGAAAATTCTGCAAATTACGAACAGCTGATTTTTTGTAAGTATTCGGGTTGGAGCTAAATTCGTGCCCTTACCCGTTCGTTGTAAATGTTTGGATAGTGCCTCAGGTTCGTTCAATCCGGCTTGAGAGCTATATTGGGTCATATGTGAACAAGCCGGATTGGACGAAGATGGGGTGCTAGCCGAATATTTACAATTTTTTAAAACTTTGTCATTGATATTCAAACACTTGTATTGGAGGAAATATGCTTAACAAAGCAATGTTGATAGGAAACCTTGGTGCTGACCCCGAGATTCGTTACACCCAGGATGGGACTCCTGTTGCAACGTTTAATATTGCCACATCGGAAAAGTGGAAGGGAAAGGATGGTCAACAGCAGGAGCACACAGAATGGCACCGTATCGTTGCCTGGCGCCGTCTTGCAGAAATATGTGGAGAATATCTTCATAAAGGATCTAAAGTCTACATTGAAGGAAAACTACAAACTCGTAAATGGCAGGATCAGAATGGCAATGATAAATATACCACTGAAATCGTAGCCCGTGAAATGAAAATGCTGGACTCCAGAGGTGACAGTGGAGGCGGCAGTACCGGTTTTGGCGAACCGCCACTTCCTGAAACACCTGCTGAAGGAAACTTTGGTGGTGGAGGTACTGGTGACGATGTGCCTTTCTAGGAGGCTGTCCGAGAATGCCCTTTTGCCCAAATTCTTCAAAATTGTCACAAAATAATGCTCGCAATATCAAATATATGGCTGTGCTTATTTTTTCAAAATGTCTCGATTTGAGAAGAAATGCCTATTCTCGGACAAGCTCCTAGATGGCACCTTATTGCATAATTGTGAAGTTTTCGTTCAAAACCCGCTCTATGAGCGGGTTTAATTATTTTCTATGAAATGACAAGTGTAATAAAAAAAGATGCCGGTTATTAATGGCGATCTTTTTTTGTTACGTGTTTCTGCCGATCCGCAGAGGGGAGCCGCAGATCCATGGGCATCCCCTGAGTGGAGAGGATGAGCGTACGCGGTTCATCAGCGATGCGAATTGGATGCGGCAGGATACGCTGCTGCAGCAGAATTTGAATCTGTTTGCCGGTGAGCATTTTCCCCTTGCAGTTTGGTTCAAGTACAAATGAACAGCCCTCTTTCCAGCCAGAGCAACCGTAGGCTCTTTTCCCCTTGATGACTTCTTTGCCGCAGAGCGGGCAGTTACCCCAGCGTGAGGTGTCAAGCTGCCAGGCGTTGCTGTCTTGAATCATGTTGCGAATGTAGTTTTCAATACCTTTCATAAAGTCGTCCGGGTTCAGTTCGGTACGCTCAATCTGTTTAAGTTTATCCTCCCACTCGCCTGTCATTTCAGGTGATTTGAGTAATGGATCCCTGATAAGTGCAATCAGGCAGCGGCCCATATCTGTACAACGAAGCTGTTTTTTTTCACGTCGGATATAGTTGCGGCGAAGAAGGGTTTCGATGATGGCAGCACGCGTTGCAGGCGTTCCGATGCCGTGTTCTTTAAGGGCTTCGCGCAGGGTATCATCCTCGACAAATTTCCCGGCTGCCTCCATAAGTCCAAGCAGCGAATTTTCAGTAAAGTGTTTGGGCGGCAGGGTTTTCCCTTCACGCAGGAAAGGCTCGTGCTGCCCGGTTTCCCCTTTCTCAAAAGCTGGTAGAGCTTGTCCATCTGCAGCAGATTTTTTCTTTTTCGGGAAGAGAACAGTCCAACCCGGATCAGTAATTTGTGTTCCTTTGGCCTGAAATTGTACCTGATTGCTGAGGCCATCTACTGTTGTGATATTTTTGAGACAAAGCGGATAAAAGGCAGCGATGAACTGTGTTGTAATGGCGTCATACACGAGCTGTTCGTTTGCCCCGAATCGGCGCGGTGTCACACCTGTGGGGATGATGGCGTGATGGTCGGTCACTTTCTTGTCATTAATAATTCGCCTGGTGAAGGGAAGTTTTGCCAGGTCGAGCGGCGCGATCTGATCAGGGCGAAGGGGTTTGAGTTGTTCCATGATCTTTGGAACACGCGGTTTCATATCTTCACTGAGATAGCGTGAATCGGTTCGCGGATAGGTGACGAGCTTGGCTTCGTAAAGACTCTGGGTGGCGGCAAGGGTATCGGATGCGGAAATCCCGTGCAATTTGTTAAGTTCTCGCTGCAGGGTGGTGAGATCAAAGAGTTGTGGTGGTTGTTCTTTTTTCTTTTTGGCAGTAATGGCTGTGATGGTAAAAGGTTGTTCCGTTATTTGTTCGAGCAGGGCCTCTGCCTTTTCTAATTTCGCAAAACGTTTGCCGCTGTATTTGAAGACCACTTCACGGTAGCGAGTAGTGAGTTCCCAAAACGGCTGTGGACGAAACTGAAGAATAGTATCATCACGTACTACAATCATTGCCAGAACCGGCGTCTGAACGCGACCGATTGTCCAGAGAACGCGATCATTTCCTCCGCCAATCCGTCCATGGCGGACGGTATAGTACCGGGTGGCATTGAGTCCGACAATCCAGTCAGACTCACTGCGACAGCGGGCAGCAGCGTAGAGTGGATCGTAGTCGTGCCCGTCCTTGAGGTCTTTGAATGCTGTCTGGATTGCATCGGCTGTCAGCGAGTTGAGCCAGAGGCGGCGGATCGGTTTGTCTTCACAGCTGCACAGTGCCAGAATATAACGAAAAATCAGCTCACCTTCACGTCCGGCATCAGTGGCACATATAATTTCTTCAGCCTCTTCAAACAGTATTTTAATAATCTGAAACTGCTCTGCAACTCCACGGTTAGTAATCAGTTTGAGTTTGAATTCGTCAGGTACGAATGGAAGACTGTCCAATGACCAGCGTTTGAGGGCTGGATCGTATTCGCCAGGTTCCAGAAGTGTCACCAGGTGCCCGAAAGCCCATGTGACCGCACAGCCACGTCCTTCAATATACCCCTTTCTGGAAGAGCTGATTTTAAGGACTTTTGCTATGTCACGTGCCACTGACGGCTTTTCTGCAATAATAACTTTCATTGTACGATTTTCTCGCGCTCTGGATTTTCTTCTGTTAAGTAGTACACATCATGACACCCTGATGCTGTCTCCTTACGATACGCTCGGCACCGTCGTCTTCTTAAATAAATCTTTTAAATAATGTAATCAAAGAAAAAAATTATGAATGGCATGAATCGAAGCGATATTAAAACCGGCCTCCAGGTTTCCATTGTCTTAAAACAGAACCAGCGTTCCGGAAAACTTACGAGAGGCGTTGTAAAAGATATTTTGACAAAATCTTCAACCCATCCCCATGGTATTAAAGTTCGCCTGGAAAGCGGTGCGATTGGGCGAGTCAAAACAATTGCTGATTAAGATTGAGTCCCTAAACATTCATCTTACACCTCATAATTACGAACTTATTTTTGAATGAGCCCTTAGATAATGTTTTTTGCAATTTACGACAATAAGAAATTTATCTGCTTGTGAGCTATGTGAATAAAATCTTTGTTTTTTGTACTGTATCCTGTGCATTTCTAATGACATTTGTGAGCAATGTCATCGGTTCCGAACCCGACATAGCGGCTTCCATACCATTGTCCATCACACCAAAGATTATAGGTGGAACCACCGCAGTTCCTGGAGCATGGCCGTGGATGGCAGCTCTTATACGATCTGATTTTACAGATTATTATTTCGGACAGTTCTGTGGCGGTGCGCTCATAGCTGAGACATGGGTACTCACGGCTGCACACTGTGTATATGATGAGTCTATCGGAACCTGGGATGATCCTGGAGAGGTGGATGTGGTCATGGGGTTGCATAATCTAAAAACTGATATCGGTGACAGGATCTCCGTAAAGAGGATAGTTGGCCATCCTGATTATAATCCGCTTAGCTTTGATAGCGACCTGGCTCTCCTTGAACTTGAACGATCTTCTCTGGCGCAAACACTTCCCCTGATGTCCGATGTCACCAACGATTTGTCTGGCAACCTTGCAGTTATCATTGGTTGGGGCGATACGGATCAATCTGATTCCACTGACTTTCCGGACGAACTCCAACAGGTGAACGTTCCTGTAATCGGAAATACGACCTGCAGTACTGTGTATTCTGGACAAATAACTGAGAATATGCTTTGCGCAGGTTATGCTGAAGGTGGTAAAGATTCCTGTATTGGTGACAGTGGCGGTCCTCTTATGGTTCAGATTGACAAGCAGTGGCAGCATGCAGGGATAGTCTCCTGGGGAGATGGCTGTGCAAACCCAGATGCTTATGGTGTGAATACACGAACCTCCAGGTTTATTGATTTCATTGCCTCAAACGTTACTCCTCAACCCAGGATCTCTGTGAATCCTCCAACAGTTCATTTTGGCTATGTACCTCCCGGAACACCCGGTCAGGCTACTGTTTTGGTCAGTAACCAGGGGCAGGAAGATCTCGTCATCGGCAATATCGGGCACAATGATCCCCTGGGACTTCCTTTTTTTATAAAAGTGGACATGTGCTCAGCAACTACACTCACGCCCTCTGAACAGTGCGGCCTTGTAATTACCTATGCCCCTGAAATGTCGGAGGAGCATCATGCCAGCTTTGACATACCGAGCAACGATCCAGTTACAGATTCCTTCACCGTATACGTTACGGCACGCAGACAATTCCCCTGGCATCTCTTTGTGCCAGCCATAATGAATCGTCAGAATCAACCTTAGGTGAATATAGCTAACCCCGGTGATGAACGGGAAAGCCGGGATAAGTACCTTGGTGGTATGTGCAATTTACTAACATTAAAAATACTTTCCATTTTCTTGTTTTTTATGACAGGAATTAGGGAGTAAGGTACTAACACCGGTAAACGGTAAGTGAGGCCGGCACTCAGTTCAGTACCCCCTCGAGGGGTATAAATGCCTTGTTGGTATATCCAACTTGCTAATGTTAAACGAACTTTTCATTTTCTTGTTTTTTATGACAGCTTTTGAGGAGTAAGGCACTAAAACGAGAGCCGTTTACTGCTGGATGGATTCGTAAAAAATCCGGTCTCCTGTCCCCGGATTTTCCCAAGTTCTGCTTTTACTTAAAATTGCACAGAAAAATATCTCAAACTGAGCTTGACTTAATCTCGAAAAGAGATATTGTAGATTTATGCATATAATAACTCGCAAACGAATTGTAGATTTTTCACAAAATCACCCGGAGTGTACCACCGCTCTTGATTCCTGGTATCGAATTGTGAAGTACTCAACACTTGGTAATTTTGCAGAGTTAAGAGTAATTTTTCCAAGTGCTGACCACGTTGGAGGATTAACGGTTTTCAATATTGGCGGCAACAAAGCCAGGCTAATCGCTGCAATTCACTACAATACGCAAAGGGTATATATTCGCCATGTGCTCCCCCATAACGAATACGACAAAAACAAATGGAAGGAGGGTTAACAATGGAACAACGACTTGAAAATATCGCCAATGTTTGGCCATCAATTAAAAACGTATTTTCTGTTCCCCACTCAGAAGCAGAGTACGAAAATCTTGTCTCATTGCTTGATAGCTTGATTGATGAAATAGGAGAAGACGAGAATAATCCTTTATCCTCGCTTATGGAAACAATTGGCAACTTAATTAATGTATACGAAGACAAAAACATTATTCACATTTACGGTTCGCCAATCGAGACACTCCGCTACTTGATGCAAGAGCACAATTTAAAACAAACAGACCTTCCTGAAATTGGCAGCCAGGGTGTTGTCTCAGAAATTCTCAAGGGGAAAAGAACTCTGAACATAAGACAAATAAAAGAATTAAGTGCCAAATTTAATGTATCTCCACTGGTATTCATTCAAGAGCAATAACGAATAAGGTTAGATTATGAGAGCAAAGTGAACCACAATCTG
>JAYEOK010000033.1:13685-19859 GCA_034722915.1 Thermodesulfobacteriota bacterium | reverse complement strand
AGGCTGCTTTTCTAAAAGATATGAGTTGTTGTCTGGCTCTACGTCTTCTGGCTCGTTGCGGTTTACGGATATCTGAGCCTTTACGACTGAAAGTTAAGGACTTCAGAGCTGACGAAAGGACTATCTATATTAGAAAGACAAAGTTCCAGAAGGATCGCCTGATTCCCATTCCTATTGACGTGGCAAGGCATCTGTCGGATTATCTTTGCCTTCGTAACTCCCTGCTACCAACTGACAATCAAAATCCGTATCTTCTGGCCAGCGATCCAGTGAAGGGGGTGTCTCAGCAACAGGTTCGTAATTTTTTCCATCAGGCAGTCAGCGAAATCGGACTTGCCCAACCCAGACGGGTAATCGGCAACACCAACATCAGTGGGCCAACCCCGCACAGTCTGCGGCATTCCTTTGCGGTCAACACTCTCAGACGGGTAAAAGAGAGAGGTGATTCACCACAGAATGCACTTTCGGTTCTTGCTGTATACATGGGCCACAAAAAATACACCTATACCATCTATTACCTCAAACTGATAGATGCAGACCAGCGCCGGCATCTCGTTGATTTTATGACTTCGTATCCAATGAGACTATGAAACTTTCAACCTGTATTCATCAATTCTTCGAGCAGTATCTACCTCAGATCAAAGGGTTTGGGCCAAATACGATTAAGGGCTATCGTGATGTCTTCTCAATCTTTCTACCCTTTGCCAGGGATGCACTTGATACTCCCATTAACTCTTTGCAGGTTGAGCAAATCACTCCGGAACTGATTGTGAACTTTCTTGGCCATCTTGAAACAGAGCGGGGGAATGGTGCCAGAACCAGAAATCATCGACTGGCAGCCATAAAATCTCTGGCCAAAATGATTCTCTATATGCATCCAGACAAAAGAGATGTTGCTATAAGAATATTGAATATTCCCCAAAAGCGTTACCACAGAAATATAATCGGCTTTCTTTATCAGGAAGAAATTCTGGCTGTTCTTGATTCTGTTGATCTTAACTCAGCACAAGGATTCAGAAACTATACCATACTCAATCTGCTTTTCGATTCCGGTGCCAGGGCCAGCGAAGTTGCTGCACTCGATCTTGACTTCTTTGATTCGCAGAATAAAACACTGGCCATTCTCGGCAAAGGAGGGCGCTTCAGAATGATAACTCTCTGGCCCAAAACGACAGATCTTCTTCACCAGTATATTAAAAAGTACCGGATTACACCACATGCCCTCTACAAAAATCGTTTGTTCCTCAATCAGCGGGGAAAGGAATTTACCCGGCACGGTATATATCGTCTTTGCAGAAAATATCTGGAAAAAGTCTTGCCATCAAAACGGCTGAAAGACCTCAATCCTGCCCACAGCTTCAGGCACTCCTGTGCGGTAAATATGCTTCTGGCCGGACACCCAATATCTGACATTAAAAACCGTCTCGGTCATGAAAGCATAAAATCGACAATGATCTACCTGCATCTTGATTTGGGACATCGGCAGCAAATTCAGAAAAAATTCATCGCTTACACACAGTCTCTGCTTAATCAGGATGACAAGATAGATGAGTTGCTTGACTGGGAGAACAAGGAGGAAATTTTAAATTGGCTTGATAGCCTTTAGGAGCTCTCTGGGCCCCAATAAGGTTGCTGAACAAGTACGAAAAAGCCAAATAAGTTATGTTGCATGGGAAAGGAGAATTATTTTCAAAAACGGCAAAACATCATGAAATAAAAGAGAAAATATGACCCCGGTCCATTCTCCGCAAAAACCAATCATTTCAACATGATAAGCCAACTCGCAACATAACAGGAAGAAGGTTAACCCATAGTTTTCCTTCGCCCCTTAACCTTGCCACAGAATCACTATTGCAATTTTGTTGTACTACTCCAACCTAACCATATCTAGTTTTACTTCATCATAGGTTACGGAAACTGCTTCCTGCTGAACACCACTATCATTAAGTAGCAACATAATTTGAGGCACAATAATAGATGCCTGTGTGGAAATTCCTGTCACTAGCACCAGTATAATAAACAGCACAGAATAAAGAATTTTCTTGGATAGCATTTTGAACCTCCTCTATGGGATCTCAACTTTAGAGACATTGCTTCCTAAAGATTTACCATGAGTATTTATAGCCTGAACCCGATACCAGAATGTTCCAGAGGATAAACCTGTGTTGGTGTAGGTAACAGTCGTTCCAGTACCAGTAGCGGGATCTATATTTGCAATCTCTGCCCACTGACCTTCCAATTTATCACGCCTTAATATGGTAAAACCGGTTTCATCTTCACTTCTGTCCGTCCACGTAAGAGTTATGTTATTACCAAATATTGATGTGGAGGTTTCATCTGGTATTTCAGGTGGGGTATTGGTTTTGTTGCAGACAACGACTCTATTAGAAAGAGTATTGTTAGCTATAAATTGATTGTCACCTCTAAATTCCACTTCAGCTTTTGTCGTCGTCCCTATTCCATTCACATCAGACGACCAGTAAAGGAAATTATGTAACGCTGCATATGGTTCATTTTCTATAGTTACATTTTCGTACTCTGTGTCCATAAGAAGAACTTCTGGGTGAGGATCGGTTACATAGTAGTTTCCATTTCCGTCTGAGCTAAATATGATGCTTCCTGTGTACACATGAATCAAATTTTGCTCAATAGTCCAGTTATAGGAAGGAGCAAGTGTTGGAAAGTCGTTAGGAGGCTCTTGATACTGTAATGCCACCTTGCAATCCCAATTTCCCAAAAAATCATCTCTTGTTGGTATCTTTTCCGAATAAGACAATGACTCGATTATTTCATTCAAAACATCAGCAGACAGTGTTTGCCCAGCTTCCAGTTTATGCGGTGACTTAAAATCCTTTGCCAAAGCAGTACTAGCAATAAAACAAAAAGATAAAACAATAAAAAATACACACCTGTACATAGTCACTCCTTTTTGTGGAATTTCCTTCTACGGGATATCAGCCTTGCTGACATTGCTTCCAAGCGATTTTCCATAAATATTTACAGCTTGAACACGATACCAGTAAGTGCCTGAAGCCAAATTTGTGTCTGTATAGCTCAGTGTGTTCCCTAAACCCGCAACAGGATCAATACTTGCGATTTCATTCCATTGGCTATCCAACTTATCACGCCTTAATACTACAAAACCTATCTCATCTTCGCTTCTGTCATTAAATAAAAGGGTTATGCTATTATCAGATACTGTCGTAGTAGCTTCTTCGGGTATTTCTGGTGGGATGTTGGTTTTGTTGCAGACGGTGGAAAATATATAATCTTCAGAATAGTAGCCTTTACCTTGATATAGAGTAAATTGATTATCCCCTTTGAATTCGATGTTTGCCATACCTATTGTTTCTTGGTAATTGCTGTCCATATCCAACTTCAACAAGCTGAATGAAAGGACATTATTTACTGTAGCATATGGAAGGTTTTCTATCTTTACAGCTTCGGGGGTATCCTGTTCAAGAATAAAAAGAATTTCAGGATCGGTTTCAGTGAGATAATATCCACCATTACCATCAGTAGTAAAAACTAATGTTCCTTTTATGTTCTGAAATAGCCCTTGTTCAGATATAGGAGTATAGCGATTTCCAAGTGTTATGCTAACATGAACTGCTTTTTCACAAGACCAAGTGCCCAAAAAATCATCTCTTGTTGGTATCTTTTCCGAATATGACAATGACTCAATTATTTCATTCAAAACATCAGCAGAAAGCGTTTGGCCAGCTTCCAGTTTGTGTGGTGATTTAAAATCCTTTGCCAGAGCCATTCCAGCTGTCAGAAAGATGAAAAACACGATAAAAAACGATGCAGATCTACACATGCCCACTCCTTCTCTGTAAACTATTACTCCTGTTTTTATGTCGCTTGTTTTTGTGGTATATCACAAAACGTGGTCACCACAAAATAAAAAATAATTATACTGAGAACGAACATAAATCCGAAAAAGTCTCTTCTATTCACCGTTAATATTGCCATATCCAAGATCTGATATGCTTATAATGACCTCGGATTGACATAACTACTGTTCACCTCAAGTGATAGAGATCAATTTCTGAGAGCTAACAAATCTCCCTTCAATACTGAGTCAAGCTGTATCCCAAAAAGAGAACATGCCAATGGCCATCTCTTGAATTTAAGCAAAACCGCAAGTAAAGGTTATTCCTGACATGGGGCGTTATTCTTTGTAATTACAGGGAGGTAGTAGTATTGTGGTTAAATGTTCAAGAAAATTATAGAGATTTACTTTGGCAATCCACTTCATTTCTTCTAACACTAAATAGTTTGGGCTGGAGGGGCCGAAAGGGCAAGCTGGACTGTGACCAGAGGACTATCCTCAAAATCTTTTTTTCAGATATTTGGAAAATGAGCCATAATCAACAGTTTTTATTTTTTAAATAAGTCTGAATGACTGCCAGTTCGTTCAAAAATAATCTCTTGTTCCAAATACTTATAGATAAGCAGCCAGTCTGGTTCGACATGGCAATCCCTTCGTCCTTGGTAGTTCCCTACCAGTTTGTGATCTCTACAGCTTTGTGGAAGTTGCTCCTCTCGGACAAGTAACCCTATGATTTTTTTTATTTTCTCTTTATCTTTTCCTCTCCTTAACATTCTTTTGAGATCGCGCTCAAACTGCTTGGTATATGTTGGATGAAGCATTTAAATTCCCAGCTTAGCAAACATATCATCAACGCTATCGCACTGGGTTAGGTTCTTTCCGGCGTCGGTGTCCTTGAATGTTTTCTTCGTTGTTTTGTTGGGTACAACAACATTAAAGGGTAGCCCTTTCCGTAACTGCACCTGATTGTAGAAAATATTAATTGCTTCAGTTGTAGAAAGGCCCAACTGGTGAAACAGTGCCTCTACTTCTGCTTTTAACTTAGGCTCTATGCGAGCTCTTACTGTTGCTGATTTTGCCATAATGTTACCTCCTGCCGAAACAATAGCCCACATGGGCCATCTTGTCAATATTGGTATACGCTCTGCTAAAAGCGGTTATGACATCAGAAATGAATCGTCAAAAAAGTCTATACCCACATAACACACGGGACGGAATTGCTGGAAAAAACTAAAATCTCTTTGTTATCTTAATGTATTTCATACGTTCCACCGTATCTACCAGCTTTAGATATGATTTCCGTGGCGTTGGTGGCTTCAATCCATCGTTTGGGAGTCAGAGTAAAGGAATTGGAACCAGCTTCATTTTTAAAGGCATCGAATTCGATGCTTTTAAAATTCGGATTATGAATTTGCTCCCAGAGGCCAATAAACTCTTCAACGCTAATCTGAATTGAGCCAGGTGTGCTAACCAAAATTGAGCCACCTTTAATTACATGTTTTCCAACTGATCCTCTTTGTAATCCCCTTCGGCACTACCCAAAACAACAGCCCTCCCAACGTGCCGGGACAACGCAGTATAAAAGTTGTCGATTTCTCCTCAAAAGCGAATCAACTTCCAGACAAACACCAGTATCAGTTTTTTTCTAAATATTTTCCTCTCGTTACACTCATTTTCTGATAGACTACGGCCAATATACCAATTGGCTCACTTTATATTAGCGTTCAAGAAGTGATATAGAATTTGTCGCTCACCGACTGAATATTCCATCTAACACCGGTAAACGGTAAGTGAGGCCGGCACTCAGTTCAGTACCCCCTCGAGGGGTATAAGTGCCTTGTTGGTATATCCAACTTGCTAATGTTAAACGAACTTTTCATTTTCTCGGAGTCTACGCTTACCTGTTTTTTGTGACAGCTTTTGAGGAGTAAGGCACTAATACAATTGATCTTTCCACATACACTCGAACTACTTTTGAAAGACATCAGGAACTTATCCTGGAAAATATGGGGATTCAAAAATTTGATCAAACCACCAAAGATCTTTTAATAAGTGAAGCCGGAAATTTATGCCCTAAACAGACAAAACCTCGTTTAATGTTCATGTCTATGATGGTTTTTTTAAGAGAGAGAAAAATTGAAATCCCTAGTTACCATACCTTTTCTGAAGTCATCACCGATTCTCTCAGGAATTTTGAAAAAGTTCTGGTTGCTTCTCTTGAAGAAAACTTGTCTATCGGAGAAAAACAACTTCTTGAGAGTCTGCTTGAATTTGGAGATGAATATCAGGATGGTGATAAGGAACGTACATTAAATAACCTGAACATCTTTCTTGCCCTT
>JAYEOK010000033.1:0-13585 GCA_034722915.1 Thermodesulfobacteriota bacterium | reverse complement strand
TGTTCCGCCAGCAATACTTTAAAACCGTTACATACAGGGAGTATGCAAAGCTTTTTAAAGTGTCGCTGACGAAAAAATTGCGGCGAAATATGTTCAGGTTATTTAATTCCCGTTCCTAAGCAGGATTCAAAAATAAAACAATACAAAATCACACTACTTAAAAAAAGTAACCAATCCACCAAGGTATGATTTCTCTGAGGAGGTGTTGAAGGATTCGATAGTATTTGAACTTCCCGAGTTATTGGCTCTCCGGGTGGCTTAAAATGGGAGATGGAATATCCTTTGTAAGTCTTTATGGTGACAGGTTTCAAACAAAATTCTATGGGGATTTTACCTTAAATGTTTAATTACACCCATATTTGTAGGATTCCTTTTTCCGAGAGAGTCCTGCAAATATTTTCTTTTCGTCCCTGCTCAGACTACCGGCAACGGTTTTAAAAAAAAAGCAGGATCTCCCTACTGGAGAATCCTGCTTTTGGGGTTCAGTTCTACAGACTGTAGAAAATCAGCAACCTCCGATGCTTCAGCCGCTTTTTTTCTTGGTAGGAACAGGGGCCCCATCTTTGGTAAGTGGACTTCCAATGGATGATCGGGAGACTTTGATTCGTACCTTATCTGCAATTTCAAGGGTTACAACACTTTCGGTCAGGCCAGTGATGGTTCCGTGAATTCCGCCTTTGGTAACAACTTTATTACCGGTTTTCAGCTCATCCAGAAACAGCTGCTGCAGTTTGGCCTGTTTTTGCTGAGGCCTGATGAGCATGAAGTAAAAGACTCCAAAAATGAGAATAAGGGGGATGAATGATGCTATACCTCCTGCTCCACCTCCAGCGGCAGGTCCTGCAGCATATGCGATTCCGGTCATGGTATTTCCTCCAATAAAAGAAAAGAGTATTTTTTGTTGAGTTTTTACAACGCCATTAACCTTTCATTTGTAATCACTCTCTCTCAAGCTTGCCATAAAAATCGTTACGAAAAGTAGTAAAGCTGTCATTTTCAATGGCTTTACGCATTCCGGCCATGAGATGGAGATAATAGTGCAGGTTGTGGATGGTATTCAGGTGATAACTGAGTATTTCCCGACACTGGAAAAGATGACGCAGGTAGGCCCGTGAATAGTTGCGGCAGGTGTAGCAGTCGCAATTGGGGTCAAGCGGCCTTTTGTCATCACGGTATCTGGCATTTTTGATCACTACTTTGCCGGTTGAGGTGAACATTGTTCCATTACGCGCATTGCGGGTGGGCATTACACAGTCAAACATATCCACACCCCGGTACACGCCTTCTACCAGATCTTCCGGGGTTCCCACTCCCATAAGATAGCGGGAAAAATCTTCCGGCAGGTGGGGAATGGTTGCTTCTGTGATCTCCTGCATCATGGCTTTGTCTTCGCCAACGCTCAGCCCTCCGATGGCATAGCCGTCAAAACCGATATTGATAAGAGCTTCAGCGTGTGCTTTCCTCAGATCCGGATGCATTCCACCCTGAACAATGCCAAAGAGCAGTTGGCCTGTGTCGCTCTGAGCGTCACGGCAGCGTTGTGCCCAGCGACTGGTAAGATCTGTTGAATTGATTGTCTCCTCCCTGGTTGCAGGGTAGGGTATACAGGTATCCAGGCACATCATGATATCTGATCCCAGGGCTTCCTGCACATGTACTGCATCTTCTGGGCTTAAGAAAAGCCTGGCGCCGTCAAGGTGGGAGCGAAACGCCGCACCTTCTTCAGTGATCCTGGTTAGTTCCTTGAGGCTGAAAATCTGAAAGCCGCCGGAATCAGTGAGGATGGGGCGATCCCAGTGCATGAAATTATGGAGCCCGCTAAAACTGCGAATCAATTCGTGTCCGGGGCGGATGAAGAGATGATAGGTGTTGCCAAGAATAATCTGGGCATCCATCTCTTTTAAGTTCTCCGGTGTGATTGATTTTACTGTGGCCTGGGTTCCAACCGGCATGAAAATTGGGGTTTGAAAGGTTCCATGCAGAGTTTTCACCTCTCCCCTGCGTGCTGCACAGTCTGTGGATTTACAGTGGAGAGTAAAGGGTGATTTTGTGTTTTGTGTCATCTGTTTTATGAGTTGGCTTTGTTGTCAGTGTTGAGTAGTGCCAGTTTATGAATTGCCTTTTCTTTGAGGATAATATCATGCAGAAGTCCAAACTGCACAAGAGCTTTCTGCAAAGTTTCTTCCGGATTGCTGCATTTAAAATAGATACCGCCCTGCAGATAATCTGTGAAAAAGCGCAGCCCCAGCTCAAAGGTTATTGCCTTTACTCCATCATAGATGAGTTCCCTGTCAATGGCGGTGAGCAGTTTCCCGGCCTCACGGAAATACCCTTTTAATGTTATTTCACAAAGATCCAGGTCAAAAGAGATTGTCGCAGGATCACTTTTTTCCCCGGCAATGTTACAGACAGAACGCAGGCAGTCGCCAATGTCGTGCTGCAGAATTCCAGGGCCGACGGTGTCCAGATCAATGAGACTGATAGCAAGACCGCTCTTTTTTGCAAAGAGGACATTTGCAATCTTGGGATCTCCATGAATAATTCTTTGCTGGATTGTCCCTTCTGCAATCGCGTTTTCCAGCGTAAAAGCATAGTTGCGTTCATTTCTGATTGTATTCAGACAATATTGAATTTCAGGAGAATTACTGTTTTCGTTTATGTTTTTTGTCTCTATGTTCTCATATTGGTCGAGATAGTTTGTGAGATTATGAAATCCTGGAAGCGGGAGTTGCATTTTTTTTACATCCAGCCCAAGAAGCCTCCTGTGGAAATGACCAAGCGCCCAGCCGGTCTGTTCGGCCTGAAGAGCTGTTTCGGCACTGGAATAACTGATACTTCCATGAATGTATGAAAGTGCACGCCATAATGATCCTTTGCTGTCACGTACTGACAGCGACCCATCAAGTGCAGGAACCAGCACTGCCTCCTGCCAGTGTTTTGCATCTGAGTCCGGTTGAGATAACAGGTGGCTGGTCAGGTGTTGAAGGTTATTGATAAGGATTTTCGGATCGGGAAATACCTGATCGTTAATTCGTTGCAGGACAATGGATACATTTTTTGTATGAACCAGAAAAGTATCGTTGATATTTCCCTGCCCCAGGCTCGTCACCTCAAGAATAGAGGAGACTGAACAGAATTGGTAAAGGATTTCCCGTGGTAGAGTGAAAAGTGTCATGTTACCTGCCTTGCCTCTGCTACCTGTCGGTAATGCGAGCTTTTTCTGAGAAATGGGCGTTCAATCAGATGGTAGGAGCAGGCTGCTGTGAGAAGAATTGAAAGAATAAGAAAAACAAATGAGCGCCATGGGTGTCCGGAAAAAAGATTAAATGCAGTGAATATCTGAATGATTGGAAAGTGATAAATATAAACACCATAGGAGATATCTCCGTATTTTCCCCAGTTTCCAAAATATGGAAAAGCTACAGCAAAGGAAATAACAGTAATGGCAAGAGCCAGCGGGTAAAGAGGTGGAGCAAAGCTGAACCCTTTTACAGCAAGGATGAGTAGAGAAGGCAGGAGTAATTTCCAGAAATGTTTTTTTAAAAAGCTAAAGTAGAGATATATTCCGCCACCGCCAAGGAAAAAGGAAAGCTGGCCCGGAAGCTGCTTTTCAAGTTTCAGGTAGATATCCAGTCCGTTTTTGTTGTGCAGATAGAGGAACAACAGGGAGTAGCCAACGGAGGCCCCATAGAGGAGGCATAGTACAAGCCATCTTCTTCGATTTTTTATCAAAAGAAAAATCAGGGGAACAGAGAGGTAAAACATCACTTCCACTTTAATGGTCCAGAGCGGTGGATTGATCACCTGTAGTGGATTGGTAGAAAATATTCCGCTAAGATCCGGCTGCAGGAAGTTTAGAAAGGCAAGGTTGGACAAGAGATACCGGAACCATTCCTGGGAGAACAAAATTCTTTCTGTCGGCTGGATGAGGAGTGGCAGGCATAACGCAGCCAGCAGAATAACCGTTACATATGCGGGGTAAATACGCCGCAAACGTTTATTAAAATAGGAAAAAAGACCGGAAGAATGTTCATAACTTCTGAAAATAAGAAATCCGCTGACCACAAAAAAACAGTCAACCGCAACACCGGAATAAAAATATCTCTCCAGCGGATAAAAGGCAGGGACACCGCTTACTTCACCCAGATGGGCCAGACAGACACTAAAGGCCAGCACAAGGCGGAGAAGATCAAAGTTGTTTTTGTGAGGAATGTCTGCCACAGTGTTTTATCCGGCAAAGCGTTAGTGTCTTACTTCCTGATTCCTGTTATTCTTTTCAGTACCCCGTTGGGGGTAAAAATAACAAGAAAACGAAAAAAAGTTTGAACTTAGCGCCCTTTGGGCGGGTTTTAAAAAGAGAATGTTCGGTATTCATTCTTTAAGCTTCGTAAAAAATGAAAATTCCTATGCTATTAAATTATGAACATACAATTACAACCAGGGCATTTATACACCACGAGGGAGTACTGAGCGGAGTGCCGGTTTTCCTTACCGTTTACCGGTGTTAGTCGTATAGAAAATGATCCACAGTTGTAGTTTATTGCAGTTTGCAATAAAACTATACTCTATTTGCGAAGCTTTTGCCTTCTGATCGTTTGGTGTGATCCAGCAGATGGCGATAATGCAGGAGTTGCTCATTAAAATAATTCCTTCAAATGAACGAGATATGACAAGCTGAGATCTGAATTTGATTTTTCCGGAAATTTGCTAAAATGGTATAAGAGTAGTAAGATAAATTGTTTTGTCAGGGTGACGGTGCTTATTGAATAGTTGTGCAAATCAGTTGAGTAAAGAAAATTTATGAGCATTTTTTTCTCCAAGCTGTTGCGAGTGGAGTCGGAATATAGAGTAAGAGTGAGCTTGCAGGATAATGAAAGCGGCGAACTCCTTCCCGGTTCATGCTTTGGTGTTATGGTAGATATATCGGAGGGAGGGGCTTGTCTTGTACTCACCAGAATGCTGCTTGAGGGAAGACATCTTTTTTTCTCCACCCTGGACAAGGAGCTCAACCGTCTTGTCCTTCTTATAGAAAATCCCGAATCACGCGATGAAACTTTTGTAATTCATGCACGTTCTGTGTGGATGGATTCCTGTCGTTACCAGAATACGGATGCTTTTAAAATAGGCCTTTGTTTTCATGACAACCAGAAAGAACTTTTCCAGCTTTTTAAGAAGAATTAGCCTGCAACCTGAAAATGAGTTTAAGCGCTTTTTTAACAGTGGGCGAAAATATTTTGGGTGAAACAAAAGATCCTGCAACCCGTTTGTTTATTTCAGCAAGGGTGGGGTAGGGATGGATGGTTCCGGCAAGGGATGAGAGTTTCATGCCGCTGCCAAGGACTGCAACCCATTCTCCGATGAGGTCGCCAGCTCTAGGCCCCAGAATCTGCACACCAATGGGACGCTCCTTTTTATCAAGAAGCATTTTTAGTTTACCTCTTGTTTCACCTTCGGTAAGCGCACGGTCGTTTTCTTTGAAATGTTCTGTCCACACGCTGTAGTCGATCCCGGCCTTTGTTGCCTGTTTTTCGTTCATGCCAATGGAGGCAAGTTCCGGTTCTGTGTATGTACACCACGGCATCCATTTCGTGTTGACCTTGCGGGGCAGGTGAAAGATGGCATTGGAAACAACGATTCCCCCTTCATATCCTGCTGCATGGGTGAATTGAAAGGCTCCATTGATGTCGCCGGGTGCATAAATGTGTTTGTGGGATGTTCGCATTCTATTATCCACGACAATTCCCCGTGGAGTGTGGTTCAGATCAATGGCCTGCAGGCCAAGGTCGTCTATGTTGGGGCTCCTTCCCTGAGCCAGAAGCACGATATCTGCCGTGAGACGCCTTATCTCTTCTCCCTGCTGGATGGTGATGTTTTTGCTGTTACCGCTCTCTTCTGCTTCTGTTATTGTTGCCTCTAAGAAGAATTTGATCCCTTCCCCGGCAAGAGTATCCATGACTTCATCAGCCATATCTTTGTCTTCTTTGCTTAATATTTGAGCGGAACGCTGGATAACCGTAACCTCTGTACCAAGCCGACAAAAGGCCTGGGCCATCTCAATGGCAATGGGACCGGCACCGAGAACGATCATGGATTGCGGCAAGCGTTCAAGGGAGAAGATCTCTTTATTGGTGATGTATGAAATATTATTTAAAATGGAGATGCGGGGAGGCGCTGGAGAAGAACCTGTGGCAATGACCCAGGCTTTGGCTGATATGCGTTCACTGCCCAGTGTTACCACATGCTCATCAACAAAACAGGGCGTTCCGAACTTTACTTCAACACCAAGTTTATTAAAACGTTCCACCGAGTCATGAACCTGAATAACATCGATGACTGATTGAATACGTTTTGCGATCTGACTGAAATCAATATCTGGCGGTACAATTTTCGGCAGGCCTAACAACTCTCCCTGTTTCATACTATGGTAGACTTTTGCCGAATGGATGAGGGTTTTGGATGGTACACAGCCAAAATGGAGGCAGTCACCGCCAAGACTTGGTTCTTTTTCGATGAGCAGAGTTTTTGCACCTAACTGGGCAGCACCGGAAGAAACGGTGAGACCAGCTGCTCCACCACCAATAATGCCGATATCATAGTCATGCTTACTCATCGTTCACTCCTTTTGTTTGAAAAGATGGCGACCGTAACTGGCAGTGCCGAGCAGTGCTGCATCCTGTATCAGGATGAGATGGACAGGGATGGCAGCCATGAGACTTTCCATCTTTTCTTTTTTTCTAAAGTTTTTTAGAAATGAATCAAAAGAAATACGATCTGCAATTCTTGGCAGGATGCCTCCACCTATGAATAAGCCACCTGTCGCATAGCTCTTCAGGGCCAAATTCCCGGCCTCAGCGCCAAGGATTTCAAGAAAAAGAGATAAGGTTTTTTCGCAGAGCGGGCAGGGCGGTTCTGTTAATGCCCCTTCAACTATAGGTGGTGTTCGGTCCTTAGTTGCTGCGATCTGTTTGAAACGTTCGTTGTCCCGGGCAATGCCTGTGGAAGCCAGAAAGTCAAATATGTTTGGAAGCCCCTTTCCTGAACAGAGCAGTTCGTAACTCACAGCTGAGTGGTTTTGTTGCAGGTGAGTCAAAAGTTCAGTCTGTTCCCGATTCAATGGAGCAAAATCACAATGACCGCCTTCTGATCCCTGGGGGGAGACACACGATTCCCGCTCAATGAGAAAACCTTCTCCAAGGCCTGTACCGGGCGCAATCACCGCGCGAATTCCATTCTCTTCTGCTTCTCCCTGTTGAATCAGGAGCAGGTCTTTTTTAGCCAGACAAGGAAGGGCACTGCAAATGGCTGTCAAGTCATTGATAAGGGTAATTTGTTTGAAACCGAATCTGTCTCGTAACTTGTTCTCGCTGAGTGTCCAGTCCAGATTGGTGAGTTTTGCTGTTCCCTGGCGTATCACAGCGGCGACGCCGAAACATCCGTACAGGGGAGGCTCGGAGTCAGTGAGGAAATCTGTCAAAATGTCGTTAAAGTTCGAAAAATCTTTATTGTAATAGCGCTGGCGGCGAACAGGTGGAATATCGGTGTCTTGTGAAAGGTCAAAGAGAGCCACATCACTTTTTGTTCCACCAATATCCGCCGCCAGAAGCAGATTCGTGCGTAATTTTGTCATAGTTTGTCAGCGATGAATGTTCTGGATAACACTCGAAAGTGTAAAAGTTTTTACTTCTCTTCTACTGGATATTTGGATCTAAACCACTCCCGCCATCCACCTTTCAACGCATACACATCAGTATAACCCATGGAAATCAGCTTCTGTGCCAACCTGGCACTGGTACCTTCGCTGGGTCAGGCGCAGTAAAGGACAAGGGTTTGATCTTTTTTGTAGTTCGCGGACCACTTAGCCAGTTCACTTCCAGGTGCCCGGACAGCTCCCTTGATTTTAAATTCACTGGAACTCCAATCTCTTCCCGAACGGACATCCAGTATTACAAGCTTATCAGAACCTAACTGGGCGTTAAGGTCATCCTTACTCATAATTGGCACATCTCTGGCAAAAACCGATGGTGCCGCAATAAGCAGAATCAGTGAGAGTAGAAATAATATTTTTTTCATACTGTTGTCTCCATTTGTGTGTTGAATTTTTTATGAATGGAAAGCCAGACAGCCGCAAGCAGGCCGCTGATTCCCAATGTTGAAAAGATAAATATACAGATTTCAATTGTGTGGGGATTATTGATAACAAGTGTGAACAGACTGATCATGAGAATCAGTGTACCGATGCCAGCGGGTAGGGATATTGGTTGCGATTTCTTCTTTATCCAGATGAGAGCTGAGAGGCATACAAAAGAGTAATAGAAGAGCCAGAGGATAAGTGCAGCACGGAGAAGGACTTCCAGTAGTTCGTCACCTGCAAGTCCGGTGGCCATCAGAAGGCCGGTGCTGAGTGCAATCAGTGGTGGAAAAATCCATTGTTGTGCTTTTTCGGTCAGTAATCCCGTTGTCATTTCTTCACTTATAATCTCAGCCAGCATACGCCTGCTGAGCAGTACAAGACTGGTTATGGCTGCGCATGTCCCACTGATAACAATCACTCCCATTATTTGTCGTCCCGGATCTCCCATGATCTTTCTTGCTGCTGTCATGTACGGAATGGTGGAGGAAGCCAGGCGTTCAGGAGTTACATAGGCAAGAGAAGCAAGAATCCAGAGAAAGAAAATCACAAAACCCGCAAGAGGCACAAGAAAAGATGGCTTTTGCTTATTCCAGGAAAGAGTGCTGCCTACAAAAAGAAGGAAAAGGAGTGCAGGTGATGCAGAAGAAAAATGAACAGGCTGCTGCAGGATCTTGGTAACAGTTTTTTCTCCGCCTGTGATGCCGTACAGAGCAAGACCAAGGATGCCTCCTGCGGCAAGAGCTGCAAAACAAACTTGTGCCCGGAAAATAGTTTTTTCTGGAAAAAACTGGAGAATGGTAAGCAAGACCAACAGTAGAAAAGAAAAGCCGAAGTTGGGAAACCAGTAAAGAAAAACTTCGTTAAAAGTATAACCAGAGGTGACAAGCAGTGCAGTCGCAGCCAGTACGACAAGTGGAATGCAGGCAGCAATGGTTATACCTGCCGCAGGGATTGTTCCTGTCAGTTCCTGAAGGATTTGAAATTCTTTACTGTCTGTGGTGGGAAGTAACGGGTTGTTCAGGAGCCTCCCACAAACAGCAAAGAGTAAAGCAACAGCAGCCAGCAGGGGAAGAGTGAGCCATCCCAGCTGACCCGCATTGTTTCCAGCAATAACGAGTGATTCAGGACAGAGCAGCCAGCCTGATCCCAACGCCAGGGATAGGGCGAAAGAGTGTTTCATCTTTTATGTTCACCTGTTTCAATGATATTTTCAAATTTCAAAATGGATAGCTAGCTTTGACGATACTACGGTGTGTTTTTTTTGGCGAAGAAAAAGATGGGTAAATTATACTTTGATGAATTCGTAAAAAGCCAAAACATCCCTTATCCCGTCATTCCCGCGCAGGCGGGAATCTAGTTATTTCAACATGTTCTGTATTCCAGCCTGCGCGGCAATGACGGAGCAGAGAGTTTTTACAACGCCATCATATTTTGAGAAGGTTGTTATTCAAGGGGGGGTGCTCTCAGGCGTGGCAAATTCCATAACTGTTATTGTTTACTTATCTTCCACTACGATGGCATCCTCATCACAGAGTTCCACACAGGTAAAACAGCCATGACATTCTTCACTGTTTGTGGGAGTTGCTTTGTCCTTGATCAGTTCGTAAACTTCGCCCGGGCAGCCGTCTACGCATTCGCCGCAACCATTACACTTGTCTTCGTTAACACTGATATGCCACATGGAGAGTTCCCCTGACTGAGGTTGATGGATATTTGAGAGAAATTCTTCAAAGTATATGAGGCGGTATGATGAAAAGCAAGTATTTTTCTTTTGGCGCCTGCTCAGCTGCCGGGAAGAGTCTGTTATTCAGGCTTGTTCATCTTCAGCAGCAGTTTTTTTCCGGGAGTGAAGCGGATTTTTGTTAAGGAAGACTTTGTCGAAACACGGGAAAAACTGCCAAATCCTCTTAACTGAATGGTTTCGTCCTTGCTCAGGGTAGTAGAAAGAATCTGTGTCAATGCTTTAAGGAATTGTTCAGCTTGTGTGGGGGAGAGAGCACTGCATGCAATTTTTTCTGCTGAAATGATATTCTTTTCAGCAGGGATTAAAAATCCAACACCATTGCATTCCGGACAGTCTTCGTAGGAAAACTGAAAGCGGCTGACCCCGCCAAACCAGGTCATCTGGCCGGTTCCGTTGCATCCGGGGCAGGGAGGTGGCTGTTTGGTCTGTGGCATCACACTCCTGAATAAATAATTTCAATCCAGCGATCGCTGTTGAACATTCCATCACCCCATATTTCATCAAGATCCTCCAGGGGATCGGCTGCTGCAGCCTCCTGTGCAGTTTTCCCTTCTGCTTTAAGTGCTCTTAAGCGTTCATACGCAATCTCCAGCATCTGACGGTAACTGATGAGTTGTGCTTTATCGGCCAAAGGACCATGTCCGGGAATAATCTTTGTACTGTCATCGGCAAGCGATAAAACGTTGTTCGCAGCTTCTATTGTTCCTTTAAGAGAACCACCATGCTGAACATCGATAAATGGATAGAATCCATTAAAGAAAATATCACCCGCATGGATAACATTGGCTTTCTTGAAATGGATAAAACTGTCGCCATCAGTGTGGGCGCCGGGTACATGTATGGCGTGGATGGTGTCATTGTTAAGATGAAAACTGATATCTTCAGAAAATGTGACCACAGGCAATCCTTCACGACCAATACCCGGCCGCTTCTTGTTGAATTCCTGAATAAAAGAGCCTGTGCGCAAACGTTCACGCACATTATCGTGGGAGAATATCAGGGTGCCTTCCTGACCCAGGTTTTCATTTCCTCCTGTGTGATCGCCGTGGTAGTGGGTATTTATTAAAAATTGAGGGTGAGATCCACCGACCGACTTGATGGCCGCTATAATTTTTTCCGTTAAGGGAGCGAACTGATCATCAATTAAAAAGGTTCCATCTTCGCCGATGAATAAACCGATATTACCGCCTTTTCCCATGAGCATATAAATTTGATCGGTTAACTGTGTGGGGCTAATCTTTACGGGATCACTGTCAGCTTGTGCACCGATTGACAGCGAAAGAAAGCCGGCAGTAAAAACACATACTATTGTGACTATTTTAGCAATCATCGTCAAGGCCTCTGCAAAAGGTAATGGTCTTATAATTCATTAAATTTATACATGCATTTGAATAATACAAGGGGGAATAGCAAACTACGCAATATACCTTTTCGGGTGCTGATAAAAAAGTTTTTGAACATATAGAGACGGCATGCCCGGCCGGACAGTTTTCTGTTTTTCTAAAACTCATACCTTAACTGCAGAATAATAATAGAGAGTGTTACGTTATCATTCTGGATAGGCACTTCAGTAGCTTCCTGATAAATATATCTCAGTTTCAGGTCAGCCTTTCCGAACTGTCTGCTCATGCCGAACATATAGGTTTTGTTGAATTCCATGGCATGATGCTGCACTCGAAAGCCATCATTCATCACGGCAAATATTCTTTTTCCCCAAAAAGCACCTGCTCCCAAATGGAACTTGTTGTATTTTGCATGCAGTTTCAGGCCTGCGGTAAAATAGTCATCGTCTGCATTTCGACTGAAATTATTGCTATTTTTGTTTTCCAGGTGGAGGTATTTTCCAATGACCGTCGCCTTTGTAAGGACGTTGTTGAATTTTTTTCTTAAGGTATATTTTATATCGGTCTGGTAGACGTCAAAATGTTTATAAGCGCTCAAATATTGCGTTATATCAAAGGGTCCGTAACCATAGCCAGCACCATAGATATCGCCACCATCTGTTTCTTTCATCAGGTTGTCATCAATCGTAGCATAACTTATATGGAATGACTGTTTTTCATGCCATTGGTGTCTATATTTGAGATAGACTTTGTTGACATGGAGATCATCAGATAGCGGTGGTTGAAAAGTACTTGTATTGGTTCTTCCGTAGAGCATTTGGAAGAAATGCTTATCTCTTTGGTAATCCAGACCGACTCTGTATCGTATGCCCTCGTCTTTTTTTTTGGAATTGTTAAAATTCAAACTTTCAAAGCTTGTTGTGAGTGTTGTGCTTTGGGCAAGGTTGAAGGTACAGAGTATTGAAGCAAACACTAGAGATATGATTTTTTGCATGTTTTTGACCTGCATTTATGGAGATTTTCTGAAAATACGTGGTGATTGTAATAGTACCTTACCCTTGAAATACTGTCACTCTTTTCAGTACCCCCTTGAGGGGTATAAAAAACAGGTAAGCACCCTAAAGAGACAGGGTATAAACTCCGACTCCGAGGAAATGAAAAGTTCTATTAAAATTAGCAAGTTGAACATACTAACAAGGCACTTATCCCGTGAACTGAATTGTTTCCGGTTGAAGCGGGTTAGGGGCTTTCCTGTAAAGGAAACGGGACATTACGTTGTGAGTTAAATTTTAAAGCTACTCATAGTTTCAATGAGGAATTATGGATATGGTTTAAAGGGAGCGGCTAATCAAAACCTTGGAAATCGTGGTCTCTACCCTAATAATGATGCTCTTTCTCTACTGTTTTATCTTGGTCTTGACATGGTGTCGCTTGTTGGCTACAGTGTCAGTTCGGAATTCAAAATTGAAAAGACGGAAGTGTTTCTTTACTTAGGGCTCATTCAAAAATAACTTCGTACTCTGAGGCGCAATATAAACATTTAGAAAAACGCTATGCGATTATTTAATCCTCAACGTAGCTCGGCTACGCCTGCGGTTAAATAATCACAGATCGTTTCCCTAAACATTCATCTTACACCTCATAATTACGAACTTATTTTTGAATGAGCCCTTAGTTCAGTACCTCCTCTAGGAGGCTGTCCGAGAATAGGCATTTCTTCTCAAATCGAGGCATTTTCTTGTTGGAGGGAGGATCAGTGAAATGCGGATCTTTGTCGGCCCCGGTTATCGTCTTTATTCCACCATCCGTAAACACGCCATAATCCTTATGCTTTGTGGTGGAGACAAATCGACACAGGAAAAGGACATCCAAAAGCAAAGAAGATAGCGAAAGCTGTGTGAAAGAATATTATGAAAGTAAAAACAATCCCTTACAATACCCTTGGTCATTTGGAGACAAAAGAAGAGGTCAACAAATACTTGAATAACGCATTTATGGATGATGACCCTCAAATTTTTTTGATTGCCCTTGGTCACCTGGCCAAAAAGAAAGGAATGACGAAAATTGCTAAAGAAACAGGGTTGAACCGTGAAAGTCTCTATAAATCTCTGTCTGGTGACAGCAACCCAAAATTTGCCACCATCAGTAAAGTGACCAAGGCGCTAGGCTGTAAACTGGCTGTTGCTTAGGGCGCATTCAACAATAACTTCGTACTCTGAGGCGCAATATAAACATTTAGAGAAACGCTATGCGATTATTTAATCCTCAACGTAGCCCGGCTACGTCTGCGGTTAAATAATCACAGATCGTTTCTCTAAACATTCATCTTACACCTCATAATTACGAACTTATTTTTGAATGAGCCCT
>JAYEOK010000032.1:0-5479 GCA_034722915.1 Thermodesulfobacteriota bacterium | reverse complement strand
AATAGTGGTGACCTACGATTGAGCTCGTTTGCTCCAATATCCGGGTTTGCGGCGATCATGAGCGATCGCTGCAATGATTATTTTGTCCTCTCGAATGAAATAAGGCAGGTAGTATGGGAATACCGGGCAATTGACTCGGCGGTAACCTCCAGCACGTTCTCTCCACAATAATGGGTTGGCCGCAATACTATCAATCACACTGGCAACTTCGTTACGAAAACGTTTCCCTAATCCACTCTCTTTGGCTTCATACCACAGGGCCGCATCAAAGAGCTCTGCTTCTGCCTCTTCAAGAAACTCGACAATCATGTTAAGCGGTCATCAAGATCCTTGAAAACCTCACTGGCAGTGCGTGACTTGGCTTCCCCATTGTCGTACCGCTCTATACGTCTTCGGATTTCTACATCCCAAGCAGCCAAAACATCGCCTGACTGATGGGGTTCACCGACTACTAATAACTTGTGAGCCAAAGTGAAGCGTTGATCTTCGGGTAACTGAATAGCCTCTTGTAGTATTTCATTGATTGAACTCATACCAACAATATATCAATTATATTCAGATTTGTCATTCTTGTTTCCAGAATGAGTATCATAGATGAAAATTTTGAGGACTGTTTCGAGTTTTACATGGGGCAACAGGTTTGATGAAGGTTAGGCTTATATCTGCTAATGGTAACGTTATTGAGGGATACGGAACTTAATATTATTCCTGATAAGGTTTTTTCGTTCAGTATATCAGGAAGATGCGCCATGTCAGGAATAGTCTTTACTTTCTGTTTTGCTTAAATAGAAGAGATTACCACTGGCCTGTTCCTATTGAAGAATGAGGTGGATGCAGTAGGCGTCGTGATGCAAAACAAGTCTGATGATTAATTAGTTCTTCATATTTGGTTCTCTTGCCACCCCTCTCTAGGCGTAGAAAGAGGTGAGTATCCATCGTTGCACAAGTGATAACACCAGTTGTTTAAAATATTCCCTATCGCAGTTTTTTTGCTATGGAGATTTATTGGATATCAGGAAAACAAGCACTATGCAGCTTTGTTGACAGATACATAAAGACAGGCTATTGTTTTTAAGTGAATCTTACATGCATCTTACAGGAGGAAAAATGTTAACGACTAAACTATCCAGCAAAGGCCAAGTAATTATACCACAGTTATTGCGAACTTCCCATCACTGGAGAGCTGGAATGAATTTTACTGTAATTGATACCGAAGAAGGTGTTTTACTCAAACCACAGAAGATCTTAGCGGAAACCAGGCTGGACGAAGTGGCAGGGTGCCTGAAATATCAAGGCAAAGCTAAAACCCTCAAGGAAATGGATAATGCCATAAAGAAAGGGATTAAGGAAACATTTAAATGATAGCTGTGGATACCAACGTAATTATTCGGCTACTCACCCAAGACGACAATGAACAATTCAAAAAAGCAAAAAATTTTTTGAAGAAAAATGAGATATTTGTACCGGACACAGTTCTCCTGGAAACTGAGTGGGTGTTACGGTTTGCATATGATTTTAATGCACAAGATATATCGTCAGGCTTAAGAAAATTTCTTGGATTGCCCAATGTTCATGTGCAGAATGTTAATGCAGCTGCGCAAGCACTTGAGTGGCATGACAAGGGGTTGGATTTTGCAGATGCTTTTCATCTTGCATTATCACAACACTGTACTGGTATTGCCACATTTGACAGAAAATTCAGAAAGACTGCGAAGGATTTACAATCTTGCTTCTTGCAGGAGCCGTAATCTTGTTAGAATTATGGAGACGGCGTAGTTAATTGTTGTTAATCCAGTTTAACACGATCCATGCAAGCAGAATTAATCTGTCCGAGAAGGGCCTTTGGATCAAACAATTCATCGGGCCTGGTAACATCTCGGGTGAGATTGCCTTGTCGAAGATTTTAATTTCATGTAATGTTCAGAACAAAATACAAATACTGTCCCGTAATTACTGTAAATATATTCTCATGTCAGGAACAGTCTTTACTTGCGGTTTTGCTTAAATTCGAGAGATTGCCAATGGCGTGTTCTCTTGAGGGGGACTGCATGAATCAATATTGGAAGGAGGTGTGTTAGCTTTCAAAAAATGATCTTCAAACCGTAGATGTATAGGAGGAAGTTAAAGTTTGGTGGTTGACTCGGAGTTCATAGCTTCGATGTGGCAATCTTAACATTGAACTCACCGGTTGGCCCTGGCACCAAGGAACGATCCTCTTTTCACATCTCTCATATTTTGTGGGTTAAGAATAAACCTTATTTTTAGAAAGTAAATCTTTTAATTTATTACTGAAGCTACTGATCAATAGACCTCCAAATATCAATACACATGCAATTATTTTCTCAAAACCAACCACTTCGTTAAATATTAAAAATGAGCCCAAAATTCCAAATATTGGCACTAAAAGAGATAGGGGGGCAACTCTTGAAACTTGATATTTATCTATCAATGAATTCCATACCCAATATCCAAATAAAGTCGTCGGATAAACCTGAAATAAAATAGAAAATATTGCTTTTTCATCTAAACTCCCCATGAAATCAACAAATATATTCTGATCTTGCGTCAAGTACGCTAATAAAAAAAGAGGTATTGGCGAAAACAAGCTTGACCAAATAATAAATGAAAATACATTTTTGGCCCCTGACTTTTTGACAATTATATTTGCAATACTCCAAGAAAAAGCGCCAAATAATACTAAAAACAATCCAACATACGTTATAGAGCCATCTGTTAAGTTGATTATAAAAAATAGACCCAAAATAGCTAAAGTAAAACCGATAATTTTTATAACATCAACTTCTTCACGTAGAAAGACAACGCCCATGATGACTGTTAAAAAGGCACTCATTTGCAATACAAGTGAAGCCATTCCGGCAGAAATCCCGAAATAAATACCAAGGGAAACCATACCCCATAAGCCAACACCAAAGATTATACCATATGCAATAACATATCCCATTGACACATCTGGCTTTCTGACAAAGAATATCAATGGAAAAGCACAGAGTAAAAATCTGACTCCCGCCAAAGTAAATGGATCCAGTGAACTTAACCCAATTTTGATAACTGAAAAATTCAACCCCCATATTGCGGTAATGAAAATTGCCAAACTAAAATCTTTAACGGTCATAATAAGCGGTTCCTCGCTGTTTTGAGTGGGGAGTGGTACCCAAATAGATAATTTGTTTTATATTATGTGAGATACTGATATCTTAAACTTACACAAGTTGTACAAAAGAGAATAGATGCAGATAATCGAAAATGTATATGGTGCAGATTGCGGAATAGTCAATGGAGACAGAACCTCTTTATAAAAAAGTAGGGAAGATAATATCCAACCAGATTGGAAATAAAACCCTGCAGTGTGGTGATCGGCTACCTTCCCAAAGGCAGCTCAGCCAGCAGTTGAACGTGAGTATTGGCACAGTCCAGCACGCCTACGCTGATCTTGATGACCAAGGTCTGATTCAACCCAAACCACGGTCCGGTTACTATGTCAAAGCTTTCAACATCATACCCATAGCGCCCCCGGAAACAGATTTTTTCAAGTCTACACCTGCCGTCGTAAACATTTTTGAAACTGGTGTCTCAGTTATGCGCTCAGCAGCAAATAAAAATATTATACAGATGGGCAGCGCTGTGCCCGACGTACAGGGACGAGCAGTTACTCAACTGCATCAGGCTTTAAAGCGCAACGCACACAAAGTTCCAAATTATGGCGAAGATCCTTTGGGATACTTACCGCTTCGAAGACAACTGGCAAGGCGATCATACAACACAGGAAAATCTTGCCACCCAGATGAAATTGTCATCACCTCTGGCTGTCAGGAGGCATTGACGATTGCATTAAGATGTATCGCAAAGCCTGGAGATGTGATTGCCGTGGAGTCTCCCTGTTACTTTGGCATGCTCCAGGCATTGGAACTTCTTGAACTAAAAGCTATAGAAATACCAGTATCACCTGTTGATGGTATTGATACAGTGGTATTGGAATCGGTACTTGAAAACTGGCCGGTGAAGGGTATCGTGCTTAATCCATCTTTCAGCAATCCGTCTGGTTATTTGTGTTCTGATTCCAAGAGACGGGAAATTGCAAGGCTGATTTCGGCCTATGATGTTCCTTTAATAGAAGATGATGTTTTTTCTAATCTTGGGTTTTCAGGAGAGCGACCAAAAACAATACAATCCTATGATCACGACGGCAGGGTTATCTTATGCAGTTCTATTTCTAAATCCATATGTCCGGATTTGAGGATTGGATGGATAATGCCAGGACGATACACTGAAAAAGCAAGAAAACTCAAATATATTTCGACCTTATGTGCTCCATTCCACCCGCAGTTTGCATTGGCCGAGTTTCTATCTACAAATCGATTTGAACGGCATCTCAGATCGATGGCACCCCTTTATCAGAAAAAACAGGGTCAATTATTAAATGCAATTCAACACCGACTCCCGGAAGGTACTAAAGCTACTCAACCTCAGGGCGGCTTCCTCTGTTGGTTGCAATTACCGAAAACAATAAACGCGTTTACTCTTTATCAGCATGCCATCAAAAGAGGTCTCTCGGTGTTACCGGGTGAGCTTTGTTCTCCGAGTGGTCGTTATAAAAATTATATTCGCTTGAATTGTGCTGTAGCATCTGCTGAACAAATTGATGCATCTATGAAAACCATTGCGGATATCATCAATAGTCAAGCAGAAATCTGATTCCTATGCTTCGATTTGGAGGCTAACAGGCACTCCCTCAATGCCTGTTACTGGTATTTTTGACCAATCATAATATTGTTGCTCGTGGCAATCAAAACCATTTCAGAATAATGCCCAGTTGAGCTTATTCCCGAATCTTTTCGAAATAAATTTCTCTAAATTTATACGCTCAGCGCAGAATTATTTTAACAGGATTTTGAGAAAAAAATATGCAATGGCCAATGGCATGTTCACCCTTTCCACAAATTCGCAAAGGTAAAACATACTACTGTTATGTTACGAGTTGGCTTACCTCACTGAAATAATGACATTTCCTTCTTCAGAAGGATTCGATAGGCAAGATTTCTGGATTGTGATAAACTGACACTGATTTATAGGTCAGGTAGCCGACCTAAGAGGACTCAAGAGCAATTTCTTGCCAATCCTCTTTTTGTTTTTAGTGGGTACCAAGTTGAAGATGGCACTTTTGAAGGGGATAATTGAACAGAAAGTTACGGTTATGAATTTTTCAATGAGCTCAAAACCGTAACTTTCTGTTCAAATGCCACCGCTGGTTCTTATTGACGTTTAATGTGAGCCCAAAATAAACATTATTACGCACCTGGGCGTTTATGATTGCGAGCCGCTACACTTAATTCAATCCCTGAGCGACGATTTCATCACATTTGTTATTATCCCAAAATCCTATGGGGATTTTACCCTAAATGTTTAATTACACCCAAATATTCAAGAATTTACTACTTTCACCACAACTTTCACCTACTTA
>JAYEOK010000031.1:0-5484 GCA_034722915.1 Thermodesulfobacteriota bacterium | reverse complement strand
AGCTTTTTTTGTTTCGGTAAAAACGAAACAGTATCAGACAAGGAGCATTTCAGTGGTAGCCTTTCCAGCAGGTACCATTGGGAAAACGCCTTCTTCTCGTGCAATACGAAAATCTATGATAACAGTGCTGTCTTTAACTGCAGTAAGAGCTTTTTTAATAGTGTCTTCAACTTCACTGGTCTTGGTGGCACGAAGTCCAACAGCACCATAAGCCTCAGCAAGAGCAACAAAATCAGGAGTTACTTCCATGACAGTCGCAGCATAACGTTTGTCGTAAAAGAGTTCCTGCCACTGACGAACCATACCAAGGTAATTATTATTGAGAATACAGACGATTACCGGGCAGCCATATTGTTTTGCCGTAGCCAGTTCCTGAATATTCATCTGGATGGAACCGTCACCGGCAACATCAATGACAGTTGTATCAGGAAAAGCCATTTTAGCTCCAATGGCAGCAGGAAGACCGTAGCCCATGGTTCCCAAACCACCTGACGTTACCAGGCGTCTGGGTTTGTTAAATTTATAAAACTGGGCAGCCCACATTTGGTTCTGGCCAACCTCAGTTGTGATAATGGCGTCACCGCCAGTCAGTTCGTCAAGTTTCTGAACAACAAACTGTGGCTTAATGACTTCCCCTTCATCAAGGTAGGTCATGGGATGCTTTTTGGTCCATTCATTAATGGTTTCGATCCAGGGGGTGTGCGAAGCACAAGCCTCTTCAAGGTTATGACCGCATGATGTAAACCAGTTGTTCATTTCAGTGAGTGCAACTTTACAATCTGCAACAATGGGAATATCCACAGCAACATTTTTACTGATGGAAGTGGGATCAATATCAATGTGGATGATTTTCGCATGGGGGGCAAATGCGTCAATCCGACCGGTAACACGGTCATCAAAACGGGCCCCAACAGCAATCAGAAGATCACTCTTGGCTACCGCCATATTCGAGGTATAGCTTCCGTGCATACCTAACATTCCCATGGAAAGAGGATCACCGCCAGGAAATCCGCCAAGCCCCATAAGAGTCATGGTAACAGGAATATTGAGTTTTCTGGCAAGCTCAGTCAGCTCTTCATTGCTGTCGGAGAGAATAACACCGCCACCAACATAGAGTACAGGTTGTTTGGCTTTTAGAATTTCTTTACATGCCTTTTCTATTTGACCCATATGAGGCTCATATGTGGGCTGATAATTCTGCATGCGGATGGGCTTTTTCTCAGTGAAATCAACCATACTTGCAACAACATCTTTCGGCAGGTCGATAAGCACCGGTCCTGGACGACCGGTACGGGCAATGTGAAAGGCTTCACGCAGAGTCGGTACCAGGTCTTCAGCTTTACTCACAAGATAATTGTGCTTTGTGCAGGGCCTTGTGATACCAACGATATCCACTTCCTGGAAAGCATCGTTACCAATGAGAGGGGTAGGTACCTGGCCGGTGAGGATCACCAGTGGAATAGAATCCATGTAGGCTGTGGCAATGGCTGTTACGCCGTTGGTCGCACCGGGACCGGAAGTGAGAAGCGCAACTCCCACATCACCTGTCACACGGGCAAGACCATCGGCAGCATGAACTGCGCCCTGCTCGTGGCGAACAAGAACGTGATTCACTTCGGAATCCATGAGGTCATCGTAGAGGTCAATAACTGCACCTCCTGGAAAACCAAAAATTGTTTTTACCCCTTCTTCAAGGAGGCATTGTATAATAGCTTCAGAGCCTTTCATTTTTCCCATGAATCCTCTTCCTTTAATAATGTTGAGGTTTTTCAGAAAAGTTGCCAATTGATCAGTACCTTATAAATTCTTTCGAAGTCGGAGTTTATACCCTGTTTTTTCAGGGTGCTTATCTCGTGTATTTTGAAAAGAATTTGCTGAAGGTACGTATCCCCTCTTGTGGGGGGAGTATGTACAACGTTTATATAGCAGAGACAGAGAAATATATCTATCAATGACAAAGATGTCAATATGCAAGAAGAAAGTGTTGAAAAAACGTAAATATTCGGCTAGCACCCCATCTTCGCCCGATCCGGCTTTTTCGCATATGAACCAATATAGATCTTAAGCCGGCTCGGAGTCTCGCGAGCTCGCTTACCTGAGCGAACTTGGGGCGCTATCCAGACATTTACAATGGACGGATTGTTGCACTAATTTTCCTTAAGCCCGAATATTTACGAAAAAACGTCTTTTAATGCGGAAATTCAGGATATCAGGCAATAGAAACTTGACAAGAAGCTCATATGGTGATTATTTAATTTGTAATTAGAGACGCACTCAAAAAAAAATCGGGATACTATCCATGCACACATATAAACTCCTATCATCTCTACGACTATCCCTGCTCAGGGAATCGGCTGTGGTGAAGATTGGAGCGTTCTGAAACGTAAGTTATTAAAATAACAGAAAATCCAAAAGGCCGCAGTGTGAAACTGTGGCCTTTTTTATTTGTGTCCGGTTTTATACTTCAATGGTGCTGATATCGGACAACAAAAAAGGAAGAACATGAAAGCTGAAACAGTGAAAAAGTACAGGCCCTACCCGGGAGTCGACCTTCCCGGACGTACCTGGCCTGGGAAGTCTATTACGAAAGCGCCCGTCTGGTGCAGTGTGGATCTGCGTGATGGGAATCAGGCTTTGGTTCAACCCATGAATTTGAAACAGAAACTGGAACTGTTTCAGTTGTTGGTGGATGTGGGTTTTAAGGAGATTGAGGTTGGCTTCCCATCTGCATCACAGGTTGAATTTGACTTTGCCCGTACTCTTATTGATGATGCTTTGATTCCTGATGATGTGACGATTCAGGTTCTTACTCCGGCACGAGAGCATCTGATTAAAAAGAGTTTTGAGGCTGTAAAGGGTGCAAAAAATGTGGTGATGCATCTTTATAACTCAACATCCACTCTGCAACGAAGAGCAGTTTTTAAAATGAGCCGCGAGGAGATCACTGCCCTTGGGGTTGCCGGGGCAACCGTTATCCGTGAAGAGGCACATAAACATCCAGAAACCAATTTCCGCTATGAATACTCTCCTGAGAGTTTTACCGGAACCGAGCTGGATTTTGCACTTCATATCTGTGAAGCGGTCATGGATGTATGGGAACCAACACCTGAATATCCTGTTATTATAAATCTTCCTTCCACTGTAGAGATGGCCACTCCTAATGTGTATGCCGATCAAATTGAGTGGTTTTGCCAGAACATGAAGAATCGTGGGGCAGCCCTTATCAGTCTGCATGCACATAATGATCGTGGATGCGCTGTGGCTGCAACTGAGCTTGCGCTTATGGCAGGAGGTGACAGGGTGGAGGGAACACTGTTTGGGAATGGTGAGCGTACCGGGAATGTGGATATAGTTACCCTTGCTCTCAACATGTTTACTCAAGGGATTGATCCTAAGCTTGATTTGCATGACATTCAACGTCTGATCACAGTGTCTGAGCAGGTCACCGATATCCCGGTTCACGTAAGACACCCTTATGCCGGTGACCTTGTCTATACTGCTTTTTCCGGATCACACCAGGATGCAATACATAAAGGTATGAAACTTTGTGAGGAAGGTGATGGCCGCTGGGAAGTGCCTTATCTGCCTATTGATCCCACAGATGTCGGCAGAACCTATGAATCCATTATCCGTATAAACAGCCAGTCTGGAAAAGGTGGCGTTGCCTATATAATGGACAGGGAGTTTGGGCTTAACATGCCTAAAGGAATGCATCCCGAATTTGGTGCAATTATACAAACTGTAACAGATAAAGCAGGACGGGAATTACAGATTGCGGAAATCTGGAAAGCTTTTGAGAACGAATATTTAAATGTGGATGTCCCTTACTGTCTCAGCAGTTTTAATGTGCTGAAACGTCATATTGATAATGATGAGCAGGCTTCTGTTGCTGAAATAGAGGGCGTTGTGGAGTCCAATGGTAAGGAAATACTCATTGCTGCTGTCGGTAACGGGCCTTTGGATGCCTTTTGTGCAGCCATAAAAACAAAGGTAAGCGGAGATTTTACTCTCAGTCGCTATCACGAGCATGCCTTGAGTAAAACCTCAAGTTCCAAGGCCGTTGCCTATATTCAGGTGGAAATGCCTGATGGTGTGAAAAAATGGGGTGTTGCCATAGACACAGATATTATTGTAGCGTCCATTAAGGCTGTCTTAAGTGCTCTGAACAGGGCCGTAACAGGAAAAGTAAAGATATGAAACTTCTTCATCTTGCAGACAGCAGAGAATTTGATCTGAAAAAATTTAAACGTTTTTTACTCCATGATTCACCATATTTCAGGGTTTTGAATTTTAATTTGGCGGCAGGACAGGTTTTTCCAGTTCACAGCCATCCGGCAGATGGACAATTAAGCATCCATGTCATTGAAGGAAATGGTTTTTTCCTGGGAGAGGGGGGCACCGCACTGCCTGCGAAAAACGGTGATGTGTTAATCAGTGACATTAATGAACCGCATGGTGTGAAGGCGGAAACAGATATGCGTATTTTGGTGACTATTGCGCCACCATTTTAAGGGACGGACGACCAGGAAAAAATACGAAATACGAAACAGGTAAAGCTGATGGCGTCGTAAAAACTCTTCATCTGCTTCGTTGCGCGCCCGTGGGAAGTGCCCTTGGGGTACAAATTTTGTATTATTTCAACGTACCCTGGTACGCCGAAATAATACAAAATTTCCGCGCCTCGCATGTGGAGCTTTTTACTTAGCCATCTCAAATTTGACCTTTTTACGAATCCATCAAAGCTGAAATAACAATTTTGCATGATATTTCCGGGTGAATTACTCTTTTCCGGAAGTCTTTACCCAATCCATGGCCGCGGAGCATGCCTTATCCCCGTCAGTTTCCATGTTGTCGGTAAAAAGCCACTGGTAAGGAACGGTTAGCACACTGGTTGCAAGACCGAAAACAGTTCCAAGCACGCCACCTGCCGTAACACCTATCTTGATAGCATAGGAATTTTCATTTTTTACGAATCTTAAAAAATGAATACCGAACATTAAAGGACGAATATCGAATATCGAACAGGTAAGCGAAGACTCCGAGGAATGTCGAACCGCAGAAGGGGAAAAGCCCTTGATCCGTCGTTTTTTATTCCGATCGATATTCGATATTCCTTGTTCGACATTTTCTTTTTAAAACCCGCCCGCAGGGCGATAAGTTCAAATCGGTAAATGGACCGGTCACACTAATGGGTGTTGCCAGACTGAAAAAATGGGCTGATTTTGGCATTGGTTTCATATGGAAATCGATTTCGTTTGTCTTAAAGTTTATCTCCCCCTTTCCTTGAACTCGCAGCCCGCTCGTATCAATTGGAATGTGGGGACACGATACTATTTGTTTTGAAGAGAAAAAGAATGCACCTTTTTCTTTCTTGAAGGTGGTGTCATAATGTGCTACCATTTGTTTCATGAAAGGGAAGCATCGCAAAACACTGGAAGCCATCTTTGCAAAACCGACTAAGGCCAATATTAAATTTCGTGATAT
>JAYEOK010000030.1:0-49937 GCA_034722915.1 Thermodesulfobacteriota bacterium | reverse complement strand
TGAAGAAATTTATCCAGTCTGACGTCGTGGTAGTCGTTGTTAATGATGAATTCCATGGAAATATCCGCTTGAATCTTTTGCTGTTTTTTGATTTAGTGCCTTACTCCTCAAAAGCTGTCATAAAAAAACAAGAAAATGAAAAGTTCGTTTAACATTAGCAAGTTGGATATACCAACAAGGCACTTATACCCCTCAAGGGGGTACTGAAAAGAGTGCCGGCCTCACTTACCGTTTACCGGTGTTAGTGAATTGATTTTTACCTTTTTGTTTGTGCGTTAGCAATGGAAATCAGCAGTTTTTGTGGTCTCTCTTAGACCTTTCAGGTATGGTGCATGCATGAAAAAAATGAAGGTGGAAATCAGTTGGCTGGACCCTGAAAAGAATAATGATCTTTTTTTGCCGGAATATCAGTCTGAGTTGGCAGCAGGCATGGATGTGAGGGCTGCACTTGATAAACCCTACAGCCTTGAACCGGGAGAAATTCATCTTTTTCCCACAGGATTTCAAGTGGCAATCCCACCAGGTTACGAGTTTCAGGTACGACCAAGAAGCGGCCTTGCTGTGAAACATGGAATCACCGTGATTAACAGTCCGGGAACCATTGATGCTGATTATCGGGGAGAGGTGCGGGTTGCTCTGATTAATCTCGGTAAAACTCCTTTTACAGTGAATCGCGGTGACCGGATAGCTCAATTGGTTCTGGCTTCTGTTGTACAGGCACAATTGGAAGCGGTTAACAAACTTGACGATACCAAACGCGGAACAGGCGGCTTTGGCCATACTGGAATTTGAGGAAGATAAATAAAGTAATGTATTTTTCAGTGCTTGGCTCAGGGAGTAGAGGGAATTCTCTTTATATTGAATCAGGACAAACGTCCATCCTCATAGATGCCGGCTTTTCAGGGAAGGAGTTAGCCAGACGTCTCGCGGTTCATGGCAGGGAGATGGATGAACTGGATGGCCTGTTTCTTACCCATGAGCATAATGATCATATACAGGGCGCAGGGGTTATTTCCAGGCGTTGCAGACTTCCTGTGTATGCCAATGAGGGAACATTTCAGGGCAGTGATAAGAAACTCGGGAAATTACATAAACGGGTGGAATTTGAAACAGGAAAAGGTGTTGCATTGAAGGATCTGGAAGTTCGCTCTTTTGCAATATCCCATGACACCCGTGATCCTGTTGGCTATCTTATCAGCGACGGCAGGGTGAGTGTGGCCTGTTGCACTGATACCGGCAAGGTTTCACATCTTATTGCCAGAAGACTCAGTAGCTGTGATGCCGTTGTCCTTGAATTTAATCATGATCCAATGATGTTGAAAAACGGGCCCTATCCTCTGTTTCTCCAGCAACGGGTACGCTCAAGTCAGGGGCATCTGGCCAACGAAGATGCAGCGTCTTTTCTTCAGGATTTGCTCCATGAAAAGTTGAGATATGTTATTCTCGCTCACCTCAGCGAAAAAAATAATCGGCCGGAGTTGGCCTTGAAAAGTGCTGCTGCAGTCATGTGTGATGGACATCAGTGTGAACTTCATGTTGCCGCCCAAAATAACCCAACAAACCTGTTTATCTTATAACAACAATCCTTTGTTTTTACATTATACGCTCAGGTAGTCAGTTTTATCGTTGAACGGAAGGTAATCCGTAAGATCCTGACCCACCTGGCGCTCTGGCCTGTTTATGGATGCCATCGGCATGCTGCTGCTCACCCTGCCTGTGGTGTATTCTGCTGTCATTGCTTTAAATGGTGGTTCTGAAGTTCTTGCGGCTGATTCAGCATTTGGTATATCCGGTGTGGGCTGTTCCATGTATTCCGGTTTGGTATTATTGTTGTGAAGATGGCAGAACTCTGTCTGATTACGCCCCCGATTGGTTTGAATTGTTTTGTTGTTGCTGGTGTCAGGCCTGAGTGTTCAGTTCATGATGTCTTTCGCGGTGTTAGTCCATTTTTTGTGGGTAGCAGCGTGAACCCCTTAGATGTACCGGCTTTCTTGTCAAAAGTCATTGTCTCGTCGCAATTGTTAAATATATTTGTTCGACCAACAACATAGTCTGCAAAATCTGCTGATCCCTTTTTATAATCTGTTAATGCCTGCCATATTATTTGAGCGTTCTCAATGCTGAATTGTGAAATTTGAAGAATGTGTTGAATAACATTAATAGTTTTTGGTTTGGATAATTTATAGCATTTTTTTAATACCCATACCAATTCACAGATGACCAGGTGGTTAACGAAAATTTTATTGCCATGTAAACAATAGTTTTCAATGAACTCTGTGGCAATACCAGATTGTTCTTCATCATCTTGCGTGATGTAGCGGACGAGTATATTCGTGTCAACTCCAATCAAGATCTGCCACCTTGTTCTCTAATGGCATTTTTCATGTCATCTAATGACACGTATTTTTTTGGTTTCGGAACTAAGCCTTTTAATGCTGTTATATCTGTTGTAACAGGCAAAATTGTGACTGAGCCATTAGCATCTACTAAGAATTCGATTCTATCCCCTTTGCCGATATTCAAGATAGCTCTGATATCTTTTGGGATAGTAATTTGCCCTTTGGTTGTTATGGTTGAGCTTAGCATGGTATGCCTCATTTTTTTTAGTGTCTTTCCTTACTTTAAGGTAATGTCAGGTTGTTGTCAATGCTCTGTCATAAACCAATAATTGTTTCTCATGCACTTTTTCTTTCAAAAAGATACTTATACCTCGAGGGGTATAAACTTTAACTCCGAGAAAACGGGAAGTGCTTTAAAATTAAGAACTTGAATTTTTCCCCTCGTAATGCCGCCCCTGCGGTGTTACGCATCTGTAGGCGCTCTGCACCGGGAGAGAGCAAATTGAATGGTTGGATTTACATAATCTGGCGCAGAGCGTCTGAGTGCAGATGACAACGCAGGAGCGGATGTCACCAGAAATAACAAACGTGGTCTCCCCCCATTGTTTTCACAGAAAAATAGGTATTTTCACCTATATACATTATACCATCCTCGTGGTATAATGAAAGGTGATTCATTTTTCAAAAAACATGCATAACAATAACAGCAAAGCAATAGATAAAACCAAACCTTCCGTAAGGTTGGGACGGAAAGCCGCGGGGCTTACAAGTCAGCCGAGCTACCTATTTGAATGAGGTAGCTCGGCTTTTTTTATTGGGCAATTACAGGCAATTCCATTTTATGCGAGCTGTTATCCACTGGCAACATTTCTACAGGAGGGAATATGAAAAAATTGATTGTACTGATAGGTATGGTATCTTTCTGTTTCAGTTTCATACAAGGGCCTGCATTTGCAAAACCTACACCAGTAAACCAACCCAAAATATTATTAGAAATATTTCGTGCAGAGGTCGATGTTGATAACGGGTATATTTATATCTATGGAAATAACTTTGGAGAGAACCCTGAAGTGGTATTCAACAACGTATCTTTATTTCTCATCCAACATGATAATACGCATATCGAGGCTTCTTTAGGGGAGGTAATGTTACCTGCCACTTGTAGATTACTTGTATCTAACGATGGTCAATTCCAAAACCCCAACCTCACAGACTCTATAGACATAACTATTGGGACTAATGGCCCGGAAGGCCCGGCCGGTCCACAAGGTGATCAAGGTGAACAAGGCCCCATAGGTGCTACAGGCCCAGCCGGTCCGCAAGGTGACCAAGGTGAACAAGGCCCAATAGGTGCTACAGGCCCAGCCGGTCCACAAGGCCTGCAAGGTGAACAAGGCCCAATGGGTGCTACAGGCCCAGCCGGGACAAGTTACTGGAACGATGGCACAGGTGTAGTTTCAACTGATGCTATGGTAGGGATTGGTACTGCAAATCCTGCGGCAACGCTTGATATTGCGGGCTATATGAAACTGACCAAATATAGTGTCGCTCCTACTGAATGTGATGATATACACGAAGGAACCCTTGCCCTGACTTCAAACTACACAATATGCATTTGTAATGGAGCTGACTGGGTCGAGACATCAGATGGCCAGACAGTTTGCGGATGGACTGTAGGTGTAGTAAGCTCAGCAGGCCAGACATGGATGGATCGTAACCTCGGTGCTTCCCGGGTAGCCACCAGTTCTGATGATCCAGACGCCTATGGTGATTTATACCAGTGGGGTCGGTTAGCTGATGGGCATGAGAAGCGTACCAGTGATACCACTTGGAGTCAAAGTAGTACGGATGTCCCTGGTCATGATGATTTTATCATGGTGTCGAGCTTTCCCGGGGATTGGAGAACCGGGCAGAATAATGAATTATGGCAGGGCGAGCCTGGTATCAATAACCCCTGTCCGTCTGGTTTCAGACTGCCAACGGATTTGGAACTCGATACTGAAAGAAAGTCCTGGAATACCCGGGATTCGGCAGGTGCCTTTGCGTCTCCCACAAAGCTTGTTGTGGCAGGTTACCGCTACCGCGTCAATGGCACGGTCTACTTCGCAGGCAGCGGCGGCTACTACTGGAGCAGTACGGTGGATGGCAGCAGCAGTCGTAACTTGTACTTCAACGGCAGCTACGCCAACATGCACTTCAACTACCGTGCGCACGGTTTCAGTGCCCGTTGTCTTCAGGATTAAGACACTTTGATGTCTTTGTCTCTTTTGACACTTACCCCCTGCATCCCGCGTCTTTTTGCGGGTGCAGGGGGGGGGAAGCGTAAAAAGAGGGAGGTAGCAATTTGTTTCCGGCTTGATGTTTTCAACCATGATCAAACCTGAAGGTGTAAAGTGTTTGCCCGCTTGCGTTGTTGTGGCAGCTTACCGCAACCACAACAATGGCACTGTCAACAACGCAGGAAGCAACGCCAATATGAACAACAACCGTGCGAACGGCTTTAGTGTCCGTTGCCTTAAGGATTGGGAGGAATCCCTGCTGCTGAATGGCGGCAGGGATTTTTATATTTTTGAGACCAGAGTATGGACGTGATATGACCAGCAAATTATTTGTTTCCTGTTTCCTGTTTGTCTTTTTAGTTCTGACCAGTAATGGCACTGCTCTGGCTTCATTTGTTATCCAGTCCCAGGATGCCATGGATATAGAATTAAAGGGCTATAATGGTTTGACCGACACCATCCTGTTCAAGGGAAGCCTGAACTCGGGAACACAGCAAACCATCGACACCTCGTATCGCGGGCTTGCCCTGCTGATTTTTGCAAAAGGACAACACTATCCGCTTATTCTCGGGGAGCAATCCTTTAGTCTGCATATAATAGATCCTGACCATCTCCCTTCTTTTACCGGAAGTGATGAAAATGCGTATTTTTATAAGCTCTTAACTGGTGCTGAGCCCGGAGCAGGTCAATACGATTTTGCCCTTCTGATGATGCAGGCAAAAGAGTTGTTGGATTCAAGTTACTCCATTCACACTGTTGCTGAATTGAAGGCAATGAAAGATAAATTTCATGCCTTTGTACGTACCCATTACCAGGATCTGCGACACTCCGATATGCTCAGGCGGTTGCTGGGCCAATATTTTATGATGCACGAGTATGTTGACTTTCACATCAAAGGTGCCCCGGCCAGTGACATTCAGGTTCAATATAAAAAAGCGGTGCTGCAGGGAGTAGGGAACTGGCTGGAGATAGTAAAACCACACCTCCCGGATCATGAAATACTGAACTATTGCGTTTCTCTCTACTACAACAGGGGGATGGTTACACTTGCTTCCCTGATTGTTGATAACTTTAGAGAGGTTGCCTACTGCCCGGGAGTTGAAAAGCAGGCATACGGTTTTCCAGATGACCTGCTCGTGGCTGGTGGGGATGGCAAAGGGAAAAGACGATTGGGTGCATTCAAGGGCGAGAAGATAATCGCTTTTGTCTCGCAAGATTGCCCGGTGTCAATGGTTGAAACCGTAATCAAGGTGCGCCAAATGGCAGATCGGAAAAAGAATGTAGTGGTGATTGTGGCGCCATTACAAGAATTATCTGAAAAACATTTGGCCATGGGGAGAATGGTAAGTGGAGGGAACATGTTTTTCATTACTGATGAGCAGTGGCGAAAAGAACATCTGGCAGAGAAAATCAAGCTTCCTCTATTTGTACAGGCAGGGGATAAATAATAAAAAATAACCTGACTATAAGTAGTTAAAAATATTGTAAAGATTGTTAGGGGTCTGGCTGCGTATGGTTACTGTTTGTTTTTGTCCATTGCAGCAAAAATACAGATTTTGTTGTGTTGCTTACTCGAAATTGCTGTTCAATGCGCAGGCCGACAAGAGCTGTAATGAGTCCTTTTGAAAGAAGAAGAGGAAAAGAATCTCTTTTGGAGAGGGAAATTTTTTGATCAGAAAAGAATCGTGATATTTTTTTTCTTCCAGGTGCGCCAAGCGGGTGAAAGCTTTCTCCAGCTTTATGATGGCGCAGAAGAAGGGGAAATCTGATATTTGTCGCATCCACTATCAGATGATCCGAAGTCTTCAATAGATCGGGAGAGAATTCGACTTTTGTGATTTTGAGTTGCTGTGCCAGTTCGGGGACAGGATATGTTCCAGGGCAGGGGATGGTGATGGGAGAAAATGTTTTTTGGATGATTCCCGGCCCCCTATAGCCTTTTTTTCTGGAAGGGCGATGAAAAAAAATAGTGTTGTTTTGCCTGACAGCTCGCAATCCACCTGCAAGATGAATCTCGGTTTGTTTTTGAGAGGCGGCCAGCACAAGCAGACTTTCAATTTTTTTAAAAGATGGCCTGGAGTCAAGTGTCCAGCAGATTTTCTCCATAATTCTACGTTTTATGGCCAGAGCTTCAAGGGCAAACGAGCGTAAATCAAGGCTTAATGTCTCTGTTTCCTGATAAACATGCTTGTGAAAACAGTTTTTCGTTAATTCGCTGAGAAGTTTGTCCTCCTCAGTAAGAATTGCTGCAGTTTGCAACAGAGTCTGTCGCATCGACTTGTTATATTCATTCTCGAGTTTTGGCAGAAGATCCAGGCGAATTTTATTTCTGAGAAAATTGGTGTCCAGGTTGGAACTGTCCTCACAAAAGGGGATGTTTTGTTCTTGTAAATAGGTGAGTAGCGTTTCTTTTTTTTCGTGGAGCAGCGGGCGGATAATAAGTCCACGCTGCTGATTCATACCACTAAGTCCACTGCTGCCGGTTCCACGGATGAGACGAAGCAGGATTTCTTCTGCCTGATCATCAGCAGTGTGCCCGACGGCAATGCTCGGGGCGCGGAATTTGATCCGAAGACCCTCCAGCGCCTGGTAACGCAGATTGCGTGCTGCTTCCTCAAGGGAGCAGTTTTTGAGTTTTTTTTCTTGTTGAACATCAACCGTAACAGTTTCGAAATGAGCCGAACAGAGTTCAGCCTGTTCCTGAACAAGTAGTTTTTCTGCTTTTGTTTCATGTGGACGTAGACCATGATCCACATAGACAGCAATACGTTTAGACGAGGGAAAGAGGACAGAGAGAATATGCAGAAGACAAATGGAATCAGCACCTCCTGACACTCCTATGATAACAGGTTCACCCGTCCGTAGAAGAGAGGATGAGTCAATGACATCGTGAATACGCTTCTGCAATGTTGTAACTGCGAGAGCGTGTTGAGGGTGTTCTCCTGCAGTGAATGTCCGATTTTTATTTGAATATCCCATACCATTCGTATAGCATAGAATTTGAAGTTCTAACACTGGTAAGTGATGATAACGTCGGCATCGTAAGTGTTTTTAAATAAAATAGAAAAATAATTTGCAAGGCATTAACAGTTCATGTGTTTTACTGGCTTGCATATTACAAAAGGACAACGATTCAGGTATGCCTCAACTCTTATTAACCGACCGGGTGTCAGCCTTTCTCTGCGAACATTATAAACTCTCAGATGATAAAGTTACTGATATGTTACCAACTTTTTTGAGCGTTCTGCAAAATCATTTTCGGGATCTGGAAAGAGTTCTGGGGCAGAAAGATGTTCGGGCCATAGGTAAAGCCGGGCATACTTTGAAGGGAGCTTTGGTGAGTCTTGGTCTTGATGATTTTGCAGAAATAGCACTGTCCATTGAAACAGCAGGGAAGGAGGGACGGCGAGAATTCGATTTTCAGGGTTTGGTTGCACAGTTAAAGGAGAATCTGGCAGAGATTTTGTAGGTACACTTCAAGGACACTTTTTTCAGGAGGGTGAAATAGAAAAAAGTGATGAATTACAGGTATGTATATCTTGTGATGATTTAGCGATTGAAATTGAATATCGAATGTCGAATAAGGAATATCGATTGATGAAGGAAAAGAAAAAAGGCGAATTGAGAATTCTCTCAATGCGCCTTTTTTTATACAGAAGATGAAATTTCTTTACTTCGTATTATTCCCTGACAGCATTTAAGAGCTTCTGGATAGAGGCCTTGGCATCACCAAAGAGCATCATGGTGTTATCTTTGAAGAACAGTTCGTTTTCAATTCCTGCAAAACCTACGTTCATCGAACGTTTGAGTACAACAACAGTACGAGCCTTGTCAACTTCAAGGATTGGCATGCCGTAGATCGGGCTGCTGGGATTGGTTTTTGCTGCAGGATTTACAACATCGTTGGCACCGATAACAAGCACGATATCAGTGGTGGAGAAATCATCGTTGATGTCTTCCATGGCATAGAGCTGGTCGTAGGAAACATCAGCCTCAGCAAGCAGAACATTCATATGACCCGGCATACGACCGGCAACAGAATGGATGGCATAGCGAACGTCAACGCCTTCTTCTGCCAGGAAATCACCAAGTTCACGGGTAACATGCTGAGCCTGAGCTGCAGCCATTCCATACCCTGGAACAATGATCAGGGACTCGGAATTTTCCAGTGCAATGGCAACATCCTCAACCTCAAAACCTTTCATGCTGCCGGCAGGGCCTTCACCTGCATCTGCAACAGAGTCGTCAATGGCCCCAAAGGCACCAAAGAGGACATTAGCAAGTGAACGGTTCATGGCATCGCACATGATTTTGGTGAGGAAGAGCCCGGATGCGCCAACAAGCGAGCCGACAATGATCAGTGCGTTGTTGTTCAGTGCAAAACCTGTCATGGATACTGCAAGACCGGAGTAGGAGTTTAAGAGCGATACGATAACCGGCATGTCAGCTCCACCGATCGGGATAACCGCAAGAACTCCTAAAGCAAGAGCAAGGATGATAATGAGGATGAATGCAAAAGTATTGGCAGGATTCTGGAATACAAGATAAGCAAGAAACAGGGTGAAAACTACAATCCCGGCATTAACAACTTGCTGGAATGGATAGGTAATAGGCCGTGTTGAGATAATTCCCTGCAGCTTGGTGTAAGCGATAATAGAACCGGTAAAGGTCAGTCCGCCAATAATAATGGAAAGAAGCAGGGTGATCATGGTGAAATTGGCAAATGCGCCGGTATGACCGTTGAACTCAGCCATGGCAACCAGTGCTGATGCTGCACCACCACAACCGTTAAACAGAGCGACCATCTCCGGCATGGAGGTCATCTCCACTTTTATTGCAGCATAACCGCCGATGGCAGCACCGATACCAATGGCAATGATGATCATGACAAAACCGTACATGTCCGGACTGGCCATGGTGGCTATGATTGCCACCGCCATTCCGGCCATGGACAGTTTGTTGCCGAATTTGGCTGTAGCTGGAGAACTCAGGTTCTTGATACCGAGCATGAACAGGACAGCTGATATCAGATATACAAAATCTATAATATTAACAGTAGACATGGTTGTTTAACTCACTAGTTGGTACATGTTTTTACCGCCCGGATGTCAAAATATCTATGCAAGGTCGGGCAGGGAAATTTTAACAATGCTGCTATTCTTTTTTCTTTCGTTTCTTTTTCTTGAACATCTGCAGCATTCTGTCCGTTACCATATATCCGCCTACAACATTGATGGTGGCGAATACAACCGCAAAAAATCCAAGCATGGATTCTGCGTTAATGGATTCCGGCCTTCCGGTGGCAAGTAATGCACCGAGGATGGCAATGCCTGAAATGGCATTTGATCCGGACATGAGCGGGGTATGTAAGGTCTGAGGCACTTTTGAGATAAGCTCGGCCCCTGCAAAGCAGGCCAGTACAAAAATGGTTAAACCGATAATGATTGTTCCTGTATCCATTTTTTTCTCCTTAACCGGTCATGAGTGATTTGGTCAGTTCATGTATAACCTGGCCATCTTTAGTGACCAGTGATCCACTGGTGATTTCGTCTTCCATATCCATTTTGAAACCGTTTTCGTCACAGAGGTGGAAAAGGAATTTTTCAACATTTTTGGAAAACATCTGCGAGGCGTGATAAGACATGGTGGAAGGCAGGTTGGCATGACCGATAATCTGAACGCCATGGACAACCGTATTTTCTCCCACTGTGGTAACCGCGCAGTTACCGCCCATTTCAGCTGCCAGATCAACAATGACGGATCCGGGCTTCATGGATTTAACCTGTTCTTCACTGATAAGTATAGGAGCTTTTCTGCCGGGTATCAGAGCTGTGGGGATAACCACATCTGATTTGGCAATATGCTTGGAGATCAGTTCCGCCTGTTTTTTCTTGTATTCATCAGACATTTCTTTGGCATATCCACCACCACCTGAGCCATCTTCTTTAATAGGTACCTCTACAAACCTGGCACCTACGGAATTGACCTGCTCTTTGACCTCAGGGCGAACATCAAATGCTTCAACCACGCCACCAAGACGTTTAGCCGTTGCACAGGCCATCAGCCCGGCAACGCCTGCACCGAGTACCAGAACCTTGGCAGGAGCAATTGTTCCTGCTGCTGTCATGAGCATGGGGAAAAATTTGTTAATGTTATCTGCGGCCAGAAGTACTGCTTTATAGCCGGAAATCGTACTCATGGAGGAAAGAACATCCATGGATTGGGCCAGGGTTGTACGCGGGATGATATCAAGGCCAAAGGCAGTGATTTTCTTTTCCTGGAGTTTTTTGACTATGTCGTGGCGCAGGGTGGATTGGATGATGGATATATAAAAAGAGCCATCATTCAGCGCTTCCACTTCCTCCATGGTTGGTGGCCGAACTTTCACAATACAGTCAGCCTGATTGATCAGTTCCCCGGCCGTGGCCACGATGGCGGCACCTTTGTCGGTATAATCCTGGTCACTGTGTCCGGATGCCAGGCCAGCACCTGTTTCGATCAAAACGTCAAAGCCGTTTTTGCTCAGTCGTTTGATGGAGTCCGGAATGATAGCAACCCTGTTTTCGCCTTCTTCAATCTCTTTCAGGACAGCGAGTTTCATGATGGGTCCTCTCTATGAAAAGTATAATAAATATTGTCGACTCTATAGGTTTCTCAGGTAGTGCAGCGAAGATGTGAGTATTGAAATGAACAGAACTGGAAAGTTACGGTATATTGGTGTAATGGTCAAGAAGTTAAGGACGTTCGATGAAGAAATTATAGGGTTTACTTAAATGGTTTGCAGCTTTTTCAAGGGTCTCATGTGTGAACTGAGTGCCGGCCTCACTTACCGTTTACCGGTGTTAGTATCAAAACCGTCTTTGGACAGAATGGCTACCACCTTGTTTTTCTGAAGGATTGGAGGTAACTTATTCAGAATAGTATCAGTGTCTGGGCAGGATTCAGCATGGAGTCCACGTTGCTTGAGATCCATGGCAAGTTTTCTGGAAGAGCATAGCTCGTCTGATGCCACGTTATCAAAGGGAACCGGCTCACGAATAAGTGGCTCAATTCTGATTAGCGAAGGTGGATCAGTTTTCGTTAGCGTTGAAGAGCAGTGATACTAATTTTTTAAAAGATCGTTTGATCGCATCAAGATCATCAAAGATATCAACATGATCAAATTCCACCGAAGTGATGACTGCAATATCCGGGCGCAACCCCTCAACACGATCGAATTCACGCAGGTTGTTTGTAACCAAAACCATAGCCTCACTTCTGGCATGTCCCGCAATATGTAGATCATTAATCCCGATTACTGTTCCTTTCCTTTCAAGATCTGCACGAATATCACCATAATGAGCAGCAGCTTTAATGCCATAATCCAGAACTTCTAACCGAGAAATAAAATCTTCCACTTGCCTTAAATTGTGTTCAGGTTTAGTACTTTTCTCCACCCCATGCAATAACTCAGCAAATGTAATAGAACTAACCCCGGTGATGAACGGGAAAGCCGGGATAAGTACCTTGGTGGTAGAGGCAACTCATTGCTTATAAAGCAACTTTCCAAAGTTCTTGTTTTTTTTGACAGCTTTTCAGGAGTAAGGTACTAATACACATCAGGCCAGCATGGATATTAAACACTTCCAGAGCATGAATGGGCCGCTTTTTTATTACATAGATAACAATATTGGTATCCAGCATGTATTTCAGCATTAAAAGGCCTCTCGATCCTGTTGTTCCTGAGATGCACGTTCAGTTATGAAATCATCTGTCACTTTCTCCTCGGATAAGAAGAAGCTATCCCAGGTATTTTCAACAGGAGATAGTATTCGATCTTTTCCAAATACACGGACAATGACTTTTTTAACTCCTTCTGGAAAACGGGTTTCAACAGGAAGTCTGACTGCCTGTGTACGATTATTAACAAAAATTGATCCTGTTGCCATGGGTTTTCTCTCGTTAGTGTTTGCTATATACATACTATATATATACGCTTGTTGTGTAATGCAAGCATGATCGAATAGTTGTGATTGTCAGGAATAGTCTTTGCTTGCGGTTTTACTTAAATTGGGGAGATTGCCAATGGCATGTTCCTTCTGAAAAATAAGGGCCGATATGATTTAAAACGACCCCAATTATCTTTAAATAATTATAGCAATTCACTCTCAGATACAACAAACTTTCTAAAATGATGTACCCACCATTTTAAACTATGCGGATATGCTTGTGGTATGTTCATTTTCCTGTGGCAATAATTCAACTGCTTTAGCCACCGGGTTGTTTTTTTCAGATGTTCAAAGTCAATCTGAAAATGATGATAAAGTAGATAAATCTCTACAATGAGCCGTGCTATCCGGCCATTTCCGTCATGGAAGGGATGAATATAAACAAATCGTTGATAAAACCTTGCAGCAACATCCACTGGGGCAATTGAATTTGGAGTCAAGGTCGCAATATTTCCTGTCAACATCTGTGCTATATTCTCTGGCTCTGTTCCCTTGAACTCATTCCTGGGAGGGCCAAAGAGAACCTCTCCACCATTTGGATCGATCTCTTTACGGTATTCCCCTGCATTACTTAAGATTCCTTCAAATAAACGTTTATGAAGTGCAATCGGAAGTCGCTGAAAAACAATCGTAACAACATCGTCCGGAGAACGTTTCAATTTTTCTGCGATTTTTTCAGCTCTCAGATAATTGTTACAGATATCTTTTATCCGTTCTATGGCTCTATCAAGGGAAATTTCAGAAGAGACAGGGAAATCTCGCATTAACTCTGCAAGATACTCCCTATCGTGTGAATCAAAAAGGTGGGTAGTCAAAACTAAAAAAGTTTTTCAAGAAATTTGTCAAACTCCTGGTTCGCGATTTTAGTACGCCTCAAATATTCAGTATAAGATGCATACGATTCATAGGCTTTGGCTTCTTCGTCTGTCATGTCCATAGTGAATGAATGCCAGGAGTTTGTTTTCAAAACATAGAATTTTCCCTCATTCCAGGCTTTTCCCTGAAAATTTCTGGCAAAAGAGCGTTTTGAATAATACTCACGTATCACATCGTCAGGAATAACAGCATCAGGCAGTGTCTCAACCCAGGGCTTTTCTTTATGCGTCATTGCACTTAAAGCGACAGCGGAATGATCCACATAATTATTAAGGATGAACTTCAGAAAATCTGCGTCTTCACCTTGCACTCTTGTTTGCATATCAACAGGTATAGGTATATTTTCTCGACTGTAAAGCTTATACTTTTGATATATCTCTCTGTTCACCGGACCAAACTGCCACCTTTCAAACTGCGCATCAGTACACTGTCGATTAGCGACAAGTGTCCATGCTTTTGCGTAGTATGCAAGTTTCTGAAGTTTCATTGGTGTGATATTCTTATCGGGATAAGAAGTCAGAATGAACTCAGCAAGTATGGTGGCGGATATTTGTTTCATGGTGGAGATATCTACGAATTCAAATTTCGTTATTTTAATACCTGGTACTGCACTCTTAAAGTTTTTGCTCTATAAGTAAATTTGTATAGCCTAATGTCACATCTGTCAACATCTCCGTTGACAACGGAGGTATTTCCATAAAAAATATGGCAAAAATAATCATGGAGCTAAAAATCATAGCGGTGCTTGCTAGAAATTGATGAACTTTGCTGATAAGCTTGGTTTTCAGGGTTCATGTAGCATTTGACCAAGCTTGCAACCGAATTAAAAGGGACAGTGCAAAAAACAAAGAACACCCTTACTCGCAGGAATTACAGATGTTTTAATTTCACTCTGACCCCATTTACTCTGACCCCATTTACTCCCCATTTACTCCAAGATGAGACTTGACCCTTTTTTCGTATACAGTTGCTATTTTAAATTCCATGCTATGTCACAATTTTGCATCAATTCCGCACAGAATTGGCTGAGTATCATACGTAATCAGAATAAAATATGATTAATGCATTTAAGTACCTGTCTTCACCAGCATACTGCCAATCAGCTTGATATGTGACATCTCTTCTTTAATAATATCTTCCAAACGATTCTTCCCAAGATTTTCCGGCACCATATCTTTTAAACCCATGAAAAAAACAATGGTATCTTTTTCCGAAACCAGCGCAGCTTTAAGGATTTCCTGCATGGAAGAAGTATCAATCTCTTTTTTGAAAAAGACTCTGGTGTCGACAAGTGCCTTTAGGTAGGCCATTGTCTCCTCTTCGGGATCAAAGGTGCTGCTTTCCTTTTCTCCGGATGTTAAAGAGGCACGCATTCCTGCAAAGATTTTTTCGTGTTCATCTTCCATGGCAGCAAGATCAAGCAGTACTTTTTTGTTTTCTTCATCTGATATGCTTGCCGCGGAATTGCGATAAAAATCTGCGCCGTTTTTTTCAAGTTGCTCGGCCATTTCAAAAACTTCATCTGCAGTAAAATCAAAGCTCATGGTATTGTCTCTTTTTCTTAAAATTCCTTAGGAGTATTATTGACTTCTGCCAGGGTAAAAACGGGCCCGTCCTTACAGACGAGTTGCTCGCCAATGCCGCATCTTCCGCACATTCCTATGCCGCACTTCATTCGGTTTTCCAGGGACAATATGATATGGTCATGATCGTAGCCAAGTTTTTCCAGAACAGGGAGTGTGAATTTGATCATGATCGGTGGGCCGCACACAATAGCGTAGGTGTCTCCGTCACTTTTCGGGGCCTTTTCCTCGGCAATGGGTGGGACAAAACCCACATTGTATTTCCAGTCCGGATCATCAGTTCCGTCCACTGTGATATGCATGTTGATATCATTCCGTGCTTCCCACGCTTTCAGTTCATCCAGGTAGAGAAGCATTCCGGGAGATCTTGAGCCATAGACAACATCGATTGTTCCATATCTATCACGGTTGTCAGGATGGAGAAGGTAAACCACGGAAGAGCGCAAAGTGGTAAAGGCAAAGCCACCGCCGATAAAAAGGAGGTTCTTGCCCTTCATTGTGTCCCAGGGATAGGGGTTGCCTAAGGGGCCGCGGACACCCAGGATGTCACCGACTTTCATGTTGTGAAGGTGAGAGGTTACTTTGCCTGCCCGGTTGATTGTAAAGGCAATAAAACCTTTTTCAACAGGGGATGAGGCCAGCCCGATAGGAATCTCTCCCTGGCCGGCAATGGAGATTTCGGCAAACTGGCCTGCCTGGTATGCAAATTTTTCCTCATCTTTTGGATCAAGAAAAACAAACTTAAAGGTTTTCAGGCTCCTGTCCTCGGACTCGACAATAATGTCATCTATTCGGATAGGATATGGAAGATATGGGTTAATCATTGAAGGTAGTCTCGCGTTAGCTGTTCATCTGTTTACAAACTTCACGGATGTCTATGTTTACCGGGCATGAGGTTACACATCTGCCGCAGCCCACGCACATTATGCCCTCGTTATACTTGGACTGATGGTATTTCAGTTTGTGCATAAAACGCTGGCGGACACGCATGAGCTTCGTGTTTCTCGGATTATGGCCTGTGGTGTGGATGGTAAAATTGGGAAACATGCAGGAATCCCAGTTCTTCATACGTCGTCCACTTTTGTGGGCCGTTTCATCCTGGATATCAAAACACCAGCAGGTGGGGCAGACATAGGTGCAGGTACCGCAGTTGAGGCAGGGAAAAGAAATTGAATCCCAGTATTCTTCGTTGTAGAGATCCAATGTTTCTTTTTTATCGATATTGGCAAACTCAACAGTGGATGTGATTTTCTTTTTAGCTTCTTTACGCATGCTGTGCAGTGTTTCTACAGACTCTGCACCAGCCTCCTGGTCAAAACCAGCACTCTGTACCCAGGACTCGCCCTTGTCTGTCACTACTTCTACCAGAAAATACTCTCCTGTATCAACAAGCAGCACATCAAGCGCGCTGGTGTCAAACGGCCCGGTACCGGTACTGGTTGAGAAATCACATGATTCGGGATCAGTTATAGCCAGCCCGATAAAGGTACACGCCTCGTAAGCATCACACCAGTAGGGATCCTGGTAGTCGGGGGTGTCAAAATTCATCTTCACGATCTTCATGGCAACAGCATCAAAAGGCCTGATACCGATAACTGCTCTCGGGGAGTAGCTTTTCTCAGGAACCTTCATGATATTGCAGTCAGGGGAAACACTGTCCGTTGTGAATGTGAACATCACTTCCGATTGGGGAAACACCACTGATTTGGGAGACATTGTTGTTGTGGTGATGGAAAAATTCGGTTCCTCACCAACAGCAAGCTCCCTGAACTTACTGATGTTATTTCCTTCTCTAACAGGGCCGACCAGGGTGTAGTCTTTTCGTGATTTTTCAAGACCTGCTGACCAGTCTGTTTTATCTATCTGTAGAATCCTCATCTATATTGCCTATTTGTAACTATTCAGGTGGCACCCGAATTTGGCCAAACCACCGTACTGTAACTATTCAGGAGTGCCCCATATTCGTTCATTTGAACCTTCGAAGTGTACTAGTGATACTCGAGAAGGTTCAAATGGACGTAGATGGGGGGCTCCTGAATGGTTACGCCTATTTGAAGTTATCTTCAGGGTCGCTTGGTGTAAATGTTTCAAGGGCTGGTCGCATGTCGGCTGTGAGCCCTGCTTCCCAGTCCCAAAGGTCAAGACAGTCTTTTTCCAGCTTCTTGGTAAAGGCCCGCATATTGATTCCCATGGGGCAGGCGGAAACACAGGCTCCGCAATCTGTACAGCGTCCAGCGGTGTGGAAGGCCCGCAGGATATGAAAGGTCATCACATCCGGTTCTTCGTCACCTTTGCCAACCCATTGTGGCTGTGTCTCGTCAACAAAACAGGTGGGGCAGTAGCAGGTTGGGCAGGCATCCCGGCAGGCATAGCAGCGGATACAGGTGGAGACCAGATTTTCAAAAAATTTCCAGCGCTTGTCTATTGCCCTGGCTTCTATTTTTTCCACTTCTTTGTAGCGCTGGATATCCGCAGGAACATCAACAGGATCGGCCACAAGTTCATCATAGAGAACCGGGTTTTTGTGAACACAAACTCTGCAGCACTGCCGCAGAAGGTCTGATTTCTGATATTTTTCTTCACGTCCTTTGCCACGGACAATCACTGTTCCGTCAGCTTCCTCGACAACTTCTTCTATTTCATCCCCGAATATATTGGAGATGGTGCGCCGTTCCATCATGCCATTACATGGTACACCGATGATGGCCACATCTTCCCGCTTAACCTTGCCTTCTGCAATATGATTGACAATTGATCTGCAGTCGCAGCCTTTGGCAAATACTGCTACCTTGCCTTTGATATCCGTCAGGTAATTGGCAAGGTTGATACAGCAGTGGCTGGACCAGGTAAGCTTTTCAACATCTTCGGCAGATCGAACACTTATTGGAGGGCTGATCATAGGAAGGGTGCCTTCCTGATAACCGATAACCATCTCAACTGCTTCTTCCTTTAAGAGCCGGGCTGCAATCTCTCGTATTTTATCAATATATATGTGCATGTGTTACGGCTCCCTGACCATATTCTTAACAAGTCTTGTATTGGGGCCGACTTTCCTGACAGCTTCTACCACCTCGGTGACCACATCGATAAACTTGGTTGATTCAGCCGAGGATATCCAGGAAAACTGCAAGCGTTCAGGTTCAATCCCGATATGGGTCAGCATTCGGGTGAACAGGGTAAATTTTCTTCGTGCGTGATAATTACCTTCCAGGTAATGGCATTCACCGGGGTGTCAGCCGGAGACCCAGACCCCATCAGCCCCCTGCATAAGTGCAGAGAGAACAAACTTTGGGCTCATGCGACCGGCACAGGGGATACGGATAACCCGGATATTGGCTGGGTACTGCATCCTGCCAACACCTGCAAGATCCGCTGCTCCGTAACTGCAGGAGTTACATAAAAAGGCTACTATTTTAGGTTCCCAATCTGACATATATACTCCTTAAAACTATTGTAAGCGTTTACCAGCACCTCATCTTCGTCCGTTTAAGCCTGCTCACATATAACTGCATATGCTACGCAGTCAAAACAAACGAATATGAGGCACTGGTAAACGCTTACAGTACTGGGTTTACTGTAAATGTTGATGTCTGGTGAACAGTTTCAAACTATTCGTAGATAGCCGCAATCTGCGACATTATCTGATCATTATCAAAACCATGAAGATGTATGGCACCTGAGCGGCACGATGCCACACACAATCCGCATCCTTTACATAGCGCTGGATTAATCTGTGCTCTACCAGGGAAGAATCTGGCTGATTCTTCGATAAAGGATGGTGCAGAGTATGGGCAGATCGAAACACAGCTGCCACATTCACTGCATACTTGCGGGCTGACTTCAGCAACCGTACCACTGATGGCAATTTTCTTTTTGGCCAGAAGCGTGACAGCTCTTGTGGCTGCGGCTATTGCCTGGGAGACGGACTCATCAATGGGTTTTGGGCCGTGGGCAAGACCACAGAGAAAAACACCATCCGTTGAACAATCCACAGGCCTCAGCTTTGCATGGGCCTCCATAAAAAAGCCGTCGTGGTTCAGAGTAACCTTGTACTGCCGGGCAATGGGATTCTCAGCGGGCGGAATAATGGCGGTGGCCAGTACCAGCATGTCAGTGTTGATGGCCATTTTCCGACGCATGACGGTATCGGTGAATTCCACCTGCAACTCATCCCCGTCATAATCAACCTCAATTCCTTTCTGCGCATTATAGCGCAGGAAGCTGATTCCTTTTTTACGCGCTTCTCTATAGAGATCTTCACGCAGGCCATATGCGCGCATATCCCTGTAGAGGATGGTAACATCCATCTCGGGATTACGCTCTTTAAGTGTCAGTGCATTCTTTATAGAATGGGTACAGCAGACCTTGGAGCAGTAGGGGCGTTCAGGAATTCTGGAACCAACACACTGGATAAAAACAGCTGTATTTATTTCAGCGATGGCAGAATCATCAGCAATGAGTTTCCGGTCAAGCTCAAGACCTGTCAGCACACGATCATCTTCATCGTAGAGGTACTGGTCGGGTTTGAATTCACTACCACCAGAGGCGATGATGGTGACACCATGTTCAAGGTCAACTTTTGCATCCGCTGTTTGAACAGTTGTTATAAAGTTACCCACAAAGCCATCGACATGGCTGATTTCAGCCCCTGTATGAATTTCAATGTTTTCATCGCTTTGGACATCACCTATCAGGCGGCTTACGTTTTCAGCAACGTTTTCTCCCTGCCAGGTTTCATGAATATCCAGAGCTTTTCCGCCTAAGTATTCATTTCTTTCTATGATACTTGCATGATACCCCTGATCGGAGAGGGTTTTTGCCGCCTGCATTCCGGCAATACCGCCACCAATAACAAGGGCCGACTGGTTGATTTCAAGTTCAACCTCGTCCAGCGGTCCCATGAGGGAAACCTTTTCCACAGCCATCCGAATAAGGTCTTTTGCCTTTTCGGTGGCCAGATCCGGACTATCCTTATGGACCCAGGAACACTGGTTCCTGATGTTCACCATTTCAAAGACATATTTGTTCAAACCCGTGGTGCCCAGAGTTTCCTGGAAGAGTGTTTCATGGGTCTTGGGAGTACAGGCCGCCACAACCACCCTGTTCAACTTTTCTCTCTCAATGGTAGCGGCGAGATTATTCAATGCGTCCTGGGAACAGCTGAACAAACCCTGATCAGAGAAAGTAACATATGCTAAGTCCTTCACATACTCAACAACCGATGGGACATCCACAACTCCGGCTATATTGGTACCACAGCAGCAGACAAACACTCCGATGCGCGGGCGTTGGCCCTTGATATTTATCTCGGAAGGAATTTCTTTCTGTTTGGTCAGCGACCAGCGGGACTCGCTCAAAGAGCTGCCCGCACTTCCGGCCGAGGCGCTCGCTTCGATGACGGAAGAAGGGATATCTTTGGGAGCTTCAATGGCGCCACAGACATACACACCAGGTTTTGATGTTGTTACCGGGGCAAAACTAGTGGTGGAAACAAAATTATACTTATCATGCTTAGTGTCGAGAAGTTTGGCAAGTTGAGAAGCTTGTTGTCCCACTTCCAGACCAACAGAGAGGACGACAATATCAAACGCCTCTTCAGCAAGTTTGCCGGATTCGTCGACGTAACGAATAAGCTGGTTTCCATCATCGGTTTCAACAATATTTGTAATTTTTGATTTTACAAACCGGACGCCGAATTCATCCCGGGCCTGATTGTAATATCGCTCAAAATCTTTACCATGGGTACGGATATCCATATAAAAAATGGCTGCGTCCAGTCCGTCTTTGGCATGATCGACGGCCAGCATGGCCTCTTTTACAGCATAGGTGCAGCAGACACTGGAACAGTAGCCCTTGGCACCGATATGAACATCACGTGAGCCGACACACTGGAGCCAGGCAATTTTTTTCGGTTCCTTTTTGTCGGATGGCCGAACCATGTGCCCGCCGTAGGGCCCTGATGAAGAGAGGATGCGCTCAAACTCAAGGCTGGTAATAATGTTTTTCGACTTGTTGTAGCCGTATACATCATGGGTCGCAGGATCATAGGGTTTACAGCCGCTGGAGTATATTACAGCACCTACAGTAATGCTAAGATCTCTGGCTTTATCTTCAAAATTGATGGCATCTGCCGGACAGACCTCTTCACATTTCCTGCACTTGCCTTTAGTCAGGTAAAAACACTGGGTATCATCAATGGCGTACTTCAGCGGTACCGCCTGGGCGTAGTCAACGTAAATGGCCTTTCGTTTGGACAGGCCGCCATCGTACTCGTTGACTACTTTTTTCGGACACTTCTGACTGCATGCACCACAGGCGATACACTTGTCCATGTCCACGTAGCGCGGGTGCTGTGTCAGTGAGACGGAAAAATTTCCGTGTTCACCTGAAACATCCGTGACTTCTGAAAGTGTGAGTAATTCAATATTTATATGCCGGCCGACCTCGACCAGTTTAGGTGAGATGACTCACATTGCACAGTCGTTGGTGGGGAACGTTTTATCCAGTTGCGACATCAAGCCGCCAATGGACGGTGATCGTTCAACCAGATAAACGTAGTAGCCGGTATCCGCAGCATCCAGTGCTGCCTGCATACCGGAAATCCCGCCACCAACAACCATTACGGCGCCGATTTTTTCCTGAGTCAATTTTCTGTCTCCATCTTTATATAGGATTCAAGAGTAGTAATATCGAACATATTCATTCCCAGTCCAAGTGACTGCTCCGGGATACCCATGGCAAGTCCCAGGAGCTGGGGATAAACGATGCTCGGAATTTCATGTGTTAGTTCACGTTCAGATGCCATCATGTTCTGAACCCGGTCAAACTGCATCTGGCAATAGGGGCAGCCCACACACACATAGTCGGCACCGGCCCTGCTGCAGCCGGCCAGTTTTTTTTCGGCCAGATCCATTGAGAGCGTGTCGTTCACTCCCATCAGTGGTGCACCGCAGCACTCAAGCTGCAGTGGCCAGTCAACACTTTTTGCTCCAGTCACACTCACCAGATCGTCAAAGATTGATGGTTGTATAGGATTATCAAACTGTGTTACATCACTTGGCCGCAGAGCATGACATCCATAGTGTGTTGCAATGTTTAACTCTGTGAAAGGGGTGGATATTTTTTCTTTTATCGCCGAAATGCCAACGTCATGATAGAGGATTGAAAGAAAGTGCTTTATCTCTGTAGTCCCAGAGTATTTCAAACCTTCATCGGCTAGAAATTTGTTGACATCTTCTTTTAATACGGGGTCCTGTTGTATTTGATGCGCAGCTTTTTTCAGGCTGCCAAAACAGCACTTACACAGCACCATCATGTCCAGGCCCTCTTTTTCAGCAAGGGCAAGGTTGCGGGCTGCCATCAGGAGGAATGTTTTATTGTCACTGGTCTGCATGGGATAGCCGCAGCACTTGAACTCCTGGTTTTCCACCAGTTCAATGCCAAGCCTTACTGCCACACTCCTGGCAGCCAGTTCGTATTGCTGAACCCTTGCCGGGATGTTACACCCGACAAATAGTGTGTATTTCATCATTTCTTTCCTGTGCTACTTGTGATCTTCAATGGAGACGGTTTTGAGTTTGTTGAAAATATCCGTCACCTTCACTCCCTGGGGACAGTGTTCCTGACATTGGTAGCAGGTCAGGCAGTTCCATAACATTTTTGATCCAGTTGCCAGATCCTTCAGGCCAAGGGCCACGGAGCGGATTATCTGGTGCGGCAGAAGATCCAGGCTCTGTTGCGGGTCTGCATAATTGACGACCACCGGGCAGACTGTTGAGCAGTTTTCACATGAAAAGCAGTAGCTGAAAGTGTCTGTGCGCTCAGAAATACCCAGAGCCTTCTTGAACTCGCTGTCTCCCTGATTGAGGACAATTGGAGCATCGAGTGTTTTTGATGAGACGTCGCAGTCTGCTGTTAAAACAGTTTTTATATTCTCTAAGGGAATGTCATACTTTTCCTGATCGATTCGCTGATGGTTAAGCCCGCGAAAGTAGGAAAATGGGGTCATCATCAGATCAACAGGCTGTTTTCTCTGAACAAGCTCTTCCCGTGCAGAAAACCAGAGTTCCCGCAGGTTAATGCCTGCAGGGCACACCACTGTGCAACGGTCGCAGTTGGTGCAGAGGTAGATTCCCTGCTGGATACTGCTCAGTTTCTTTGCACTGATATTCTTGTTGGCGATATATTCCTTGAGAAAACTCATCCGCTCAGCCGGCAGGATATTGTCGTTGCCAAGATTGTCATGGGCAACAGCAACCGAGCAGTGTTGGCTGCAGGTATTACAATGGGTACAGGCATCGAGTTCCATCACCTGCCTGGTGGCTATGTTTGCCGGATCCGAATGTTCATCCATGACAGCATTGCTCAGCAGGCTTAAAGGCGTGGTGATCATATGGGACATCTTGCTGAACGGCAGAAAGGCAAGGCCGAACAGACAGGCAGAGATGTGAAGCCACCAGATTTTCTGATAATAGTCAAAAGATGAAAGCTTGGTTATCTCCATGAACAGGCCGGAGAGAATGATAACAACCAGAATGATGATGGTATACAAATCCATGCCGCTGGTTTTTAAGCGCGGAACTTTCAGGATGTATCTTCTGTAGAGGGAGATGGAAAGACCCGCAAGAACGATGAGCCCGGCAGTGATCAGCCAGGGGTTCATCATCAGATAGAACCTGTCATGGAGTGGGGTGACTATGAATTTATCAAGGGCATGGAAAATCAGCAGGAACATAAAGGCTGAAAAAATCAGCATGTGCATGATCCAGCGCAGCCTGTCCTGTTTCTTGATATGTTTCTGGAGCAGTATGTCCTGAACAAAAACTCTGCCAAGAACCGAGAGTTTCTCTTTGTTGAAGAGGCTGCTGATACCTCGCACAGCGGCCGTGATTCGTCCCCATGGGGACACATCTTTTACATTGATACCAATACTGAAACGAAACCAGTTGAAGATAGTATATATCAAGCCTACCGCAAAAACTGATAGAGCCATGTAAACCATAAATTTGTAATACATAATTCAGATTTCCTTATCAGTCCTGCTCTTCATCTTTTTGTGTCAAAAACTTCCAGAACCCGACCATACATACCAGATAGACTCCCATGAGAATGTAGGTGTTGCTTTCCGTATGCAGCATGAAATCCTGAAGTGTGTGTATCGTATTGTTGTCCATTTCCTAATCTCTCTACTCGTAAATGTTCGGCTAGCACCCCATTCTCGTTTATACTGACCCGCTCACGTATAACTACATACGCTACGCAGGTCCGTATAAACGAGCCTGGGGCACTATCCAAACATTTACAATTGTCAAATTTAGTGCCTTACTCCTCAAAAGCTGTCATAAAAAACAAGAAAATGAAAAGTTCGTTTAACATTAGCAAGTTGGATATACCAACAAGGCACTTATACCCCTCAAGGGGGTACTGAAAAGAGTGCCGGCCTCACTTACCGTTTACCGGTGTTAGCTATTTACCTCTACTATTCGTGGTGTTCTTTAAAGTCGGGATGCTCATCAAAAACCGGCATTCGTGTCACAATAAACCTGAACACCAGAATCAGACAGGTCACCATATAGACTGATAGGGCGATCTCCATCCAGCTTGGGATATAACGCTCATCAAGTGGAAGGTGCCAGTTAAAGGCAATCATACTTATATTCAGGCGATTGAGGATGATGCCGATGACCGTCAATACGGCACTGAATTTGATCAGGCCCACATCTTTATTTCTTGATCCCATGGCAAACAGAAAACAGGGCAGAGCAACAAAACCAAGAAGTTCAACCAGAAACCAGACACCGTATGGAGTGGGCAGCAGGTGCCAGTTATCTCCTGCAGTAATGCCAACGACTTTGACCATGAAGTAGCCAAACAGCACAAGTGATGCCGCTTTAGCATAGCCAAAAATCAGAGGTGTGTGTTCTTGAAGGTAGGCTTTTCCCATTCTGTGGTGGAGTGCCTTGTGTGACAGCGCCCCTTCAAATATCACCATGGACAGACCGGCGGCAATACTTGAGACAAAGAAAAACACTGCAAGGTATGGTGAATACCAGAGCGGGTGAAGCTTTGACGGCGCAATGAGAAACAAGGCACCAAGGGATGACTGGTGCAGGGTGGAGAGAACAACGCCTAAAATGGTAAGCGTAAGTGTGAGCTTTACAGCAATATTTCGCGCCTTTCTAAACCCCAGCCACTCAAGAGGGATCGGAGTAAATTCAAGAAAAAGAACGGTCAGATACAAAAGTACGCATAAACCCACTTCAAACAACAGAGATGTGGTTCCCTGCTGTACGACAAAGGGGTAGGCAAGAATAAGACGATCCGGCCGGCCCACGTCATAAAGGAGGGATACAACCACCATGGCATATCCAAGAAAGGCCGTGAGGATGGCGGGCCTTACCGCCGAGTGGTATTTTTTCATACCAAAGAGATAGCAGGCAGCAGAGGTTGTGTAGCCTCCTGCTGCAAGGGCAACGCCGCACATCAGGTCAAAACCGATCCACATTCCCCAGGGATGGGTGTCTGTCAGGTTGGTGACAGCTCCCAACCCTTGAGTAAAGCGCAGGATCGTAAGGATGGTTCCAACGAGGAGAATGATGCCGGTTACTATGGTAAGTGGTGAAAACTTTTGGTTATCATCACGCATGAAACCTAAGGCAGCATCAGTCATTCCCTGGGCCGGGCTGTCTTTTTGCTCAGCCATCAGGTATCCCCCTTATTTTTTGCAGCCTTTTCTTTGGCCCGTTCCACTCTTTTCAAAATGTTCTCTTTTTCTTTTTTTGCTTTTTCCATGGCCCGGGCAAGTGTTTCTGCGGCTTTGTTTTCCGTCCGCTCCACAGCAATCGCTATCGCTTTTGTTTTTTCCTCAGCTGCAATCTTGTCCCTTCGTTTTGCCATTCCGAACATACCGGCAAGAAATACCGGCCACAGGGCTACAACCATGGGAATTACATGCAGGGCGCCGGAGGTAAGTGCGGGGGCTGGTTTATTGCCCAGGTCTTCCCGCATGCCGATATTTTTAAAAGGCACTCCTGAAAGATAGAGCCAGCTTGTGCCGCCCATCTCATGTTCGCCATAAATATGGTCAACATAACGTTCAGGATATTTTTCTATTCTTGCACGGGCAATTTTCAAAAGATCGTCCCGTTTGCCAAAAATAAGTGACTCCGTGGGACAACTTTCAACGCATCCGGGGAGGAGTCCCTTCTCGAGCCGTGGAGCACACAGGGTACATTTGACAACCTCGGGAGTGTATGGATCTTCATATTCGTAGGTTGGCACTTCAAAGGGGCAGGCCACCATGCAGTATCGGCAGCCCACACAGACGGATGCATCATAGACCACAGCACCATTGGGAAGTTTTTGAAAGGCATTAACAAAACAGACAGAAGCGCAGGCTGGTTCCAGGCAGTGATTGCACTGGGTTTTTAAGAAGATCGGGCTGCCTTTTTGTACAGATTTATTTACAATCGTATACTCAGTTGCAGTGAGCTTACGCTTCTTGTTCAGAACTGATTCGTCTGTATAGGGGGTTGCAGGTTTGGGAAGTTCATTGACTGTGTTACAGGCCTCTTCACAGGATCTGCAGCCCACACATCTGGTAATGTCATGGAGGACTCCATAGCTGTCAGGGTGGCCGGTGAACTCTCTGGTGGGTGCACCATGGGCATGTTCAGCGCCAAGAGAGCCTGCAAGACCGGCGGCTCCCATCCAGCCAAGAAAATTTCTTCGTGATATGGACATTTATTCTTCCCCCCTCTTCTGCAGTGCTGAGGATTGCGGGCTCTTTTCTTTATGACAGTCTTTGCAGCCGACTTTATCTATCTTCATGGTGGTATGGCATTCCATACAGAGGAGGTGGTAAGCACCGACAATTCCGGGTTTGTGCATGTCTTTGTCATTGAACGCTTGAGTGTGACAGCTGTTACATCCGGATGGTTGTTTTGTCAGCGGTGCATTGTGATGGCATCCGCTGCAGGTGGTACCCTTTTCAGCATGGAAGTACCTAGCCAGCTTGCTGGCTCCCATATTTTCTATGATCTTGTTGATTATTTTTCTATGGGGGAACTCCACGGATTCGTATTTTTTGGAGAGTTTTTCGATAACGATCTTTTCCGGTATCTCTTCCTGGGTGTATGTTGCAGGTTTTTCAGGACGACTTTCAAGGAGCAGTTGGGCTGTGTTGTCAGTCAGTTCAACACCCTTCGGGAGTGGAATGTGGCATACTTCACACGACCTGTTGCTCATTTTGGCGGTTGTCGGAGTGGACTGATGGCAGCCGGCACAATTTCTGTTCTCTTTATACTGTGTTGCATGGCAGCCAACACAACTGTGATTCGTATCTTTTTTATGCATGGCAAGTTCAAGACTTACCCCTTTGGCTTCATCGGAGCCACCGAGTGTGTGACACTCACTGCATCTTTTCATCTCCTGATGATGACAGACCCGGCAACTATTGTTGTATCCCTCGTGAGCCTCATGGTTAAAGGGGACAATGCTCATTCTGGTTTTTTCGCCGCTATCGAGATCCATTACGCCAGTTTTAATCATCACCCTGTTGGGCTGATTTCTTTCAAGCCTTGGGATGGGATCGAGTTTCTTGATTGTTTCCCGGTAAGATGCGTCATGGCACTGGGAACACTTTACGGGAAGGTTAAGCTTACTCTTTTCCTGACTCTTGATATGACAGTTTATACAGGCGATGTGGGAACTAACACGCATGGATTTAACGTTTTCCTGCGTTTGTTCTTTGTGGCAATAGCGGCAGCTTCCTTCTTTTCCCTTGGCGTAAAAGAGTTTTTTGGTTTTCTCGTCATATTCATGATGGCAGGTTTCGCATTTCTTTTCGTGTACCTGCACGTGACGAGCATGAAGAGACTTGTCAAAACCCATGGCCAGGCGGGAGGATGTAAACTTCTTTTGTTCCCTGTGGCAGTTGTCACATTCAACAGGGCCGGTTTTTTCTCCTTTCAGCCTCATTTCTCCATGACAGGCGATACAGCCGTCATGATATATATTCATGACCTCTTCTCTGCCTGTGTTTTTTAGTCGTTTGAACGCCGGATAGAACTGGTCTTTTTCAGTCAGATGGCAAGTCTCGCAGGATTTGTTTTTCTTTGAGAGAGCATCGGTGTGAGCGTCATGGGGGAACTCAACACTTGCCTTCTCCAGTGGGCGATAGGATTTCATGTTGTCAATGATGATAAGATCTGCACGTGCTTCGGGGGCAGTTCCAGTACCATCCTGAGCTTTTGCCATGATATTGGTGCTATAAAAAACCACCATGCATAATGGTATTATACCGGCCCGACAAAGCAGGTATCCTGGCTTCTTCATATTTCAATCATCCCTTAGAGGTAAACTGTATCAATAAGTATTTTGAATCGAACAGCACTATACGCTAAGTTGCCGATATTTTCAAATATCAGTTTAAGGAAATATCATTTTAGTACCTTACAGAATATTTTCTTGTTTTTTTCAAAGAAAATATTCTGATAAGGTACTTATGCCGGCTTTACTTACCGTTTACCGGTGTTAGTATTTAAAAATATAAGAAGATGCTAAAGTGGTTAATGCATGTTAAATCAAGAGGTTGAGTCGTGATTCTTTTGTCCGATGTATCAGTGTAGCAAAAAAAATAAATTTTCACTCCACGAACTAAATAATAAAAGACCCTGAAACAGGAACTGGTAAACACTTACAGATTAAGATTTCCAGTAACGGAACTGTCTGTTGATTTGAAAGTATTACACGCCAAGATTGGTGAACTGACGCTCGAGAATGATTTTTTTGAAGGGGCGCTCAGCAAGGTGGGATTGCTGAACGTAGGGCGAGGTACGAGATTCCGAAAAGATTATTACCGTGGTTATGCGCTAAATGAATTCCAGTTTTTCCAAGAGTCTTACGTGTATATTGTCAAAGCCGCCGTTGGAAAGAATGGCAACTACATCGTTTGGCTGCAGGGTTGCTGATAACTTATCCAGAATGATATCTGTGTCCCGACATGATTCTGCGTGAACACCACGTTTTATCAAATCATCAGCCAGTTGTTCAGCGGAGAACAGTTCATCTGTTGCCACATTATCAAGGGGCACAGGTTCACGAATAAAAGTAAGCTCGGAAGAATCAAAACAACTGCTATAGTCCTGTTGGAAAATAGCACGTCTAGATGAGTTGGTTCGAGGCTCAAAAACAGTGATCAGCCGTTGGCCTGCATAAGCATTTTTTAGTGCTTTTAGGGTTTCTTTTACGGCAGTGGGATGGTGAGCAAAATCGTCAATTACAGTTATGTTGTTGATAATTCCACGAACCTCCTGACGTCGTTTGATGCCGCCAAATTGCATTAAGCCTTTATTTATGATTTGTGGAGAAATACCTATGCGATGCAAAACTGCAGCAACAGCAAGACTGTTTAAACAGTTGTGGGTTCCGGGTAATCGCACTGTAAGATTCGCCCACTCCCGGCCACGATGTATTATTTTAAAGTGAGTCATTCCGCCCTCTGCACGGACATCATGCAGCGACCAGTCCAGATCTTTGCTTTGGCCATAACCCTGAACTTCACAGGGAGCATCCTGCACAACTTCAACCACATTGGGATCATCCAAATGGGCTATGATCAAGCCATTTTCAGGTAGGAGAGAAACAAATTTTTTGAAAGATCGTTTAATGGCATCAAGATCAGCAAAGATATCTGCATGATCAAACTCAACAGAAGTGATGATGGCAATATCAGGACGATAATGGAGGAATTTTGATTCTTTGTCAAAAAAGGCAGTGTCATATTCATCACCTTCCGAAACAAAATGCTCCCCCTTACCAAGGCGAAAATTAGCATCAAATTCCCGGACAATGCCACCAATCATAAAGGTTGGATCCAGGTCTGCCCTGTTCAGGCAGGAGGCGAGGAGTGAAGCCGTTGTTGTCTTACCATGGGTCCCGGTTACTACCAGGGATGTTCTCGATTGAATGAAAAAACGATCTAGAGCCTGGGGGAAAGAGAGGTATGGGATGTTTGCCTCTGCCAATGCCTGAGCTTCAGGGTTTTTTCTGGTAATGACATTACCGACAATGACCAGATCAGGTCGAGGTGTAAGATTTTGTGCACCATAGCCGTCATGAGCCTGAATCCCAATCTCTTCAAGAAAGAGGGACATGGGCGGATACACAGCTTTGTCAGATCCGGTGATTTCATAGCCGGAAGCCTTAAGCATCCCAGCCAGTGCTGCCATCCCTGTTCCACAAATCCCCATGATGTGGATGTGGTGGATATCATCGGGAGCATAATTCAGTTCAGCAGACAGCTCACTCACGCTTTTCTTACCGTCTGTTTTATGGTGTCATAGATTTTGGCAAAGTTTGTTTCAAAAGTGGCTGGTGTAAGACGACCCACCTCGATAAATTTGATGGCAATTTCTTTGGACACTTTCAGAAGTATTTCGTCTGCTATTTTTTTGTCTTTATTATCCATGACAAGTTCGTACACGTAAAAAGTTAAAAATATAAGATAGATTTGTAAAAACGTCCCCACCGGTGGAAGAAGGCCAATTCGTCATACCGGTAGGGACGGAATTCCAGCAGAAATAACCTGTTAAGCCATTCCTGTAGAATTTTAAAATTGACAACTTTTACCAAATTCTTTTCAAAAAAACACGAAAAGAATTTATAAGGTACTAACCCCGGTGATGAACGGGAAAGCCGGGATAAGTACCTTGGTGGTATTTGCAATTTACCAACATTAAAAAAACGTTCCATTTTCTTGTTTTTTATGACAGGGATTAGGGAGTTAGGCACTAAAATTCTAACCTGTTACGGCCATTTTTTTTGGCTTCGTATAGGGCTTTGTCACTCCATTTGATGAGTTCAGAGCGTGTCGTCTTCTTGTTGGCAAAATCATTATTGGCAAGGCCGCAACTAATGGTTACAGGAATAGATTGTCCTTCAAATTGGATCTCCATCTGCTCGATACCACGCCGTATCCGCTGGCCTAGGATTTTTCCACCGGTAAGAGCTGTTTCCGGTAAAATAATGCTAAATTCCTCTCCACCGTAGCGGGCAACAATATCGATACGTCGTACAAGCTTTGTCAGCATCTCCGAAACTTCTTTCAAGACATAATCTCCAGCAGGGTGACCGAATTTGTCGTTGACCTTTTTGAAAAAATCAATATCGATGAGCAGGAGAGACATGGGATGCTCATAGCGTTCTGATCGTTCAATCTCTGCCTGCAGGATCTCCTGAAAGTATCTGTGATTATAGAGTCCGGTCAGGCCGTCACGGAATGCAAGCTGCCGGAGGTTCTCATTGGCCAGTTTCAATTCTATGGCCAGTTGTTCGGCGTTCTGTTTTGCCTGTTTAAGTTCAAGAACAATCTGCGCATATGAAAAATTGAGACGGCTTAGTTCTTCGTTGGCCTCCTGCATGATGGCGGAGAAAGGTTTGATGTCACCTGGATCTATTTGAAATAATTCCAGGAGGTCGTGTGCTTTATTTCCTACTATATCTATCAGTTCGTCTGCCTCTTCAACAGATAGCTTATACAATTTTTCCAGGCTGTCATGGATTTCAATTGATAACCTGTTACTGTTCTTCCCGTGGTAGAGTGCTGAAATTTTATCTGCCAGTTGTAAAATCATGGCAGATTCTCCATATGTATCGTCTTTTACATCGGAATGGTGCAATCGAATAGTTTGACAAATTGATTCAGGTAAGCCCCATGTGGTGAGTAGATGGTGGCTGACTTCAGTATGATCAAAGTCGAATTGCTGCTGTTCAGCCTTACAGATGCTTGTGTGGTTTACTCGTCTATCATCCTGCAAGGCTCCATACGCTACTGGATCAGCAAGGTATAGAATAAGCACCCCTATATCCTGTAACAAAGCTGAAACAAAAATATCACGATCCTGCAGCTTTACATATTCTATTAGAGTATCAGCAGCTACAGCAGCTGTAATTGCTCGTCTCCAAAAAAGGTTCAGATCAAAATTTCCTTCAGGAACATCTTGATTGTCCTGCACAATAACAAAGGACAGAGCTATGTTTTTCAGGGCATTGGTACCGATCATTGCTGTGGCCTGGCTGAGTGATTCGACAGGGTTGGGAAATCCAAAAAGAGAAGAGTTTGCAATTTTCAGAATACGTATGGTGAGGGCCGGATCCGCAGTAATGATTTGTGCTAAATCATCAAAAGAACATTCATCCTGGCGTACGGCTTCAAGGATTTTTAGCGCAACGGCAGGAGGAGAAGGGAGTTTGATTGTTTTATTTAGAAAATCCTGCACTGTTGTCATTGTGTTTTGCCTGTCAGAGTTTTACGAGCTGCGATGGTCTCTAAAGTATTGTTGTTTAAAATGTATATTATACTGTTATAGGAATTTTTAACAAAGAAATTCGACTTGAAAAACGCATGGTAAATTTTTGTTTTTTATTTGTGAATAATAATTATAGGACTGAAGGTGCTATTGTAGTCCGATGTATTAGCTCGGCTAAACTCAAAGATTACTATTATGAATTTTACTTAATGGTAAGGGTCCAGTAACTGTAAACAAAGGTCAAGTGAAACTATCCTTTCATCCATTTGACAGGATGGTCAAGCATTATAAATTGGAGTAACTATGGCAACTTTGATTACTACTATAGATAGCAGGGTTTCATTCTGGATGGATAAACATTGTCAGTCTTTGATGAAAATTTCTCTTGCTTTGATTTTTATCTGGTTTGGTCTGTTAAAGCCTTTTGGGATGAGTCCAGAAGAAGAACTGATAAAACGGACGGTCTATTTTTTCCCTCCTGACATTGTTTTAAATGTTCTTGGGTGCTGGGAGGTTGCCATCGGCATTGGTCTGCTTTACAGGCCGTTACTTCGTCTGGCCCTTTTGCTGTTGCTTATTGAGCTTCCTGGTACGTTTCTTCCTCTGATAGTTTTACCGGATGTCTGTTTTCATTCATTTCCTTTTGGGCTCAGTCTTGAGGGGCAGTACATCGTTAAAAATCTTTTTTTGATCAGTGCAGCCTTTGTCATTGGGAGTAAGGTCTCGGCAGATCCGGGAGCAGTATCAAAACAGCACTGAAGAGTTTTCATTCTGAAGGGCATAAATACGATGCCATCATCATTAACACCGGTAAACTGTAAGGAGGGCCGGCACTCAGTTCAGTACCCGCTTGGGGTGAAAATACACGAGATAGGCACTCTAACACCGGTGATGAACGGTAAGCCGGTATAAGTACCTTGTTGGTATGTTTAACCTGCTAACTTTAAAATAATTGTCCATTTTCTTGTTTTTTATGACAGCTTTTCAGGAGTAAGGCACTAAAGAACAAGGTGTAAACTTCGACTTCGAAAGAATTTATAAGGAACGGGAATTAAATAACCTGAACATATTTCGCCGCAATTTTTTCGTCAGCGACACTTTAAAAAGCTTTGCATACTCCCTGTATGTAACGGTTTTTAAAGTATTGCTGGCGGAACAAAGGGCAAGAAAGATGTTCAGGTTATTTAATGTACGTTCCTAAGGCACTAATTATCATCTATAAACTGAAGTACCAGGTTTTGTAGACTTTCTGGTGAAGAGAGGCAGGACTGTCCTTCCGGGCATTGGCTTAAAAGAAAACAAAAGTCTAAAAATTCTTCAATCAATCGGGTTTTTGCTTTGTTTTTGTGTTGAAGAACATATAGTTGTCTGGTCATGTCCACTCCTTTTAAATGGATCCGCTGCAGCCTGCCGCGGTTAAGTGCCCGACACACCGCCAGATTGGACAGGCAGCCAATCCCGGCGCCAGCTTCAACGGCTTTTTTTATTGCTTCAGTATGACCCAGTTCCATCACTACATGAAGATCTGTTACGTATCTGCCAAGTTTACTTTTGAATATCTGGGCAGTTCCTGATCCGGCCTCACGCATGACCCAGTTATATTTTTTGAGATCAGTTGTCACATCACAGACACTTTTTAATTCATTTTTTCCTGTGGGGCGATTGATGAGGACAAGCTCGTCCTTAAACCACTCCTTGGCGCTAACCTGTTCGTTATTAACTTCTCCCTCAACAAAACCTATATCAACTTCACGGTCGATGATAAGTTTTTCTGCTGCTTTTGTATTGTAGACCAGCATATTGAAATGAACGTCCGGGTGCATGTCTTTAAAGGCTGTGATCAGGAAAGGCAAGACGTAGTTACCAATGGTGGAACTGGCGACCAGATTTAGAGAACCTGCAAATTTACCATCTTTTTGATTCATCAGGTTATCCAGATCTTCCAGCCTGTCGAGGATGTCTCGACTGACAGGAAGGAAGTATCGTCCCCTGTCGTTTAGTTCCAGGCGTCTGCCGGATCGGTCGAACAAGGCTCCTCCCAATTGATTTTCCATTTCGTTTAAGGCAAGACTGACTGCAGATTGGGTAATAAAGAGGGTCTCGGCAGCTTTTGTTACTTGACCACACTCCACAACTGCATTGAAAATTTCAAGTTGACGTATTGTTACTGGCATGTCCGGTTCTCTCTGCTGTTCTAATATTTATTTTTCTCATGTCGGGCATTAGTATTATAAATTTTACTACTATGGAAGAATAAATTATCTATTGCTTAATCAAATCTTAACACAAAAAATATGTTCTTAATATTTGTGTTTTTTGATGGCGAGTCACTTGCCTGGTTGATGACATAACAACAAAGCTGTGGTTCCGGTGTTGAGAAAAAAAGGAATGACACCATGAGATCACAGCGCTGCATACAGAACAAAAATCGTCCTGTCAGGTCGAAATAACCAAATAGAATAACCGGAGGTAACTTCAATGAAAAAATCTGTGTACTCCATCTGTGGAATGTGTGCTGTCCGTTGCCCCATAAGAGTTGAGGTGGAGAATGGTAAGGTCACATGGATTGAAGGGAATAGCCACGATGGTGGTATGGGTACTTCCATCTGTGCTAAAGCCGGTGCTTCCATTCCTTTTCAGTACGACGATCAACGTCCTCAGTCTCCTATGATTCGCGATGGAGCACGTGGCAGCGGTAAGTGGAAAAGTGTCTCCTGGAATGAAGCGTATGATTACATCACCGATAAGCTCAAGGCAGTAATTGATGAATATGGGGCAAAATCCATAATGCTCACTGACCGTGGAGGCCCCTTTGCTGATCTGCGCAAGGCCTTTGTGAAAGCCATTGGTTCACCTAACTATATTAATCATGACTGTACCTGCGGTCGCAATGCAAATCATGCCTGTCGATCAGTTTTAAACTTGGGGCGAACAGGCTTCAACTATGATTTTAAGAATGCAAAACACATCATTCTGTTTGGTCGTAATATAACTGAATCATTCAAGGTTAAAGAAGTAAAAAATTTTATGCAGGGTGTCAGGAACGGTGCCCATGTTACTTATGTGGATCCACGGGTAACCAACACTGCTGCCAAGGCAACACGGTACTGGCGCATCAAACCGGGTACTGACTATGCTCTTTTGCTTGGTATCACCAACTACATTGTTAATGAAAAACTCTACGATGAAGATTTTGTTTCACAATGGGTAGAGGGCTTTTCTGAGCTGAAGACTTTCCTTAAACCCTATACACCTGAATGGGCCGAGACTGAAACCTCTATTTCTGCGGAGGAAATTAAAGCGTTTTGTCATGAGGTCAACAATGATCGGCCCAAGGTCATTTTTCATATCGGTTGGCATCTGTCACGTTATGGCGACACTTTTTACGCCAGTCGCATGTTGAATATTCTTAATGGACTTATGGGTAATGTTGAAGTGCAAGGTGGCCTGATTTACCCGAAAACCCCTGGCGATGCCGGCACCAAAGGGCTGAAGGGACTGGGTGCAGATATTCCTGCTGTTGATGAGGAGAGGTGTGATTGTTGTGATAATCTGTACAGTCACTTTGATTCCGGGGCAGGTATGCTTCAGGTTGCTTACCAGAGTATTGACACTGGAAAACCTTATCCAGTGAAAGCATATATCGCGCACAGGCATAATCCTCTCATCGCTATGCCTGATCCGGAAGAACAGAAGCGGATTCTGAACAAACTGGATCTTCTGGTGGCGGTTGATGTAAATTTTAGTGAAACAGCCTGGTTCTCCGATATCATCCTGCCTGAATCCACATTTTTTGAACGGGATTCTATCATGCGTACTGACAAAGGCCCGAAGCCAGGATTTAGTATGAGACGAAAATGTGTTGAGCCGTACTATGATTCAAAACCGGGCTGGGAAATATATGTTGAGCTGGCAAAACGACTGGGCAAGGGTGAATACTTCCCATACAAAACCATAGAAGATATCTGGAAATATCAACTCCAGGATACTGATGTCAAGATTGATGATTTTAATGAAAAAGGTTTTGTGAAACTCTGTGATGAAGCCATTGCTTGTGATCCCAAAAATATTAAATTTCCCACCGAGTCAGGTAAAATAGAATTTTTAAGCAAGAAATGGGAAGGGAATGGCATTCCGTCATTCAAAATTTATGAAAGTCCGAAATCCCCCCCGGAAGGAAGCTTTCGTCTTCTTTTTGGCCGTAAAGGGTATCAGACCCACGGACAATCCAATAATAACCCGGTTCTCCATGAACTTTTAGGAACCAATGATTTGTGGATCAACACAGATGAGGCAAAAAAACTTGGTATCAGCAACGGTGATATGGTCGAAATAACAGGTGGTGGTTCAAGTGGAACCATAGAGGCCAGGGTCACGGATTTTATCCATCCTGAAGCAGTTTTTATGCTCCACGGATTTGGTGTAAATGTTCCTGCTCAGGCCCGGGCCTTTGGCAAAGGACTTGCTGATCAGGTGTTTATGAAAGGCAAGCTTACTGATTGGGATCCAGCAGGCGGCGGCCTGACTTTGAATGAATGTTTTGTGACCGTTAAACCGGCCGCTCAGGGGAGATAAAAAATGAGTAAATATTATGTAACTCAGGACCTGGAACAGTGTATCGGCTGCAAAGCCTGCGAAGTCCATTGCAAAACCAAAAACAATTCAGCTGAAGGTGCCTTTTACTGCAAAATAATGGAAGTCGGCCCGACAATGAAAAATAACCTTCCGGTTCTGGATTTTGTTTACATGGCTTGTTTTCATTGTGAAAAACCGTGGTGCGTGGATGCCTGTCCCACTGCAGCCATGCAGCGAAGAACAAAAGACGGCATTGTCTTTGTTGATCAAGCCCTTTGTGTTGGTTGCAAGGCCTGTATGACTGCATGCCCCTGGGGCGTTCCCCAGTGGGATGCAGATACCGGAAAAGTTGGCAAATGCGATTTATGCATGGACAGGATTGATGAGGGTCTGGAACCAGCCTGTGTCTCCAAGTGTACCACAGGTTGTCTCAGTTTCGGCAGCCCGGAGCAGGCTTCGAATAAGAAACGGCAGGACTTTGCAGAACGCATTCTGGGCCATAAAGGATAAGGAAAAAAATGTCTGGTTCTTACCTCCCTTCTGAATATCTGGCGATTCTGCTTTTTATTGTGCTTGGTATCGCTTTTGGAGCAGTGACGCTCTGGATTGGTCGTTTCTTTCGTATGAAGCGGCCTTATTTTGAAAAGCTGGTTGCCTATGAGTCGGGTAACCCGCCGACCGAAGAGCCGCGCATGCGTTTTCCGGTCAAATTCTATCTGATTGCCATTCTTTTTATCGTGTTTGATGTTGAGGCAATCTATCTCTACTCATGGGCACTGGTGTACGACAAGTTGGGGCTGTTTGCTCTTATTGAAATGTTCATATTTATTGTTCTACTGCTTGTCGGTTATGTCTACGGTTGGAGAAAGGGGGCATTCCAATGGGAAAAATAAACAATGACCTTGTTCAAATCGAGGAAGGGATCAGTTTTATTCCCGGTGCCAGTGCTATTGTGGCGCCCTTGAATAAATTGATCAACTGGGGGCGTGCCGGTTCCATCTGGCCTGCCACTTTTGGTCTGGCCTGCTGTGCCATAGAGATGATGGTGGCAGGAGCAGCGACCAATGATCTTGACCGTTTTGGTATTATTTTCCGGGCCAGTCCCCGTCAGGCAGACTGTCTCATCCTGGCCGGCACCATCACAAAAAAAATGGCACCTGTTGTCAGGCGCGTATATGACCAGATGCCGGAACCCCGTTATGTCATTGCCATGGGATCTTGTGCCTGTACCGGTGGAGTTTTTGACACCTATGCCGTTGTCCAGGGCGCTGATGAGTTTCTTCCGGTTGACGTCTATATTCCCGGATGTCCGCCAAGGCCTGAAGCCTTGATGGAAGGATTGATAAAATTGCAGGAAAAAATTATGCAGGAGCAGGGGCGATGGAGCCAATTCGCATAGCAGAACAATTACAGGGGGAATTCCAGGCTTCCATATTTGGAATTAACGAACACAGAGGGCAGGTGACACTACTTGTTGATCGAAATGTGATTGTGAAGATCATTTCCTTTCTTAAAAAAGATCATAAAATGAATCATCTCAGTTGTCTTTGCGGAGTTGATAATAAAAAGAGGAAAGCTGCGTATAGAGAGCGTTTTGAAGTCGTTTACCAGCTGTACTCCATTGAGAATCGTACATCACTTCGATTAAAAGCGCAGATACCGGAGTCGGATCAAACAATTGATTCAATCACATCGCTCTGGACTGGTGCAAACTGGCTGGAACGTGAAACCTATGATCTGCTTGGCATTGTGTTTAACAATCATCCAAATCTCAAAAGAATTTTAACTCCTGAAGGCTGGGAAGGACATCCTTTGCTCAAAGAATACAAGTTGAGAGGGGATGTCGAATGGAAAGGATTTGAGGAGTTAAAGAAAAAAGCAGTTCAGTTGCGGCAGTTTGATTTTCATAATGCTCCAACTGCTGAGGAGGCAGGCTCCGATGAATGAAACAGCAACGCTTGATATACCGGTTTCACAGGGTGACGAAGACAGATATCGTTTAAAACTGGGGCCTCAGCATCCGGCTACCCATGGTGTCTTGCGGGTGGATCTGGAACTTGATGGTGAAACTATTCTGGATTGTGATCCCCAGGTTGGGTATCTCCATCGGGGTTTTGAAAAACTCGCGGAACACCGAACCTATGCCCAGAATCTGGTGCTTACTGACCGTCTGGATTATATCGCGGCCATGGCCAATAATGTGGGCTACTGCGAGGCGGTTGAAAAACTGCTCGCCATTGAGGTACCTGAAAGAGCAAAGTTTCTTCGTGTCATGGTCTGTGAAATGTCCCGACTTACCGGTCATCTTCTCTGGCTTGCCACACATGCCCTTGATATCGGGGCCATGACGGTTTTTCTCTACTGTTTCAGAGAACGTGAAGTCCTGCTGGAGCTTTTTGCAGAGTTGTGTGGGGCCAGACTGACAACAACTTACACAAGACTGGGTGGGGTTCGTCAGGATGTCACCCATGAAATCATGATGAAGCTGGATACGTTTGTCGATGATTTTCCAGCCTGCATTGAAGAATATGAAACACTGATAGATACAAACCGCATCTGGCTGAAACGAACCATTGGGGTGGGACAGATCTCTGGAGAAAAAGCGGTGGATCTTTGTCTGACCGGTGCCTCACTCCGAGGGTCAGGAGTTGATTACGATATTCGAAAACATATGCCGTATGCTGCCTATGATCAAATGGATTTTGAAATTCCATTGGGTGAGACAGGTGACACTTACGCCAGGTATCGCTGCCGTATGGAGGAGATGAGGCAGTCCAATTACATCCTCAGGCAGTGTATTGAAAAGATGCCTCCCGGTCCCATTGTCTGCGATGATGCACCTGATCTGGTTATGCCGGTGAAGCCTGGCAGGAAGGTCGAAGTCGACACTTCAGCACGTAATGGTCTTATCAAGTTGATCGAGGATCGTGATGTGTATATGGAAGGTGATATCTATGTGGCCACCGAGGTTCCCAAGGGTGAGCTTGGTTTCTATTTTATCAGTGACGGCATGGGTCGGCCATATCGTATGCATATCCGTTCTCCATCTTTTATTCATATTGGTGCCCTGGCTACCATGGGCAAAGGAGTGATGGTCGCCGACCTCATTGCCATTATTGGAACGCTTGATGTGGTGTTAGGAGAATGTGACAGGTAAGCCCTGAGACTGGTAACAATGAAACCATGAATGTTGTTTTACATACGTGAAATTATGCAAATTTTAATAATCATACTGCAAATTGCGGTTCTCCTTGGGGTTGTCCTGCTTCATGTCGCCTATGTCACCTATTTTGAAAGAAAAATAATTGGTCATATGCAGGTCAGAATGGGGCCGATGATCGTTGGCTGGCATGGACTGCTGCAACCTATTGCTGACGGGATAAAGAGTTTTTTCAAAGAGGATGTCGTGCCGGAACAGGCGGACAAACCACTTTTTCTTGCAGCTCCGGTTATCTGCCTGGTGGCAATGCTTGCCGCCCTTGCTGTGCTGCCCTTTGCAGAAGGCTGGGTTCTGGCTGATATTAACATAGGTCTTCTTTTTATCTTTGCCATGAGTTCGCTTGCCAGTTACGGCATTATCCTGGCTGGCTGGGCGTCAAACTCAAAATACACTTTTCTGGGTGGATTACGTTCCATGGCACAGGTAATCAGCTATGAAATTCCAATGGGACTGAGTCTTGTCGGGGTCATGATGCTTTCAGGTTCATTAAATTTGACTGAAATCGTGACGGCCCAGGAAAATTCTATTCTTTCCATTTATCTCTTTCCACAGGCCATTGGTTTTTTTGTTTTTTTTATTGCCATGCTGGCGGAAACAAACCGGGTTCCTTTTGACCTGCCGGAAGCGGAAACAGAACTGGTATCAGGCTATATTACAGAATATTCCGGTATGCGTTACGCCATGTTCTTCATGGCTGAATATATAGGGATGATGGTCATGGCGTCCATTGGCACTGTCTGTTTTCTCGGCGGCTGGAATGGTCCATTTGCAATTCCATTTTTCCCGCCATTCTGGTTTATCCTGAAAGTTTATGGCTTCCTGTTTCTGTTTATCTGGATTCGTGCCACCTTGCCCAGATATCGTTATGACCAATTGATGGCACTCGGCTGGAAACTCCTTATTCCTCTGGCCCTGCTCAACATCTTTCTAACCGGTTTATTCAAGATTCTTGTTCCTTGAGCGTATGGAAATTTATAAGATATGAAAGTTCAATATAAAGCAAAGAGAAATCTGCTTGAAACCATTTTCCAGGTTGAAATCCTGCAGGGAATGGCCCTGACCTTGCGCAAGCTGTTTTCGCCGCCCATCACCCGGCAATATCCGGATGAAAAGCCGCCGATGTATCCGGGATTCAGAGGCCAGCATGCTCTGGTTCGAGATCCTGTGAGCAATGATGCAAAGTGTATCGGCTGTATGCGTTGTGCCACTGTTTGTCCATCGCGCTGTATTCAAATACGATACCATGATGACGAAAAAGGAAAGAGGTTTGTTGATCAATATGCAATTGAAGTTCTCCGATGTGTTTTTTGCGGCTATTGTGTTGAAGTCTGTCCTGTGGGTGCAATTACCATGACCGAAGTGTTTGAATACGCAAATTATGATCGGGATGCAATTCAATATGATAAGGAGGCTCTCCTTGAAAACTGGGACAATTTTATTGACCAGGCAGGTTACGACGAAAGCTATGTCAATCCATTCTGGCGTCCCAGGGGAATCCCTGCTTCAGCACTGCCTGCTTCTCAGAGGATGAATGTCCCTGACGACTGGACCATTGAAGGTCAATTTGTCGGCACTAAAGTCAGGCAGACACAAGAGAGTGATACGCTGACGCAGGCGGAGGAAAACAATGTTTAATCAGATCTTATTTCTCTACTGCGCTGTAGTGATTATCACCACCGGGCTATTGGCTGTAAGGTTTAAAAATCCTGTCTATAGTGTTCTTGCTGTACTTGTACTTTTTTTTCATATGGCCGGGCTCTATCTGCTTTTAAACGCGGAATTTCTTGCCGCCATACAAATTATTGTTTACGCAGGTGCTATCCTGGTGCTTTATCTTTTTGTTGTGTTTCTAGTTGATCTCAGGCAGGAACTGACAGTAGAGCGATTTATTGCAAATCATCGTTTTGGTACCATTGCCAGTATTGGTTTAGGTGGCTGCCTGCTTGCTGTTATCCCGTTTTTTAAGCTGGGAGCAAAAGGGGAATATCCAGTGGAGAGGATTGAACAACTCACTCACACCAAGGCCATGGGCTTTGAGCTTTATTCAACCTATCTCCTGCCCTTTGAGGTTGCCGGCCTTATTCTGCTCATTGCGGTGATCGGCGGACTTGTTCTGGCCCGGAAAGACAGGGGAGAAGCCGATAACTCCGGAACAGATTCCTGTGAGGTGAAAAAATGATTCCATTGTCATGGTATATGATCTTAGCTGCCATCCTTTTTTCCATAGGAACCTATGGCTTTCTGGTCAGGCGCAACATTATCATCATGTTCCTGTCCATTGAGTTGATGTTGAATGCTGTAAATCTCAACCTGATAGCCATGAGTCATTATCTCGATAGTCTCCGCGGGCACACATTCACTCTCTTTATCATTACTGTTGCCGCAGCTGAGGCCGCCATTGGCCTGGGACTTGTGATTGTGCTCTTTCGCAACAAAAAAACTGTCTATGTTGATCAGATCAAGGAGCTAAAGGGATAGTTATGCCAACTTATTTACTTATCATTCCTTTTTTGCCACTTTTCTCGTTTGTCTTTACTTTTCTTTTTGGCAAACGTCTGGGTGTGCAAAGCCATTGGCTGCCGATCATTTCGGTTGTCATATCCTTTTGTTGTGCCTTCTATGCCTTTTTACAGGTCAAGAGCGGTTATCATATAAATCAGGATTTGTACACCTGGATCAGTTCAGGTACCATGAGCGTGTCAGTAGGTTTTCTTCTTGATGAGTTGACTTCGGTGATGCTGATTGTGGTTACATCCATCAGCGCACTGGTTCATATCTATTCAGTTGGCTATATGAAGGGTGAAGACGGGTATTATCGCTTCTTTGCATTTTTAAGTCTTTTTACCTTCTCCATGCTCATGCTGGTACTTGGCAACAACTTCCTGCAGCTCTTTTTTGGCTGGGAGGCGGTGGGGCTCTCTTCTTACCTTTTGATCGGCTTTTATTACGAAAAGGTTTCTGCAGCCGATGCCGGGAAAAAAGCTTTTATCGTCAACCGTATTGGTGATTTTGGTTTTATCCTGGGGCTTTTCCTCATTTACGCATCCTTTGGCACTCTGCACTATGAACCAATTTTCGCGCATGTTGATCAGATAGCAAACCAGACATTTACCATGCTGGGGATTACTGTAAATCTTCCCACAGCCATTGCCCTTCTCCTTTTTTGCGGGGCCATTGGTAAATCAGCCCAACTTCCGCTGCATGTCTGGCTGCCCGATGCCATGGAAGGACCGACACCGGTCAGTGCTCTTATCCATGCAGCTACCATGGTTACCGCAGGTGTCTTTCTAGTGGCTCGCTGCAATCCTGTCTTTTCACTGTCCATGACAGCGTTAAATGTTATCACCATTGTTGGCAGTATAACCTGCCTGTTTGCCGCCACCATTGCCCTGACCCAGACAGACATCAAGCGAGTGGTTGCCTATTCAACGATTTCACAACTTGCCTACATGTTTATCGCATGTGGGGTAGGGGCCTACAGTGCTGGCGTTTTCCACCTCTTCACCCATGCATATTTTAAGGCACTTCTTTTCCTTGGCTGTGGTTCTATCATTCTTGGTATGCATCATGAACAGGATGTGAAATATATGGGTGGATTGAAAAAATACATGCCCATCACTTATTGGACATTCCTGCTTGCCTCTCTTTCTATTTCCGGTGTGCCTGGATTTGCCGGATTCTTTTCCAAAGATGAGATTCTGGCCATGGCCTTTGTCTCCAATGTTGGTGCAGGAAAGTTTGCCTGGTTCATTGGAACACTCGTGGCTGGAATGACCGCTTTCTATTCATTCCGTCTCTTTTTCCTCATTTTTCACGGTGATTTCAGAGGCACTCAGGAGCAAAAGGATCATCTTAAGGAATCACCACGTGTGGTAACTGTTCCGTTGATTCTGCTTGCTGTCGGTGCTGTGGCTGCCGGTAACTTCGGTATCCCTGCCGTTATTGGTGGAAACGCAAACTGGGGGCATTTTCTTGAACCGGTGCTTGGGCATCCCCATGCTCACCCATCCCATGCAATTGAATTAATTCTTATGATTATCTCCGTCAGTGCCGGAGCCTTTGGGATTTTCCTGGCCTGGAAGATGTATATGAAAAACCCTGGAATGCCTCAGTCCATTCGAGAGAGATTTCCGATACTCTACAAGCTCTCTTTCAATAAATATTTTGTTGATGAGATGTATGGGTTCTCAATCGTCAAACCTGTGATCGGATTCAGCCGTCATGTTATTTTGAAAATTATTGATATCGCTATCATTGAAAATATTGTCAATGGGTTACCAAGAATTATTGGCCGGGTCAGTGGAAGTATGAGAAAGGTTCAGGACGGACTGGTATCTCATTACCTTGCGTATATGTGTGGCGGGGTTGTGTTTATTATTATCTGGATGTACGTGGGGGCCTGATATGTCGTTTCCAATTCTTAGTTTATTGATTTTCTTACCGATTCTTGGCGGAATTGTTCTGCTTGGAATGAGCAGGGAAAACGAGAAAAATGTCAAAGTCATGGCTCTTATTATCAGTCTGCTTGAGTTTGTTTTTACTCTGCCGCTCTGGTTTGCTTTTGATAAAACAACGTATCATATGCAGTTTGTGGAAAGACATAGCTGGATAAGCCTGTTTAACATCGAATATTATCTTGGGCTTGATGGTATCTCCATTCTGTTTGTTATGCTTTCCGCACTGGTCACCATTCTCTGTGTTCTTGTCTCCTGGAATTCCATCCAGACAAAGGTGAAAGAATTTTTCGTTGCTCTGCTCCTTCTTGAAGGCGCAATGATCGGCGTTTTCTGTGCCCTTGATTTCTTCCTTTTTTATATTTTCTGGGAAGCAATGCTTATCCCCATGTTTCTTCTTATCGGGGTGTGGGGAGGTCCGAACCGTATCTATGCCGCAACCAAGTTTTTTCTCTTCACCCTGGTTGGCAGCCTCCTGATGCTGGTTGGTATTATCACTCTCTATATAAAGGGTGGAAACACCTTTGATATTCTGGCCCTTGCCGAACAGGACTTGCCGGTCAGGCTGCAACTCATACTTTTCTGGGGTTTTTTTGCTGCATTTGCCGTCAAAGTGCCCATGTGGCCTGTCCACACCTGGTTGCCGGATGCTCATACAGAAGCACCCGCTGCCGGCTCTGTTGTTCTGGCTGCAATTCTCATAAAAATGGGAGCTTATGGCTTTCTCAGATTCTCCATGCCCATTCTCCCGGATGCCACAACTGCCATGATGATGCCCATGTTAGTGCTTTCGCTCATCGGTATTGTCTACGGAGGCGTTATCTGTCTGGCCCAGACAGATCTCAAACGACTTATTGCCTATAGCTCTGTCAGTCATATGGGCTTTGTGACCCTCGGTATTTTTGCTCTTAATACGCAATCTGTTGAGGGTGGCATCCTGCAGATGATCAATCACGGTGTGGTCACAGGAGCACTGTTCCTTGGCATTGGTATGGTTTATGAGCGAACCCACACCAGAAAAATCAGTGATTATGGTGGACTGGCGACAAATATGCCGGTCTTTGCTTCATTTTTCCTGCTCTTTACCCTGGCTTCGGTGGGATTACCCGGTACCAATGGTTTTATCGGTGAATTTTTGATTCTGCTGGGCAGCTTTATGACAAAACCCTGGATTGCTCTCGTTGCTTCCAGCGGGTTAATCATTGGCGCCTGGTATATGCTATGGCTCTATCAGCGCATCTTCTTTAATCCTGTTAATCCGAAATGGAACAGGATTAAGGAACTGGAGTTACGAGAGATTGTTGCTTTTATGCCAATGGTGATACTCATTTTCTGGATTGGATTATTTCCCAATACAATGCTTGATTTTATGCATGTGTCCGTGGCTCACCTGCTGGAACAGGTGACCGGTAATCCTGAAGGTGTTGCCAGCGGAGTGCAACTTGCAGTTACAAATAGCCTCGATTCTGCAGGCCATGGCGTGCAGCATATACAGCAAATCAGTCATTAATAGAAAGATAGAAAGATAGAACGAATAATATCTCAGGACGTTGAACAAAATTTAGAGTTGTACACGTTTACCAGCACCTTTTTTTCCCATTCGTTTGGAACTTCTTTTATCGATCCCCTCCTTTCGATAAAAGAAGCTTCTAAACGGGTTAGTAAAGTTTCTTTGCAGCATTGCTTCCCCGGGTGCTGGTAAACGTTTACATTTTTTCAAGGTTATCCATAAGGAAGTAACAGAAGGACTCATCATGAATATGCCATTTACCATGCCCCCACTTGGTCCAATTATGCCGGAGATATTGCTGGTCTGCGTTGGTCTTATTCTCATCATTGTCGATCTTCTTTATCCTCGTAACAGAGAGCTTCTTTCTCAATTGACCTTGCTTGCCTGTGTAGGACTGATTGCGCTTCTTTTCAATCAAAAGCCGGCCAGTACTTTTGGGAACATGTTTATCGTTGATCCTTATTCCATCTTTTTCAAGGTGATCTGCCTGATCGGCTTGTTGATGACCACACTTTTATCTGGACAATACCTGAGCATAGAGAAAATCAGGCATGGTGAATATTACAGTCTCATGATCTTCTCCGTTGTCGGGATGATGATCATGGCCTCAGCAGCAGACCTTATTGTTATCTATCTTGGGCTTGAACTCATGGCGCTGTCTGTCTACTGCCTGGTGGGATTGTTAAAAGATGATTTTCGATCCAATGAGGCAGCCGTTAAATATTTTCTCATGGGCGGCTTTTCCTCTGCTATCCTGCTGTTTGGCATCTCCCTGCTCTACGGAATGACTGGAACCACTGATCTTGCAGGTATTGCCAGGTATTGTTCCGAAGCAGGAATTCTGAATAATCCGGCGCTGCTTACCGGATTTGCATTGGTCATCTCCGGCTTCTGCTTCAAAGTGGGTGCCGCTCCATTCCATTTCTGGACCCCTGATATTTACCATGGTGCGCCAACCTCCATGACTGCTTTTATGTCTGTTGCACCAAAGGCAGCCGGCTTTGCGGTTTTTGGTCGCTTTCTCATGACAGGTTTTCCGGAATTACATGAACAATGGGGAACAATTATTGCGGTTATTGCTCTTCTTTCCATGGGTGTTGGAAACATTGTTGCTTTGTCTCAGACGAATATAAAACGAATGCTTGCCTATTCGTCCATTGCTCACGCAGGCTATGCACTTCTTGGTCTTCTTGCCGGTACCAGTGAAGGATATTCGGCCACCATGACCTATCTGTTTATCTACGGATTTATGAATATGGGGGCTTTTGCCATCGTTATTCTTCTCTGTTCAGCAGATAATCGAAGAGAATCGCTGGAAGATTATAAAGGGCTTGCCAAGTCCAACCCAATGGCTGCGTTTCTGATGCTCATTTTTATGTTTTCCCTGACCGGAATTCCACCAACGGCAGGTTTTATTGGAAAGTTTTATCTGCTGAAAGCAGCTCTCGCAGCAGGCTATACGTATACAGTTATTATCGCAGTTATATTCAGCGCTATTTCTGCTTATTTTTATCTGCGCCTGGTTCGTTATATGTATATGGACGATCCGCAGGAGGAGTTTGTGGCACAATACTCTCCCGGTTTAACTGCAGCTCTGGCATTATCAACCATTGGTGTGATTGGAATGGGTATACTTCCCGGCTCTTTTTTGAACCTGGCAGCCAGGTCTTTAATCGGTTTTTAGTACCTTACTTCCTAATTCCTGTCATAAAAAACAAGAAACTTGAGAAGTTGATTGGTACTCAACAAGTTGCCTCTATCTGCAAGGTACTTATGCCGGCTTACCTTACCGTTTACCGGTGTTAGTGCCTTACTCCTGAAAAGCTGTAATAAAAAACAAGAATAGTTGAAAGTATTTTAAAATGAATAAGTTACAAGTACAACCAAGGCACTTATACCCCTCAAGGGGGTACTGAAAAGAGTGCCGGCCTCACTTACCGTTTACCGGTGTTAGTACCTTATAAATTCTTTTCGTGTTTTTTTTGAAAAGAATTTGGTGAAGGTACTTATGCCGGCTTATCGTTCATCACCGGTGTTAGTACCTTACTCCTGAAAACATGTAATAAAAAACAGGTAAGCACTCTATAGAAACAGGGTATAAACTTCGACTCCGAGGTGGTACTGAAAAGAGTCAGGCTCTGCGTGCATAGATGCTTCGAGTTCACCTGAACGAGAGACATGTTTTTTAATAAATTTTTCCTGCGTAAACCCATGATCTGTCCGGATCAGACAAAGCAACCCCCCCCAATTTTTTGTTTTTTTGACAGCTTTTCAGGAGTAAGGTACTTATAGCTATGGTGTGAAACCGTCATTCAGTTATTAAAACTCAAAAATTATGGCAAAGGGGATTTTGAATGAAAGGGAATCAGATAAAAATGAATTGTTGTATGTTGGCATGTACAATATGTTTTTTCACGACTGTAGTAACGTTCTTGGCTGGTAATGTCAGTGCTGCAGAACAGGGAGGAGCATTTGATAAAACGTTTACGATGAATGGCATCAGCTTTCATGTCACTTGTCCCAATGAAGGTTCACTGAATCCTCTAACGATTGTTCCTTCCGGTCTAACAATTGACAACTCGATCATAAAAAAAGAAGAGATCGACGGATCCGTAACTGGAGCGGAAGTGGCTGATCTCAATGGTGACGGATTTCCTGAGATTTATATCTATATCAATTCTGCGGGCAGTGGCAGCTACGGAAGCCTGACCGCCTACGGTAGCAATAAAAATAAATCACTCAGCGAAATATATTTGCCACCCCTTGAGGATGATGCCAAAAATTCTAAGGGTTATATGGGGCACGATGAGTTTACAGTGATGGAAGGCAACCTGGCCAGGCGCTTTCCCATTTATCAGGAGGGTGACACCAACTCAAATCCAACAGGTGGTATGCGCCAGCTACAGTATAAGCTGGTACCTGGTGAAGCCGGCTGGACGTTACAACTGATCAACAGTTCATCATTTTGAAATTTTGAGTGTGCATTATAAAACGAAAACCAATTCTAACACCCCACAAGGCTGGACTGAAATGAATCCCGGTACCCTTTTAACCACAGGAGGAGGCGTATTCATAGTTGTCTTTTTTCTTTTCTCAAACATCAGTCTGGCGAGTGAACAGATGGTGGTGGGCAATTTCTCCGACCAATCACAGAATAACGGATACCCCAATCACTGGGAGTCATTGTTGTTTGATGGTGTTGATAAGCACACAATTTATACCCATGTGTTTGATGGAGATATTGGAAGTATTCAGGCTACGAGTCGGGCAGGCGCCTCAGGCCTTGTCCGCAAAATGAATATTGATCCCAGTCTGTATCCTACGGTTTCTTTTCGCTGGAAAATTCAGGATATTATAGAGTCAGCTGATTTGACGAGTAAAAAAGGAGATGATGCCCCTGCCAGAGTGTATGTCACTTTTGCTTATGATTCTGCACAGGTGAGCTGGTGGGAGATGGTGAAGTTTGAAGCTGTCAAACTTTATTACGGTGAGTATCCGCCCATTGCTTCCTTGGTTTATGTGTGGGCCAGCCATGGCGAACAGGGGGTAATTATGGAAAGCCCCTATACCAGTCGAGTGAAGATTATTGTGCTGGAGTCGGGTGCGGAGAAAAAAGGTCAATGGTTGTCTGAGAAACGTAATATCTCAGCAGACTATCGCGCTGCTTTTGCTTCCGAAAACGTCCCCATGATTTCAGGCGTGGCTATCATGACCGATACCGACAACACAGGAGGACAGGCTGTTGCATGGTATGGGGATATTGTTTTCTTTTAAAGAAGGCCCTTTCTGGAAGGGTACTATCTA
>JAYEOK010000029.1:2411-5550 GCA_034722915.1 Thermodesulfobacteriota bacterium | reverse complement strand
CCAACATCGCTGCAAATGTTGGGTTTCGCTACACTCAACCACAACCTACACCCAACTCAACGCCAAGAATTGAAAACAAATTGTCCAATATTGCATAATCTATTAATGACACGTACAAAAACATGCTGCCAGCTTACGTTTTTGACGATGTCTGTATAAAGTACCTTCACGAACTTGTACCAAGTGCTGTTTCCCAAATACATTAAGGAACTAAAGTATTATGAAAAAAATCCCCCTGCTTGTCTCCTGTCTTATTATTTTCTGTTTATCTGCGTCCAATAGCTTTTCGCAAGGCACCTTCATTGTTTCAGGTAACCCAAAAGCACCGCCAATAGTATGGGAAACGTATAACAAACTCACCGGTGTCGGCCCTGACATTGCAAAATCTATCTTGACAGACCTGAAACTTGATTACGACATCAGGGTTACAGGTAACTGGCAACAGGTTCAGGACAAATGCAAGAGTGGCGAAATAGACATGATCGTTTCAGCATATAAAAATGATGACCGCGCCAGCTATATGGATTATTCAATACCATATCTTCCACAGCCCACGGTAATCGTAGTAAAAAAGAATAAAGAATTCCCCTTTGGCCGCTGGGAATCCCTGATTGGAAAAAAAGGCGTCAGCAATATCGGTGAGAGCTACGGCCAGGATTTTGACACCTTTATTAAAGAAAAACTGGATGTTCAATTTATTGCTTTTGAACGCGCAGTCGAACTCCTGAAGCGTGGTGAGGCCGACTATCTTATTGTTGATCTATACACTGCCCTCATTTACACAAGACTCCTGCGTGGCGAAGATTCCATTGCTATTCTTGAGCCTCCGGTCACAACCCAGTCTTTTCATCTGACCATTGGTAAAAATTCCCCCATGGCAGTGCAGATGCCTGCCATCAATAAAAAGCTCCACAGTCTGATAAAAGATGGCACCGTTGAAAAACTTTTCTATGAACATTTTGAATCCTGGAAAAATCTTATTGCCAAACGATCCAGATACTTCAACAGAGACGCCAATACCCGTGGTGACGAGCAGGATGACTATCTGAAGAAGCAGGATGAATATGAAAGAGAACGTATTGGCGACTTACTTATGGGAAGCCGTGAAGGCTTGCCTCCTTCTGCAGAATAAACCTTCTACTCTCCACTTTTGCAGAATCAGGCATCAACTCGTACCGATGTTCTGATTCTGCATCTTTTTCTGTTTTGTATTTCCATATCTTCGCCCTATTCCCATGCACTTTGCTGACATTATCCCACAACTCTGGCCCAATCTGATATGGCCTCTTATTCGCCTGATCTTTTTCATCTCTATTGGCTTACTGATTGCCAATTTTATTGAATCTTTAAACTGGACAGGGAAAATTGCTGTTTTGGCACGCCCTCTGATCCGATTTGGAAATCTTTCGGATACTGCGGGCGCATCATTTTCCATGGCTCTCTTTTCAGGAGTTTCTGCAAACACTATGCTGTCAGAGGCTTATGAAAAAAAACAAATACTGAAAAAAGAACTGATCCTTTCTAATCTCTTTAACAGCCTGCCCACATATTTCCTCCATCTCCCCACAGTCTTTTTTATCACAGCACCACTGATCAAAGGAGCTGCAATAATTTATGTTGGACTCACTTTTGGTGCTGCAATTTTTCGTACCATTTCTATCGTTATTCTAAGCCGTTTTCTTCTTTCTGAAATTGACAGAAAAAATATGGGTGTGGAAAAAACAGCTCATCCGAATACTAAAAAAATTGATTGGCGAGGAGCAATGAAAAAAAGCTGGAAACGCTTTAAAAAGAGAATTCGTAAAATCATTCGTTTTACGGTTCCCATCTATATTCTCATTTTTTTCATGCACCGGGCCGGAATTTTTACAGTTCTAGAAAAAGGAATGGCTGACTATCTTTCCTTTCTGCCCTGGCTCACCCCCCAGGCCATGGGAATTATCACGCTCCATGTTGCAGCAGAATTCACTGCAGGACTTGCAGTGGCAGGAGCACTGTTACAGGAAGGAAGTATGAATTACAGAGAAGTTGTATTGGCCTTGATTGTGGGAAATGTTCTGTCATCGCCGGTGCGGGCAATTCGTCACCAATTCCCCTACTATGCTGGAATTTTTCAACCAAAGGTCGCAGCAGAGTTGATCGTTTATAATCAGATTTTCCGCGTTGGAAGCCTGATGCTCATGGGTTGTATCTATTTCGTGGTAACTCTCTAACCCCAATAAACAGGAAGCAACTCCAATCTTTCAGATGTGGTTCGTGAAACAGGCCTCCCTACGTGCCACATTGTGCCATGATTTATATTGTGATTCCTCTCTTTATCAGCTATGTTTGTAGAGGATGATAGAGTTTGAGAACTTATCGCCCTGCGGGCGGGTTTTAAAAAGAGAATGTCGATATTCGATATTCGTCCTTTAATGTTCAGTATTCATTTTTAAAGCCTACCCCCAAATCAACGCCATAATTTTACCTGGTTACACCGCAGGCCGCTATAACGGAACGAGCAGGACCTCTCGTTCAGCCACTATTTATCAAGTTTAAAACGCAAAACAATATTTTTCAAACGCTCACCAAGCTCACCAAGATCATCGGCACTGTTATTGACCTGCGTACTGCTTTCGCTAAGATCACCGGCAAGCACACTGACTTCGGCTATATCAGACGAAATCTCACCCGCCACAGTTGAACTCTGGGCAATATTTTCATTGATCTCAGCAATTCCCTGGGAAGCCTGGGCGACACTGTCGGTAATCTCCCTGGTGTTCGCCGACTGTTCTTCAAGGGCTGCAGCCACCGTTGTCACCAGTTCACTGACTTCTTCAATAACCTTGGTCACTTCACGAATTTCCCCAACCGTTTCCCCGGTTGACCCCTGAATCTCCTCAATAATCCGGCGAATATCCTGGGTCGCGTCCGCTGTCTGCCGGGCCAGATCCTTAATTTCATTGGCAACTACAGCAAAACCTTTGCCAGCTTCTCCAGCACGGGCTGCTTCAATCGTTGCATTCAAGGCGAGCAGATTGGTCTGCTCGGAAATTTCGTTGATAACCGAAGTTACTTTGCCGACTTCCTGGGCAGCATGGCCGAGCTTATCAATTTTTGTCAAAGCCTGACGGGCCTTGACAACTGCGGCACTGCTGAT
>JAYEOK010000029.1:0-2311 GCA_034722915.1 Thermodesulfobacteriota bacterium | reverse complement strand
GTCTCAGCCAGAGCCGACTGAGTGAGCACACGGTAATCGTCCTTGGCCCCTTCAAGATCTTCAGCCTCAACCAAATTCAGATTTATCTCCTTAATCGATTCATGCAGCCGATGATGCGGCGCTTCTATCTCACTTAATATCGAAGCCAACTGAGGATAGCGCGCTTCCAGGGCTTTACGTGGCTCGCCATAAAGCCATTGGCCAAGATCACATTTATGATCATCGGTTTCAACCGCAAGCCGCATTCCCGGATCGTACTCCTGCAAAAGACTCTGTTCAACCTTCTCGGCCCATTCATGGTGATCAATCTCCATGGTCTTCAATTCGGAGATGGTATCAGCCGCATGCTCCGCCTTTTGTGCCATCTTGTGCATACTGTCAATGCCGAAGTGCGAAACCAGACCCAAAATCACGAGCAGGGCTCCGATCACAAGAAACCCCAATAAAATTTGCAGACTGAGTTTCAAACGCATGTTAAATTCTCCTTAAAAATTTCAGGGGTAACAGGGGTAGTACATATAACTATTAACAACATATGAGTTCACCTTTCACGGTGGCAGGAGGTGCAAGGGGTAGTCGGACCAGCAGGTTTGTGCTCTTTTTCAAGTTTTCTATGACAACGCTTGCACAAAGCCCGGTGGGATACCTTAACGATATTTGGGACGCCGCCCTTTTCATTGCCCGGGTGACAGGTTCCGCATTCCTCAATGTCTCTTGCCATGTCCCAGCTTTTATGGCATTCATCACAGTCCATTTTCGCATGCTCAGCATCTCTATGGCGAAAAATCGGGTGACATGAAGCGCATTTCTTTATCTCACTGTCAAAATCCCAGGTGTGATGACACAGATCACAATCATAGGCTTCATGTTTTTCGTGAATAAACACGGAAGGCTTCCGGTCACTGCCCGGATCAGCTTTGGTTACCCGGATTATTCCGGAAGGGGTATCATTGGCATAGGCCGCTAAAGAGCACAACAAAATAAAGGCTGTTACAAGTATTCCCGTTACCCTCATCATCACTTCTCCAAAACATAACTACCTGTTAATTTATATGATTTGATAGAGTCAAATCAGCGCTAATGTTTGATTTTTTCACAAACCAAACGTGATTACAAGAAAAATAACAACTACGGGGAGAAGGAATTGGGCAAGTCGGGTATCAGGGGCAGTATTGGGGACGCTACTATACGATTTTGTGGGATATATCGAGACAGAACGCAAAAAGACCGGTTACACTATGCAGTGTAACCGGTCTTGCGAGTGAATTTATCGCCCTGCGGGCGGGTTTTAAAAAGAGAATGTCGAACAGGTAAGCGCAGACTCCGAGGAATATCGAATATCGATCGGAATAAAAGACGAAAGATCAAGGGCTCTTCCCCTTCTGCGGTTCGACATTCCTTGTTCGATATTCGATATTCATTTTTTTAAACTTCGTAAAAAATGAAAATTCCTATGCTATCAAGTTTTAAATTGACAACGTATACTCACCCACAGGGATGAAAATTTATCCTGCAACTATTTTTTAATATCAATGCTGAGGCTTGCCTCGTTCACCTTGATTGGCGCATATTCGTCGGCATCAAGCCCCATATATTCTCCCACGGAACTTGGTACCTGACTATAAAAAAGTTTTGCCTCGATCTTCATTAGCCCGGCTGCAGCGTCTGCAGGAACAGACCATCTGTATCGTTCAACCTTGGTCTCTCTGGGACCGATACGGTAATCAATAGCCGTGTTCTCAGCAGTGAACCATTGACAGATAGTCATCCTTCCCTCGGGATCAAAGAATGGCCGGCGGAATATCCTGGAACCGTCAGGAACATGACCATCTCTGCTGATGCCCTTCCAGTCTTTGACTTCCATTATCTCTCCCATGGCCTGATAGGCTATGGCCTTGGAGTCTGCAATGGTATACTCCTCTCCTGTAAAACCTTTCTGTTCAACCGGGATGGTAAAAGTTTTGCCGCTGGAATCGGTACCCTGCATTTCTAACCAGAGCATACGCTCTTCAGATGAGCCTGAGGGGATGTAATGACCAACCTTACCGTTAAAAAGTTCTGCTCTCAGCCCCAGTACGTCACCAGCTGCAACAGACGTTTTGCCACTGTACAGAGCCAGATCAACAGCACCTGCCAACTTGCTGGCAAAATGCGAACCGTGGAAAACATGATGGGCAACATCGTCCCTTTCCACACCCTGCTTGGCCGCTTTACCCGGGGAATCGTACATGTGACAATCCTGGCAGCGGGCTCCCTCTTTGGCGTAAGGGCCTGCTTTCCATTCCCGGTAAGTTGACTTGACCCAGGCACC
>JAYEOK010000028.1:0-5562 GCA_034722915.1 Thermodesulfobacteriota bacterium | reverse complement strand
AATATTACCTCTCTTGCTGCATGGTCGCGAATCAAAGGCGTTCATGTTATAGGAACCGGTGATTTCACCCACCCTGCATGGTTTCAGCAGTTAAAAGATACACTGCAACCTGCAGAACCCGGTTTTTTTCGTTTGCAGGATTCCATTAAACCGGATTTTTCAACTCTCCTTCATCCTGAACTTAAAACCGAAGAAATTCCCACCCGTTTTGTGCTCACTGCCGAGATCAGTTCCATTTATAAGAGGGGAGGAAAGGTTCGAAAGGTTCATAATATTCTTATTGTGCCGGATTTTCTCTCAGCAGAAAAAATTAACAGTACCTTAGCCTCAATCGGTAATATAGAGTCAGACGGACGGCCAATTCTTGGGCTTGATTCTCGGGATCTTCTTGAAATTCTCCTTGAAAAAGCTCCGGATGGTTTTCTGGTACCAGCCCATATCTGGACCCCGTGGTTTTCTTTATTTGGTTCTAAATCCGGTTTTGATCGTCTTGAAGACTGCTATGGTGATCTTTCAGAGCACATTTTTGCCCTTGAAACAGGTCTTTCTTCAGATCCTGAAATGAATCGTCTTATTTCAGCACTTGACCGCTACACCTTAATTTCCAACTCAGATTGCCATTCTCCCGGAAAACTCTGTCGTGAGGCAAATGTTTTTGATACCGGATTTGATTATTATTCCATGAAGGAGGCAATCAAAAATCCCTGCGACAAGCAAGGAAAGCAACATTTTTCTGCAACCATTGAATTTTATCCGGAAGAGGGAAAGTATCACCACGATGGCCACCGTAAATGCAGTTTTTGTTGTGATCCTTACAAGAGTCGCGAGTTGTCCGAGCGTTGCCCTGAATGCGGGAAACCCATGACCATCGGCGTGCTTTCCCGAGTTGTTGATCTTGCAGACAGACGTACTGCCGTCTATCCAAAAGGATCCCCGGATGTGTTAAGCCTGATTCCGCTCACTGAAATTTTATCAGAGATTGTGGGGGTTGGTCCCAACTCTAAAACAGTCATGGCCCACTATTTCAAGTGTGTCGAACGATTTGGCTCGGAACTCAATATTATCACAAAGACTCCTGTTAAGGAGCTTGCCACCGGTTACTCAACTCTACTTGCAGAGGCAGTAAGTCGTGTTCGACAGAACCAGGTGATTCGTAAGCCGGGATACGACGGTGAATTCGGCGTGATTTCAGTGTTTGAGAAGGGAGAAAAAGAAAGTCTGGCAGGTCAGAATGAAATATTTGTGAGAAAGGCTCGAAAGCCAAAAGCAACAGGTAAAAAACGAAAGATTAAAAAAAGAGATACACAGCAGGCAATCACCAATACTGGTACAGAACCGGATAAAAAAAAAGACGCTAACCCGGAACAAAAAAATGTGATTTTGCATGCTCCCGGCCATATCCTGGTTCAGGCAGGACCGGGCACCGGCAAAACATTTACCCTGATCCAGCGTATCGCCCATCTTCTTGCACAGAATCCTGAAAGTGCATTGCAAATGGTCTGTATTTCATTCACCAATAAGGCAGCAGATGAATTACATGCACGTTTAAAAAAACAATGTGGTGAGGCAGGTTCGAATATCCGGGTATCCACATTCCATTCTTTTTGTCTGTACTGGTTGAGAAAGGAGAATTCGAAACTTCAGGTTGTGGTGGATGACGAACGGATCTATTTTCTGAAGCGACTTTTCCCTGCTTTGAACAGGCAGGATCAGGCTTCTTTGCAGCAATCCATTCATGATTTCCTCTCTTCAAAAGCCCCCAGATTAGATAATCCACAGGTGGAGCAATATCTTGAACTCCTGAACAGCAATCAACGTATAGATATCAATGGTGTGACCAGAGCGTTTCTGGAGGAAATCCTCACAGGAGGCAAAAGAGTAGAGATTCAACAATCAGTGTCAGAACTGTTTGTTGATGAATTTCAGGATCTCAACTTTCTGCAGTATGAAGTCATTAGAGAATGTGCCGGATTTGCAAATATTTTCGCCATTGGTGATCCTGATCAATCAATTTACGGTTTCCGTGGCAGCAGGCCTGAGTTTTTTTATGCCTTTCCTGAAGAATTTCCCTGCACCGTTGCAGGGCTCACAGAAAATTACCGCAGTCCGCAATCGGTTTTGCAGGCAGCCATGGCCGTAATACAAAATAATCCTGCACCTCTGCCGCGTGTTGAACTTGGAGCGAATCAGCACTCCTCACTTCCCATTGTCCATCATGTCTCTGCAACCGAAAAACAGGAGGCGATATTTGTCGGTTCCATGATCGAACAGCTCGTTGGTGGAACATCACATAGGAACATAGAAAAGGCTTCCAGCAATCATGCTACGGAGGTTGCCTTTTCAGATATTGCTGTTTTGTATCGTTCTGCAGCTGTTACAGGCCAGCTTATTTCTCTGCTTGAAAAAAAGGCATTACCATTCCAGGTGGTTGGCAATAAACCATTTTATATGAAAGGGGATGTTGCGCCTCTCTATTACCTTATCTGCTGTGCTGCCGGCTCCAGTCAGGTATCAGATTATCTGCACTATCTCAACTTTCAGCCCGGCATTGGCAAAACAAGCCTGGAAAGAATTGAACAGGGCTTACCTTATGACTGTGATACGTCACATTTTTGGGATATAGCACAAGAGCTACTCCCGGCAAAAGGGGCAAAGATACTCAATGTAATACAGCAGAAGATTGTGGTTTTTTCAAAACAGGTTGAAAAAGAGGGGATAACTGCCAGCCTGAAAAAATATATTGGCACAGAGAACCAGGATCAGGAGCAGATATCCCGTTTTATTACTCTGGCTTCTGTTTTTGGTGCTGATCTGTCTGGTTTTGCGAAGTATTTGCAGGATAATTCGAAAGCAACACTTTACGACGAACGCGCAGAGAAGGTAACACTCATGTCTGTGCATGCATCCAAAGGTCTGGAATTTCCGGTGGTGATCATCATGGGTCTGGAAGATGGGATTTTTCCATCAGGACGGGCCAGTGATACCTTGGGTATGGAAGAGGAAAGGCGGCTTTTTTATGTGGGCATGACCAGGGCAAAAGAACAATTAATCCTTTCACGATCTGTGTCGCGTGTAGTGTTCGGCAGAAAAACTCTTCCTGACCCGTCACGTTTTATTGGGGAGATTCCTGGGAACTTGTTAAAAGTCACTACAGTCAAGGCTAAGAAAGTGAAGCGAAAAAAGTCAGCAGGCAAACAGCTTTCACTTTTTTGATTGTGTGTTGTCAGCGCTAAGTTTGTGTACTGTCTCCACAAGAATTTGTTTCAGAATTTGAATTGCAGGAGAGAGTGTATAGTTTTCAAGGGTTACAAAATTATACGCTGAAGTCACGCCCGGACAGGTAACAGGCAGCAGCACAAGTTTTTTTCTGTCTATGGCATCTGCAAAGATGGGAACAATACCACAGCCGATAGCATTACTGGTTACAACCACATCGATCAGTAATTTAAAATAACTGCACTCCATCAAACCATTTTTAAAAGCAGTTAGCTCTGCCACCGACAACCTTGCTTCAGTGGCCACCAGTTGGTAAATAACATTCGGGATCCAGGGCGTGGCAATGGGGTAGTTAAAAATTTCCTTAAAAACCATTTGTCTGCGTTTTGCGTAAGGATGGTCGGCCCTGCATACGTAACAGATGGGATGTTGCGGTAATTTTGTAATATCAAGGCCCGTTGTATCTTCCAGAATCCTAATATCCCCAACCATGACATCAATTTCCCGTTTGTTCAGCATGGACAATAGAGTGGCAGGCCTCTCTACAATCACCCGGACATGCAGATTCGGATACTGAAGAGACATGACACCGAGTACCTTTCCAAGAAAAATCTCAGCTGGTATTGGTCCTGCTCCTATGGTCAGTTCACCCCTCTCTCCTTCTTTTAGAAGTTCCAGGTCTGATTGAAGACGGTTAGCATCTCGAAGCAGCGTTTTGCCAAAATCAAGGATGTGCTGTCCATACACAGTTGGGGTTATTTCTCGCTTATTCCTGTCAAACAGGATTACATCCAGTGTTTTTTCAAGACTCTGGATAGCACGGCTCAATCCGGGCTGGGTCATGCCTAATTCCTGAGCAGCCCGGGCAAAGTTTTTATGTCTGGAAAGGGCTTCAACCTGGCGTATGTGTCGAATATCGATGATCATGACCTCAGGTTATCAAAATCATGACTAAAAGTCATTGGACTTTTGAGTTGGGATACGCGATTATGTGAGATTGTTTATTTAATAGTATAGGAATTTTCATTTTTGACAGGATTGACAGGATAAAAAAACACCTATGCATCTACTGTTATGTTGTTTTAAAGATATCAAAAGGAGAATATTAATGAGATCATTGTCCAGTGTACGGTCCATGAGCAGTATCCTTCCCATGGCAATATTTTCGGTTCCTCTGATTTTTTCGAGCGCATTAACATCGCCTGCATTTGCGATTTCCACACCCAACGACACTGTTCCCGGGGTTGTTGAGAAAAACACTGATGACCGCGGTTACTCTTTGTGGGCCGGGAGAGACTATCCCACCCATGTCTACTTTGGTGACACCCATCACCATACAGCCAATTCCGGTGACGCATTCATGAACGGGGATCGATTGAGCCCCGAGGATGCCTATCGATTTGCCCGTGGTGAGGAGGTGGTGTCATCAAGCGGTCTGCGAGTAAAGCTGTCACGACCAATGGATTTTCTGGTGGTTTCCGATCATGCCGAGGGCCTGGGTGTGATGTATGAAGTGTATAACGGCAATCCGCTTTTTATGGGAGATGAAACCCTGCAGCGCTGGAATAAGGCCATGAAGGCGGGTGGGAAAGAGGCTGGGGATGCCATGCACGAGGTCATATCGGCTCAGGCCCGGGGAACGTTACCAAAACCTATCACCGATCCAAAAATCTCCGGCCCGGTGATGAAAACGGTTTGGCAGTCCTACACCGAAACAGCCGAAAAATATAACGATCCAGGTCGCTTTACCGCAATGATTGGTTATGAGTGGACCTCGGTGCCGGGTGGAAACAACCTGCACCGCAACATACTTTTTCGGGGTAACAAGGACAAGGCTGACCAGATGATGCCTTTTACCTCCTGGCAGAGTGAAGACCCTGAAAAATTGTGGGAGTGGATGGCACGTTACGAGGAGAAAACCGGGGGTAATGTGCTGGCCATCGCGCACAACGGCAATCTCTCCAACGGTCGAATGTTTGAGCCGGTGGATTTTGGTGGCAAGCCACTGAGCCGTGAGTATGCTGAGCGTCGTGCCCGCTGGGAAGTACTGCAGGAAGTTATGCAAACCAAGGGAAACAGTGAAACCCACCCGACACTCTCGCCCAACGATGAATTTGCTGATTTTGGAATCGCCGGTTGGGAATACGGCAACCTGACTATGGAGGGAAAGCCGGAGTCACCTGAGATGAGACCTTACATGTACCTGCGCAGCGGACTGATGCAGGGACTTAAGCACGAACAAAAGTTAGGGGTTAATCCATTCAAGTTCGGCATGATTGGCGGCACGGATGTGCATAACTCACTCACCTCCATCGAAGAGGATAATTGCTTTTAATTAAACCTCGG
>JAYEOK010000027.1:0-5685 GCA_034722915.1 Thermodesulfobacteriota bacterium | reverse complement strand
GCGTTTAGTTGCCGAAACCCATATTTTTGATTTTGATCAGGATATCTACGGGAAACCGATTAAGGTTAATCTGCTGAGATTTCTGCGCAGCGAACAGAAATTTTCCGGAATTGCAGAGTTGTCGGCACAGATTGCCAAAGATGTATCTCAGGCAAAAGAAATTTTGATTCTGCAACAGCAGGAACTGACCCTTTCCTGCGAGGAACGTTTTAACAGATAGCTATATTTTGTTGTGAACGCTCATAGGAATTTTCTCCTTGCATGTCAGCAGATGGTGTCTATAGTGTAGTCGCTCCGGCTTTGAATGAATAAGCAAGTGTTATGTTTTCGGCCTCAAGTCTTGTATAGATTGTATCCAAAAATTTAATACTTTAAAAGATACTGAAATAGAGGGAATCATGTCAGAAGAAAAAAATATAGAGAATTTGACTGAAGATCTGCCACTAGTCATCGCAGAGATGGAGAAAAAGTGCAAACAGGCACCGGACAATATCGTCAGCTTGCATCATCTTGGGCTTGTATATATGAAGGCTGGAAGAGTTGATGAGGCTATAGAGTGTCTTGAAAAGTGTCTTGTCATTGATGATCAGGCTAATCAGCCCATGATCAATCTTGGAGCAATTTATTTTGGCCAGGGGAACCTGGACAAGGCCCAGGAGATGAATGAAATGGCAATTGCGGCTCAGCCGGAATTTTCTGCTCAGGCACACGCTAATCTTGGACTCATCTGGCAGCAGCGTAATGAGTTGGATAAATCCATTGCTGCTTATGAGAAGGCTATTCAGTACGATTCCAAACTTGCCACCGTGTGGATGAACCTCACCTCTGTACTCACCATGAAAGGTGAGGATGATCGTGCTTTAAAGGCTGCCCGTAAGGCTACAGAGCTTGAGCCCGACTCTGCTCTTGCCCAGAATAATCTGGCTGTTGCACTTTTTTTCAGTGGTGACTATGCCACCGCAAAAAATCACGTGGAAAAAGCGAGGGAGCTGGGCTACTCTGTTGACCCTAAATTTATTGAGGGTCTGGAAGAAAAATTAGCATAGGTCTATGAAAAAACAAAATATTACCACAGCTCCCTGGTGTCCATTTTGTGGTCAGAAAGTAGGACGGGCAACTGATGCCATTGAGCGAAAAATGCAGGAGTTTCAGGTGGGGCGTTGCCAGTGTGGCGCTGTGTACAGTTCCGACCCTACCGGACACAACGTAGGTTCGGCAATGGTGGAGACCCTGGTTTTTGCCTGTAATGACAACTGGGATTTTGCCTGGGATCTGATGCCGGAAGATGATTACCTGACCGGTAGAGTAGAAGATTACGACGAAATTACCCATCAGGTCGTGAATACAAGAAACATTGACGGACGCCCTGTTCGCGGTGTCCTTTATTTTGTCCGTCTTCATACTGAAATTGCAGAGATTGCCAAGCGTGTAAAAGAGAAGAGAGAGGCCTTGGCCCGGGAGAGCACAGAACCGGTGCTGGCATCTGAGGAACTCGCAGCGGCACAGCCTCCAGAGCCTCAACTTGATCCTAAAAGAGTGAAAATCAAGGCTACCAAAAAAGTGGTTAAAGAAGCAAGAGACAAGAAAGATATTGATACTCTTGTGATGCTCTGTTTTGACAACAAAAAGACTTTGCGTCTTTTGCAGCGACTTTTGTACGATGTTGATGAGGCGCGTCGCTGGGAGACAGCATGGATTATTGGTCAGGTGTGCGCGCGTGTGGCCAGCAAGATGCCCGGCCAGGTTTCCGAGCTTATCCATCGTCTTTTTGAAGCCTGTTCTGATTCAGCGGCAGCCCCCTGGGGCATGATTGAGACCCTGGGTGAGGTTATTGCCGCCCGGCCTGATATCTTTGGGGCTTTTACACGGCATCTTCTTAATTATATGGAGGATGATTCCACTCAGGTTCAGGTGGTCTGGGCCCTGTCCAAAATCGCAGAAACAAGACCTGATCTGATTCGCGAGACACCGTTTTTCAACCTGTTTCATTTTCTTGAACATCCCAAAGCTGAGATGCGTGGTCTTGTGGTGCAGTTGCTCGGTAGAATAAGGGCAACAGAAGTAAGTAAGCAACTCATAGAACTCAGTGATGATCAGGAAACACTGATTATATGGGAAAATGGAAAATCGATGAAATATACTGTTTCGGAATTGGTACAGGTTGCACTGAAACAGATTAGTGAAGGAGATAAAAAAGATGATTAGTAATATCCAATCCATGGCCGACATTAAGAAAGTTGGCCAGAAAGAGGAGAGGAAACGTTCTTCTGATCCTGTTCAGGCAGAGTATGAGGATGGAATAGAATTTCTGAAGGAAAATGAGTTGTCACAGGCGGCTGTTGCTTTTCATAATGCCCTTCGTGGCTATGAAGAGAGGAAAAATCAGGATGGGATAGCCAATGCTTCCAACCAGCTCGGAAAGGTCTGTCTGGAAAAAGATGAGTTTGAAAAGGCTAAAGAGCATTACCTGCGAGCCTGGGCGATTTGTGATCGTTTTGAGGATCCCATGAGTCTGCTGGATCTTTCCGTGCAGTTGATTGCTGTTCATCGTGGATTAAATGAGATGCCAGAGGCGCTGAAGCTCTGTTTTGATATGCTGGAAACCCATGACCTGAATAATAATCCTGAGGGTACAGTGACTACAATGGAAACCATTGCTGCTATTTATTTGTCTCAGGATGAGAAGCTGAAGGCCGCTGATACATACCGCACCATTGCTTCAATTCACAGTAATTTTAAACACAAGAAGACTGCCAGAAAATTTATAAGCAGGGCAGAAGAGCTGGAAGCCGAAGCAGCATAAGGCTTGTAAGGAAATATGTTTACAGGCATCATAGAGGGCACTGGAAAGTTAGTCGCTAAACGTAATGCAGGCGGTGGAATGGCCTTTGATCTGGAAGCAGGTTTTGACCTCACCAACCCTGAAGAAGGTGAGTCCATTGCAGTAAATGGCGTTTGCCTCACAGCTTACAACATAGAAGGTCGAAAGTTTACGGTGGATGTTTCTCCGGAAAGTCTCTCGCGAACAACTCTTGGCAAACTCAGTGTGGGCGGCAGTGTGAATATGGAGCGAGCGCTTCAGCTTTCCGATCGCCTTGGCGGCCATATTGTATCCGGTCATGTTGATTGCGTGGCAAACGTCAGGGAACGTCAGCCTAAAGGGGATTTTACTCTATTCTCATTTGCATTTCCCAAAGAGTTCGGACGTTACGTTATTGAGAAGGGTTCTGTTACCATTAATGGTGTAAGTCTTACTGTAAACAGGTGCAGTGATGATAGCTTTGAAGTTTCTATTATTCCTCATACGTTGCAGGTGACAACCCTTGGCCTGCTTACGCGGGGGAGTGAGGTGAATATTGAAGTGGATATTATTGGCAAGTATGTTGAGAAAATGCTTCTCCCAAGAGATCCAGGTGGTGAAGATGCTGTTGCTGAGAAGGGTATAAATCAAGCATTTCTTGCAGAGAATGGATTTTTTTAAGGTGTTTTTAGTGCCTTACAGAATATTTTCTTGTTTTTTTTGAACATATTCTGATAAGGCACTTATCCAGTGAACTGAATTGTTTCCGGTTGAACCGGGTTAGTATTTTTTTACACAAGTAATTAAATATTTACTGAAATTAAATAAATAGGTTGGTTGTTATGGCAGTGAGCTCAATTGATGAAGTTATAGAAGATATAAAAGCCGGTAAGATGGTGATCCTTGTGGATGATGAAGATCGTGAAAATGAGGGTGATCTTTATATGGCCGCCTCAGCTGTTACCCCTGAATCGATTAACTTTATGGCCACACATGGAAGAGGGCTCATTTGCCTTACCTTGAGTCCCGAGCTGATTGACAAGTTGGAACTGCCCATGATGGTCTCCGACAATAAATCACCTTATGGTACTGGTTTTACTATTAGTATTGAGGCAACAACCGGTGTCACCACCGGCATTTCTGCAGCGGACAGGGCGCGTACCATTGAGGCGGCAGTTGCACCTGATGCCAAGCCAACTGATATAATCAGCCCCGGGCATATCTTTCCACTCCGAGCCCGTAAGGGAGGGGTGCTTGTTCGCCTCGGCCAGACTGAAGGCTCTGTTGATCTTTCCCGTCTTGCAGGACTTACACCTGCCGGTGTTATCTGTGAGATCATGAAAGAAGATGGAACCATGGCCAGAATGCCTGACCTTGAAACATTTGCTGCAGAACATGACTTGAAGATCTGTACCATTGCAGACCTGGTTGCCTATCGTTTGCGTGAAGATGTTCTTGTCCATCGTGCTTCAGAAGCCAGAATCCCAACCAATCATGCTGGTGAATTTATGGCTATTGTGTATAAAAATGATGTTGATGCTTTTGAACATCTTGCCTTGGTCAAAGGAGAAATTGATCCTGAGAAAAAAGTCCTGGTCAGGGTTCATTCAGAATGTTTGACCGGCGATGTTTTTGGATCTGCCCGTTGTGATTGCGGCGATCAACTGCATGCAGCCATGCGAATGATAGAGCAGGAAGGTACCGGCATTGTTCTGTATATGCGTCAGGAAGGAAGAGGCATTGGTTTGATTAATAAACTTAAAGCCTATACCCTGCAGGATGAGGGGATGGATACTGTGGAAGCCAATCATAAACTTGGTTTCAAGGCCGATCTTCGCGATTATGGTATCGGTGCTCAGATCCTGCGCGATCTCGGGGTACGAAAGATGAGTCTGCTCACCAACAATCCTAAAAAAATAATAGGGCTTGAAGGCTATGGTATTGAAGTGGTAGATCGTTTTCCCATTGAAATGGCGGCCAGCGATGAGAACAAAGGCTATCTCCAGTGCAAGCGTGATCGCATGGGGCATCTGATTGAAGTTGATGATGAGTGATTTTTCCACAATGCAGTTGACCTGAAGCAAGAATCTAACACCGGTAAACGGCAAGTGAGGCCGGTATAAGTACCTTCACCAAATTCTTTTCAAAAAAACACGAAAAGAATTTATAAGGTACTAACCAAGGAAAGTAAAAAATATGGCAAATTATATTGAAGGCAATTTAAAGGCAGATGGAAAAAAGTTTGGAATTATCGTTGCTCGTTTTAATTCCTTTATTTCTGAAAAGCTTCTTGAAGGTGCACTCGACAGTCTGCTCCGTTCCGGTGCTGCAGACGATGATATTGATGTTGTAAGGGTTCCGGGTGCCTATGAGATACCGTTGATTGCCCAAAAAATGGCAACAGCTCAGAAGTATGATGCAATAATTTGTCTTGGCGTTGTTATCCGTGGGGCAACCCCTCATTTTGATGTGGTTGTGAACGAGGTTTCCAAAGGATCTGCTCAGGTAGGCCTTGACACTGGTGTTCCTGTTCTTTTTGGCGTGTTGACCACGGAAACCATAGAGCAGGCCATTGAAAGATCAGGTACTAAAGCTGGTAATAAGGGTGCCGAAGTCGCTGTTGCAGCTATTGAAATGGCCGATTTGATCACCAAGTTCCAGTAAGGAACGGGAGATAAATAACTTGATAGCATAGGAATTTTCATTTTGTTATTTTATTGTAACTGTTTAAGGGTTTGATTAATCACTTGTCGGTTGCGATGGTAATTGGAGTCGTTTTGTTGCTATACTTACAGTATGAATGTGACAACCGATCAAAAAAAAGACAAGGAGATTTTTCGCAAAATCTTTGTGGAAAATTGGGATGATTTCAAAGAGCATCATCC
>JAYEOK010000026.1:0-20619 GCA_034722915.1 Thermodesulfobacteriota bacterium | reverse complement strand
AATGGTGCCGAAGGCGAGAATCGAACTCGCACGACCGTGGGCCACTGCCCCCTCAAGACAGCGTGTCTACCAGTTCCACCACTTCGGCACACAATTCTACAATTTATTTTCTATTCCTGAGCTTTTGGAGCCTCCGGAGCAGGTGCTGCTTCTTCTGTTACTGCTGTAGGCATTGGAATTACTTTTTCTACCGCAGGTTCTGCCTTTTCTTCAACCATAGTTGCCTGTGGTACTGCTGTCATCACCGATCCGGTACTTGATGTCGATGAGAAATAGGCAAGGCTTACAGAGGTAACCATAAAAACTATTGCTGATGCGGTTGTAATTTTATTTAATAGTGAAATAGGTCCTTCTGATCCAAAAAGCGATTGACTTGATCCCCCACCGCCAAAAGCCGCCCCTGCATCAGCGCCTTTTCCATGCTGGAGCAGAACGATAATAATCAAAAAGAGGCAAACTGAGATATGAGCAACGGTTAAAATGGTTGTCATTTGCTTTTTATATAGGTTTTCAAATAAAATTTATAATTCGACAAAACGATTCAGCATCCAGTGCTGCACCGCCAACAAGCGCGCCGTCTATATCGGGTTGCGCCATGAGTTCATCAACGTTATCAGGTTTAACCGAGCCACCATACAATATTCTTACTGAATCAGCAATATCTTTTTCAAACATTTCTGCCAATAGTTTTCTTATAAAGGCATGAACCTCCTGCGCCTGTTCCTTAGTCGCTGTTTTTCCAGTACCAATTGCCCAGACAGGCTCATAGGCCACAACGGTTTTTTTCATATCCTCAGAACTGACTCCTGCAAGCCCTTTTCGAAGCTGTTCTTCAAGAATTTCAAAAGTTTTTTCACTTTCTCGTTCTTCCAGGGTTTCGCCAATACAAAAAATAGGCATCAAACCAAATTTCAATGCACCTTTCAGTCGCTTGTTGATAATTTCATGATCTTCATGAAATATCTGTCGTCTTTCAGAATGACCAATGATAACAGCAGTCGCCCCGACAGCCTTCAGCATTTTGGGAGAAATCTCACCAGTAAAAGCACCCTCCTCCTCCCAGCAGACATTTTGGGCGGCTACTTCGACATCACTTCCTTTCAGAACTTCAGCCACTTTAGCAATCGCTATAAAAGGTGGCGCGAGTATAACATCACGGTCATCAAGCCCGGCCGCGCATTTTCCGATTTCGGTAACCAAATGGTAGGCCTCAAGCACTGTCCTGTGCATTTTCCAATTTCCAGCAAGTAATGGTCTACGCTTCATTCCGTCTCCAGTTCATATAAATTATTCAGCATCACACCAGTCTTAGATTTTTACGAAATTCCAAATCATTATTTCAGAACTTCCACACCAGGCAATGTTTTTCCTTCCATGAGCGTCAGGAAAGCTCCACCGCCAGTGGACATATACGAGATATTTGCAGCCTCCCCTGATTTTTTCACAGCTGCATTGGAATCCCCGCCACCAGTAACCGACAAGGCATGAGACGAGGCAACAGCCTGACACATCGCCATAGTACCTCGAGCAAAGGCATCCATCTCAAAGGCCCCCATTGGACCGTTCCAGACGATGGTTCGAGCATCTGCCATGGCTTCCTGAAAATAAGAGGTACTGGCCGGACCAATATCAAGTGCCATCCACCCCTCAGGAACATCGCGAAAAGTAACGTTTTTAATCACAGCATCAGCGGCAAATCGATCAGCGACTACAAAATCAACAGGAAGGTACAATTTAACCCCTTTTTTATCTGCTTCTTCCACAAATCCCCGAGCTTTATCAAGAAGATCTTCTTCTATCTTGGAAGCCCCCATATCCACTCCCTGACTCTTCAGGAAAGTATTGGCCATGGCTCCACCGATGATCATGATGTCAACCTTGTCCAGCATATTATGCAGCGCACCAAGCTTTGAAGAAACTTTTGCGCCCCCAACCAGAGCAACTAAAGGATGAACCGGGGTATGCATGGCCTTGTGAAAAAAATCCATTTCCTTCTGTAACAGGAAACCTGCCGCCTTTTCTGCAACATAAGCAGGAATCCCAACCACTGAGGCATGGGCACGGTGAGACACGGCAAAGGCATCATTGATATAGACATCCGCCATGCGTGCGATCTGCTCGGCAAAAGCAGCGTCATTCTCTGTTTCCTGCTTATGAAAACGCAGATTCTCGAGCATCACGACATCACCCGGCTGCATTGCAGCAACAAGGGCCTCACTTTCGTCTCCAATACAATCAGGAGCAAGCAGCACCTCACGACCAAGAATAGCAGCAAGGTGACTGGCCGCAGGGGCAAGGCTGAAATCCATCACCCGTTGACCTTTGGGCCGTCCCATATGAGAACAAAGAATCAGCTTACCACCCTGGTCCAAAACATGATTGATGGTGGGCAGAGCCATACGGATACGAATATCATCGGTGATATTCTTTTCTCCATCCATGGGTACATTAAAATCCACCCGTACCAGCACACGTTTTCCAGCAAGATCAAGATCACGAATTGTATTCATGCAGTCTTCCTTTTACTCTTTCTCTTTATTCAGCCTGCAAACCAAAATAACTGCGTCATCTGCAGGCTCTTTATAGTAATTTTTTCGCCTTCCGGTTTCGTGCCAACCAAGCTTTGCATAGAGCTTCAGGGCTGGAATATTCTGCGAGCGAACCTCAAGAAAAATCTGTTCTCCGCCTCGTACTGCAAGCCGGCAACACAATTCTTTCAAGAGGTCGGTCGCAATGCCCTGCCTTTGCCGGGAAATACTTACAGCAACTTTCAAAAGATCCGCATCAACGCCTGCCAACAGTCCACAACACCAACCCTGTACAACTCCTGCAGATGTCACAGCAACGAGAGCAAGCCCCGCTAGTCTTTCAAGCTCAGCTGTAATCTGCTCCTTGTTCCATGGCGAAAAACAACCTGCCTCAATGGCCGCAACAGCAGCAACATCGCCGACATTCATCTGCCGGATCTGCATGGGGCTTACAACATTTTATCGGCAACCTGAATGGTCAGGTCACCCAGCATATTCGTATAACTGCCCAGTTCATTATCATACCAGGCATAAATAACCGCCTGGGTCACCGGAACATTAAGCATATGCTCTGCACCTGATTTGATGGAGCAACTTCCCAACTTATCAAGATTCACAGAGATGGAGGCAGTACGAGTGTGGGTCTCCGTTCCTTCAATCACAGCTGCTGCTGCCGGTACACCGATAATATCGGAAGAAACATTTTGTTCTTCGGTGTATACCAGATACGGACTGTTATTTGCGTACTCACGGTAAATGGAATTAATTTGACCCCGCTTCAGCGGACTGTCAAGATCATCCTGAACATTTAAGACCAGAACAATAAGAGAACCTGTGGAAGTGGGAATACGAACAGATTCTGCAATAAAACCGATTGATTTCATCTCCGGGATAACCAAAACCAGAGCCTTGGCAGCGCCAGTAGTGGTGAGGATGATATTATTCAGGATGGAACGATTTTTTCTAAGATCTGCTGCACCTGATTTAGGTAAACTATCAAGCACTTTCTGACTGCCGGTAGCCGCATGGACTGTAACCATGGACGCGCTCAAGAAGTTTTCCGCACCAATGGACTCCATCAGGGGCTTGATCATATAAGACAGACAGGTTGTGGTACAGGATGCAGCGGAAATGAGTGCATGCCTGGAAGGATCATAATCTTCGTCGTTAATCCCCATAACCGTGGTTACGGCGTCCTCAGGCATATCCAGACCCTTGGCTTTAATCTTAAACGGTGCTGACAACATTACCTTCTCAGCCCCTGCCTGCAGGTGGCCACGCAAGGAACCCCAGCCACTATCAGCGTCTGCAGTGGGATCAGTAAAAGCACCAGTGGTGTCCACCACCAGCTTCACGCCATTTTCCTGCCATGCAATATCTTTTGGATTTCTGGCTGTACGTAAAAATGTTACAGGTACCCCATTAATTACCATGGTTCCGGCCTCTTCATTCAACTCTTCGATCACCCTTCCTCCCTTATGGCCGTGAAGATAGGTGCCGAGTCGTCCAAACGATGAGTCCCGCTCCACAGAGGCTGCAAGATCATTTAATCCCTGACCGATTTCACGGCCAACGTTAATCACAAGTTCTGAAAAATGTTTCCTCGAAACGTGGTGCCAGAGGGAAAGTTTTCCAATCCGCCCCATGCCGTTTAAACCTAATTTCATAACAATGCTTCTCCTGTAGATGTATTATATTTTTATCTGTACTTTGCTGACAGACCAAACTAGGAGGCTGTCCGAGAATGCCCTTTCTCCTCAACTCTTCGTTATTTTGTAAAAATAATGCTCGGAATATCAACTATATGCCTGTGCTTATTTTTACAGAATGCCTCGATTTGAGAAGAAATGCCTATTCTCGGACAAGCTCCTAGACAAATTGAATCCATTAAGGAAAAGGTTTCTTCTTCCCCTTTCAACATTCATTCTTTATACTGTATTTCTCATGATTCTTCAAAGATTAAAGATAATTAATAATAATTTTTACCGGCTTTAATATATGCAATTTGAAACACCCCTGCAAGCAGCAACTCTTGTTAAGCGCTACAAACGTTTTTTGGCTGATGTCATAACTGACAAAGGCGATGAAATCACTGTTCACTGCCCCAATTCAGGCTCCATGCGCGGCTGCTCAACACCTGGAAGCAAAGTGATGCTTTCCACCTCTCCTAATCCAAAACGTAAGTATCCTCAGACTCTTGAAATGGTACAGGAAGGTAATACCTGGATCGGCGTAAACACCATGCTCACCAACAAAATTGTTGCCGAGGCCATTTTAGAAGGACGCATCAAAGAACTACAGGGGATAGACACTTTGACGCGTGAAGTCAAAACTTCAAAATCAAGTCGACTTGATCTGCTGCTTGAACGAGGGGATGAGAAAATCTATGTGGAGATCAAAAACTGTTCTCTTGTGGAAGATGGCTGGGCAATGTTTCCGGATGCTGTGACAGCAAGAGGAACCAAACATTTAAACGAGCTCGCAAGCCTTGTAGAACAGGGCTATCAGGGAATCATCTTTTTTTGTATCCAACGAATGGATTGCGACCGTTTCAGACCTGCTGCTCACATTGATCCACTCTATGCAGAAACCCTTGCCGAGGTATCTAAAAAAGGTGTTCAAATACTTGTTTACCAGGCCGAAGTGACTCCCGAGTCCATTGTCATCCAGAAATCAATTGCCTGCTTCCTGGAATAGATAAGAGCAGCCTGCATTTACGGAGATTTACAGACGAAAACAATCAGCTCAACTCATTATGGGTAATTCGTCCATCCATGATGGTGAGCACTGCTTTTCCCTGGAGCGTCCAGTCAATAAAGGGAGAATTCTTTCCCTTGGAAAGAATGGATTCTTTTGTAAAAACGAACTCCTTGTCAGGATCAATCACAGTCACATCAGCAGCAGTTCCGACAGCAAGGGTTCCACCATCCACCTTTAATATACGGGCAGGAGATGAAGACATCAATTCCACCATACGCATGGCGTCAATCACTCCATCTCTCACAAGGCCTAAAGATAACGGCAAAGAAGTCTCAAGGCCGATAATTCCATTGGCTGCCTGATCAAACTCAAGTTCTTTTTCTATTACCGAATGCGGCGCATGATCAGTGGCAATGGCATCAAAGGTGCCATCCTGCAAGCCTTTTCTGATAGCCTGACGATCCTCTTCTGTCCGCAGTGGAGGGTTCATCTTGGCGTTGGTGTTGTAATCACCAACCGCCTCTTCGGTGAGGGTGAAATAGTGGGGCGTGGTTTCCGCCGTTATCTGCACTCCTCGTGCCTTGGCCTGTGCTATCAGCTCTGTAGCTGCCGCCGTACTGACATGAGCGATATGAGTACGTTGGCCGGTGAGTTCAGCAAGCGCAATCTCCCGGTAAACCATAATAGCTTCTGCGGCAACTGGAATTCCACGCAATCCAAGCCGGGTTGAAACCACCCCTTCATTCATGGAGCCGTTACGACTAAGGGCTATTTCTTCTGAATGAGACATTAGCAAAAGCTCATGACTCCCTGCATATTCCATGGCACGACGCATCAACTGACTGTCAAGTACAGGAAGCCCATCATCAGTTACGGCAACAGCACCCGCTGCTTTCAGTTCACCATATTCAGCCAGCCCTGTCCCCTGGCTTCCCTTACTGATGGCACCAACAGGATACACCTTTGCATACCCTTTGCTCTCCGCTGCCGCCAGAATAAGCTGAGTTACAGATGCACAGTCATTCACAGGAATGGTGTTGGGCATACAGGCAACAGCGGTAAATCCTCCTGCTGCGGCAGCTCTTGTGCCCGACTCCACAGTCTCTTTATACTCCTCACCCGGTTCCCGGAGATGAACATGCATATCAATCAAACCGGGCACAATCCACTTTCCCTGTAAATCAAAGTATTGGCTGTTTTCAGGAATCTTCTCCTGTGCAGGAATAATAAAACCATCTTTTATCCAGAGGTCACCTGTTTCATCCACACCAGTGACAGGATCAATAAGACGTCCATTCTGTAAAATCGTTATCATTGTCATGCCTCTGCCCTGCTCCCTTCCTGACCCATTACCAGATAAAGCAATGCCATACGCACAGCCACTCCGTTAGTTACCTGCTCTAGAATAACAGAACCTTTACCATCGGCTACATCCGGATTCATTTCCACCCCACGGTTAATGGGCCCCGGATGCATAATAAGAACATCTGGACGGGCATGTTTCTGTAATAAAAAATGATTGATGCCATAAAATTGTGCATACTCACGAAGCGAAGGAATCAGGGGATCTTCCTGCCGTTCTTTCTGAATTCGAAGTGCCATCACCACATCAGCATCTGTTACAGCCTCTGCAACAGAATCACAAACCTGCGCACCGAGAGAATCAAGATACGGTGGCATAAAAGTAGCAGGCCCGGCAACATTGACTTCAGCACCAAGCTTTGTAAACCCAAGAATATTAGAATGAGCCACTCTGCTGTGAGCAATATCCCCGACAATGGCAATCTTCAGCCCTTCGATGGTACCCTTATGCTCCCGAACGGTCATCAGATCCAGAAGTGCCTGGCTGGGATGCTCGTGAGTTCCATCTCCGGCATTAATGATTGCAGCATCAACATGCCGGGTAAGAAGCCCCGGAGCACCTGAGCTTCCATGCCTGATAATAATAATATCAGGATTCATGGCTTCGAGATTACACGCTGTATCAATCAGGGTTTCACCCTTCTGTGCAGAACTGGTGGATGCGGCAATATTAAAGGTATCAGCACTCATCCGCTTCGCGGCAATTTCAAAAGAAAGGCGCGTCCTTGTAGAGGGCTCAAAGAAAAAATTAATAATGGTTTTTCCCTTGAGGGTAGGAACTTTTTTGATGGGACGGCTGGAAATTTCTTTAAAAGAAATGGCCGTGTCAAGAATATGAAAGATATCTTTGACAGATAACTGTTCTATTCCAAGAATATGTTTATGTTGAAATCGATACGTTTCTTTCACGTTTTCCCTGAATCAGTGTCAATGAACAATATCCCCGATCCTACCCCAACGAATCGATGTAAAACGATCTACAGACATAAGCGGTTCATCCAGATCCCAGGACCAGTATAGGATAAAGGCCTTGCCAAGGACATCTTTCAGGTCAACAAACCCCCAGAATCTGCTATCATAACTATTGTCACGGTTATCTCCCATAACAAAAATAGTGCCCTCGGGAACCTTGACCGGTCCCATGGTATCACGGGGGCCTTTACTTGCCCTTATGAGATCATTGCTGCTGAAATGAGCGTGAGCGCTGTTAATCGCCTCCCCATTAATATAAAGCTGTTTGTTTTTCAGCTCAATGGTATCACCTGCCACACCTACAACCCGCTTGATATAATCAATGGATCGATCCTTGGGAAACCTGAACACAACAATATCATCGCGCTTTGGACTCTTCCATGGAACCATAACTGTCCCGGTCATTGGAATCTTTACGCCATAAATAAACTTATTTACAAGCAGATGATCCCCAATCTGGAGGGTTGGCAACATTGATCCGGAGGGGATCTTAAAGGCCTGAACAATAAAACTTCTGATAAAAAGAGCGAGAATGATGGCAATAATAATTGCTTCAGTATATTCACGAACAACTGATTTTTCCGATTTTCCACTACTCACCACTGATAGCTCCTATAAATAAATCTAACCCCGATAAACGGTAAATAAGTCGGGACTCAGTTCAGTACCCCTTAAGGGGGGATAAGTGCCTTCACGAAATTGTTTTCTATAAAAAACAATTTTGATGGTACTAATATTTTTTATTTCACCAGTATCAAATTTTGTAATGAAACGAAGGTACTCTAAAGTTACACCAATTTCAAGATAACCTAAAAAAGTTCTGACAAATAAAATAAAATCAATCCGTTCACAGAATATCTACAGGAAAGGAACACTACACTATATAATGAGCCATGACTCAGTTGGATCTGCTATATATGGTGCAAAACGAACCCAGAAGCTTTTCCGGTATTCTTTAACCGTCTGTTTTAGTAATACTAAAATTTGTACTTTTGTACCCATTACCTTGACAATTATTTTTTTTTGTGTCCTTAATAATAATCATATAGTTTCGTTTCTGTAATTCTAATCAATCAAACAATACAGATATAATAATATTACTCACGCAAACAAATAGACAATCATGAACCTGCCTTTCCTTTCCAGAGAAGACCTTGTCGTCGGTATTGATATCGGCTCACATGCAATCAAGGTCTGCCAGCTCAAACGCACAGACAAGGCCTATGCAGTCGTCAACCTGGGCAGTGCTACACTTCCCGAAGGGGCAGTGGATGACGGAACATTGAACGACCCTGAAGCTGTAGGAAAAGCAATTGCGGAGCTCTTCAAAAATCTAAAAATAAAACAAAACAAGGTTGGTTTTTCAATATCCGGATACTCTGTGATAGTAAAAAAAGTCAATCTTGCCGTGATGTCGGCAGAAGAGCTGGAAGAACATATCCAATCTGAGGCAGAGCAATATATCCCGTTTGATATTGATGACGTATACCTTGACTTTCAGGACCTTAAAACCAATCAAGACGGTGACGACCGCACAGATATTATGCTGGTTGCAGCAAAAAAAGAAATTGTCGATGAGTATCTGGAAATGCTGGAAGATTTGAATCTTCAACCGGTCATTGTAGATGTGGACGGTTTTGCACTTGAAAATACCTACGAATATAACTACCCGAAAGACGAAAATGTTGCTCTGGTTGACATTGGTGCATCAAAGATGAACATCAATATTATTTCTAAAGGAACTTCAGTGGTTGCCCGAGACATCGTAGTAGGAAGTCGCCAGCTGACAGAACAGATACAGTCCGCTTTTGATATCGAATTTGAGGAAGCAGAGGCCTTAAAGCTCGGTCATCTTGCGGCAGAGGACAAACAGCAGGAGATAGAAAAAATTTTTTCATCAACCTGTACCCAGTGGGTACTTGAAATCAAAAAAGCGATTGATCTCTACCACGCCAATCACCCTGATGCCCCCCTTAGTCGCCTGGTACTGAGTGGTGGCGGCTCAAAGGTTTCCGGTCTTGTTGATTTTCTGGCAAACGAGACCAAATTACCGGTGGAACTGTTTAATCCATTCAACAACATGACAGTCAACTCGAAAAAAATAGACCCTGATTATCTGAATAGTGTTGGTCCGGAAATGGCAATTGCCACAGGGATAGCCATCCGCCCATCAGTTATATAGGCTGCAAATATGCTCAGAATTAATCTCCTTCCCATACGACAACTGAAAAAACGCGCAAAAGCGCGTAATCAGATAATCAGTTTCATCACACTGTTTATCTTCCTTCTTCTTATTTTAGGAGCAGTTGGCTTTCTCCAGACCACACGAATAAATAATATTGAGTCATCGATAACAAAATTAAAAAAAGAAAAACAGAAATATGCGCCTATTCTTGCTGAAATGAAGCGCCTGGAAAAAACAAAAAAAGATCTTGAAAATAAAATCAGCATCATCAAAAAATTAAAGAGAGACTCGTCCATCACTGTTCACATTCTTGACGAAGTAGCCAATAAAGTCGACTCTAAACGAATGTGGCTTAAATCTCTCAAACAACAGGGACAGAAGCTATCGTTGTCAGGTGTTGCTCTTGACAATCGAACGGTAGCGCAGTTCATGGATGCACTGAAAGAATCACCTTATATCAGTGCGGTAAACCTCTCCAATGCTTCTCTTGCCAAAGTGTCTGGTCGAGATCTGAAGAGTTTTTCATTAGCCTGCTCCATCGTAAGCCCGACAGCAACAACTCAGACAGAGAAAGAAGTAAAATAGAACCCATACTGAACACTGCGGTATATGAAAAAGACTAACGCATTTGCGACCTTCATAGACGAAAAATACATCCCGCTTGCTAAAAAGCTGAAAATTGCTATTGCAGTTGTTCTGTTTCTGCTTCCAGTAGTCCTCTTTTATTTCTTCTGGTTTCAACCACAAAACGAGAAGACCACACGCTTGACAGAACAAAAAGCAACTCTCACCAAAGAATTGCGACAGGCAAAAGCAAAAGCAGCTAACCGTGAAAAATTACAGGCCGAGCTGGATGCCACTCAAGCACTTTTTGAAGAAACAGCAACACTCCTGCCAAAAGAAAAAGAAATCCCAAGCCTTCTGACAAATATCTCAGCACTGGGGCGTGGTGCCGGTCTCGACTTTCTCACCTTCAAGCCCGGTGCAGACGTACCCAAAGATTTTTATTCCGAAATCCCTATTGATATTAAAGTTCGGGGTCCATACCATAACATGGGCATATTCCTTGATCAGGTCAGTAAACTGGATCGAATAGTGACCGTTTCCAATATCAACATGGGGGGGGCCAAAAAAGAAGGCTCTGAAATGCTGTTAAATTCAAATTGTCGTCTAGTCACCTACCGATTTACAAACAAGAAAGTCAACAAGCCTGACGACAAAAAAAAGAAAAAGAAAAAACGAAGATAATACTTTATTCGGCCTATGAAAACACTAACTTCACACTCCAGACGACAGATAGTCACGGTTTTACCGGCCATATTATTCGGGTTGGCATGCGTTTCTTCGGTGGCACTTGCTCTCCCTGCGCTTTCACAGGGTGAACGAGGCACAGCTGAAACAAAGACAGTGCTACAACAGCCATCCGAAAACCTTTTCGAGTATTTGATTGAAAACAGGCCTGATCCTTTTATTCCATTTATATCAGAAAAAGCGACATCCGTGAATATTGACGAGATTATTCCCATTAAAGAACGGTTATCAGGCATGCAACTCTTTGAACCCGGGCAATTAAATCTTGTCGCCGTTGTCATGGTGAAAAACAATGATTTTGCCATGGCCGAAGATACAACAGGAAAAGGATATATCATTCGTAAAGGTATGAAAATTGGAAAACGCGGAACCATCACCGCAATCCAACCCAATGAAGTAATTATTGAAGAGACCGCTTTTACCAGAGCTGGTAAAAAATTAACAAGCAAAATCGTGATGCTCCTCAAGAAAGAGGGAGAAGAATAAACAATGTATAAAAAACTCTCCACATACTATTTGGCAATTTTCTGTTCTCTTTTCCTCCTGTTGGCAAGCAATGTTCAGGCGACGGATAAACCTGTCGGAAAGGGGATCTATACCATCAAGAATATTGAAGCAGACTTGCAGGCTGACAGGTTAGTCATGGTGGTAAAAGGTGATAGTACTCCAGCTTACACCATGTACGAGCTTTATTCTCCTGCTCGCCTGGTTCTTGATATTGCTGAAGCAAGGCTGGCAGAATCCATTGATACAAAAAAGATTTTACCTGAAAATAATTTCGCCACCCTTAAGGTAACAACACTCAAAGATAAAGGGCCAGAGATCACCCGCTTTGAAATCACACTTGCAAAAAGCCATACATACAAAGTTGACAGGCTTGCAAACAACCTGTCTGTTCAACTGTTTCCACAAAAAAAGAACAACGCAGTTGCTGCAGATACTGACACAGCTTTCTCACTGCACGATTTGGTGGTACGAACCAAAGGCAATCAAACGGAAATCCTTTTTCAGGCAGATCACCCTATTAAAGACTTCAGACAGGACACAGTGACCGGACGGAATGGCCTCCCGGACTCCATGTTTATTGACATTAATAACGTTAATGGCTCTGAGCTGGTGAGAGAAAAAATAGTCGGCACAAATCTTGATAAAATCCGCGTTGCAACCAGAGGAACGGGAGTACGTATTGTTTTTGATTCAGGGCAGGATGGCCTGTTTTCCTATGACATTCAGACTGTACCGCAAGGTTTACTGGTGACCATTGATGAAAAAGGCCTCCGGGCACAAAAAAACAGGGCATCCGACCCAACTCTTGATGCACTGATTGATTCCTCAGAAGCAGCCTTAAGCGATAAAGCACAGATGCCTGGAGAGACTGTAACTGCTGTAGAGGCTATGCAGGATTCTTTTGAATTTTCAGGTTACAAAGCTACACGCATCAGTGTGGATTTTTATAAAATTGATCTGCATAATGTTTTCAGACTATTCCGTCAGATCAGTGAAATTAACCTGATCGTTGATGAATCAGTGAATGGTTCATTAACCCTTGCCTTGAATGATGTTCCCTGGGATTTCGCACTTGATATTATTCTAAATTTGAAAAATCTCAAAAAAGAAGAACGTCATAATACAATTGTTATTTATCCTGCAAAAAAAGAGTTCGCATGGCCTGAAAGGGCAAATGACAACCTCTCTTTTGAAGCAGATGTTGAAGTCATAGAGCAGGAAGCTCTTATAATCCAGCAATCAACACACCAATCTGCAGAAATCATGCAGGCCAAAGAGTTGCTTCGCAGGGCAAAAATTGAAGAAAACAATGATGACCTGGAAGACGCTGCCGTACTTTACGAAAAGGCTTTGAAGCTGTGGCCTAAAAATGCAACAATATCAAACAGGCTGGCAGCTCTTTATCTTGTTAACCTGAGGATAAATGCAAAAAGCCTCCATTTCGCTAAAGAAACCCTTAAAGTAGATAAAAAAAATTACCAGGCAGCACTCTATGCTGCCATAGCTTCAGCAAATATGGATCAAATTCCCGAAGCTATGGAATATTTCTCCCAGAGTATTAACGGCACCCCACCAATGAAAGAAGCACTTATAAGTTATGCTACTTTTAGTGAGACTAAAGGACAGCCGGAAGCCGCCCTTAAGTTACTCAACCGTTATTCCGATGTATACAGTGATACTGTGGATACCATGATATCACGAGGTCGTATTTATGATGCTATGGGCCAGACAATAAAAGCAACCGAGCAGTATAAAGCACTCTTATATTCAGGATATCAGCTGACCCCTGGATTAAAAAAGTATATCCGTAGTCGATTGGCCATGGATGCAAATTAGCACCTTACACCGGGTTACTGACTGTTTTCCTGTGTGAATTCACAGAATAATTTTTCTTAAACTAATACTTAGAGATGAGACCAATACAATCTATTTCTATGCCCAAGGGGTTTTCCATGAAACTTCAAACACCAGTGGCGCAGTTAAGCTGCCTTCTAGTCTTTCTATTTTTTCTTGCCTCCTGTGTTCCTCAAAAAACTGAGACGGTGGTCGAAGCACCTGCAGCACCGCCTGCTGCAGGTGAAGAAGCAGCAAAAGTTGAGCAACCAGTCCAACTTCCTGTCCAATACCAGAAGCCATCATACATGGTTGACACAGGAAGTAGTGAAAGCCTTGATGAAATAGTTGACGATGTTGCCATCAAAGTAGGTGCATCCATTCGCTCCACCCAAGGCCCTCAGCCTCTCTGGGATATACTGAAACGACTGGCTTCTTTGAAAAAAATGAGCGTTTCATGGGCCAGTGATGTCGACCAAAATGTTCTGGTTGATGTTGATATTAATGCAAATGACGATTTTTATGGTGCCATTGAAAATCTTCTACGCCAGGTAGATTATTATCATGAAATGAATGGCTCTACTATTGTTATAAAATACAAAGAAACGAGGCAATTCCATATTGCCATGCCCTTTACTAAACAACTCTACGAAACTGGAACCGGTGGCGATGTCTTAGGCAGCAATGATGCAGCAAGTAATATTGAAGGAACTATCCGTCTGGATTCAAGGGGTAACGAATTCGATATCTGGTTGAATATTGAGGACAATATGAACGCCATCCTTGATACCTGGTCTACTGTTGCTACCGCAGAAGCAGAACAAAATAGTCCTGCAAAAGAAGATGACGAAACCAGTTCAGACAGTGCAACCAGACAGATTTCCGCCTCAGGTAATAAATACACTATAGATAAACCCGTTGGTCTCATCACAGTTCACGCACCCCGGCCACTCCTGGATAAACTTGAGATTTATTTTAAAAATCTGAAAAGTGAATTATACAAACAGGTTTCAATAGAGGCTAAAATTATTGAAGTTCACCTGAATGACTACTCTTCCATTGGTCTAAACTGGAACCTGCTTCTCAAAAATCTTTCAGTTACTGACAGCCTGCTGGGATACTCCAACTCACGTACTAAAACAAGTGGCACTGGCGATTACAATTCACAAGATTGGATGGCAACGAGGTCCAATCAGGGTACATGGACTGGCAGTAGTGATGGCAATGAATTCACAAATACAATTACAGATCTTGCTACCGCAGCAGCAACATCCGGCCTCAGCCACTCAAAAGACATTGCCAAGGTCATTACAGCAGGTGGTGCCGCTGCAATCTCACTGGTTGGTTTCACCTTTGATTCTTTCCTTAATGCTGTAAAAGAACAAGGTCAAACAACCATACTTTCCAATCCTAAACTCAGTGTGTTAAATGGCCAGCCGGCACTTATCACTGTAGGACGTAATGTTACCTATATCGACAGCATCGAATCAGATACAGACGGCAATACTGGAACGGTAACCTATACCGTAGAAACCGGACGAGTGCTCTCGGGAGTTGGTATGGCGATCACTGCAAATATCTTAGAAGATAATGAAATTATCCTGAATCTAGTTCCTGTCACATCGGAATTGCAGGAACCCATAGAATATCGCCAGGTAGGTCTTGGGGAAGTAGGACTTCCAATAATCAATATCCGGGAAATGAGTACAACTGTAAGAGTCAAAGATGGTGAAATGCTTGTCATTGGTGGACTTATCTCAAATGTAGAGGACACTGACGGTACCTTTATACCCGGCACCAGCAACATCCCATTCTTCAAGTATCTTTTCGGCTATGAAGAAAACATAAGTAGAAAGCGGGAACTCATCATTCTACTCAGACCACGACTCATATAAGGCCTTTGATACATTTTAATACCACGATTTAACTAGAATTCTCAGGGAGAAAATTATGCAGAAGTTCAAATACCTACTCTATCTGCTGTCAGCGGTACTCATTATGGGTTGCGGCCAGACTGTTGTTGAGACCCTTCATGTACCAGACCCTCCAAATCCCAATGCTCCCGGCAAAGGACAAACCATTGTCATCCTCCCTTTTGCTGACTATACCTACGCAGACTCTCTGGCTGGAGCCTATCGACGCAACCTCGCTGTCACTGAAGCCATTACCGATAGACTGGTTACAAATGGCTTTGGAATGGCTATTCAAGAAGATGTCTTTGGCTACCTTGTTAATGAAGATATCATCAGTATTATGCCTTATGACGAAAACAGTACTGCAAGTTTATCAGATGAACTGAACAATGAATGGTCTAATGTAATGAAAGACCAGCTGCGCGGATATATTCAGAACCAAAAAATGCATTCCGGCAAAACTGTATCGCAAAGTCCAGGTACCCACGCCCTGAATCAAAAGGCCATTACAAAAATTGGTCGTCGATTTAACGCCGATTATATTATCCGTGGCCGTCTCCTTGAATTTAAAACAAGAGAAGAAAACACATGGAAACCATGGAAAAAAGGTCTTCTGCCCTTTACTCTTGGTTTAAGCAGTCAAACATTAAATGGTTTCGCCCGTTCCGATACCTATGACGAATGGGGACATATGCTTCTTCCCGGCACCCTGGGTGCTGTTGCAGGATACAATGCTGACACACTGGGATTTGATCATAATGTTGGCGGTGCTATATTCTGGGGTGCTGTGGGTGCAGGTATTGGACATATGGCAAAAAATGGTGGCCAGGTTGATCAAGCCGTGGTTCAAATGCGAATCTGGGTACAGGAAGCAGCTACTGGAAACGTTGTTTGGACAAACAGAATCGACGTTAAAGTCTCACCCGAGTCTGTCTATGCAGATCGTCAGTATGATATGCTTTTTGACAAAGCAATCCACAAAGGTGTAAACACCCTTATTGATAATTTTGTTGAGCATGGTTTATAAAAGCCATACGCATTAACTCACACAACAAACAAAAAAAGGCGCTGAAAGCAATTTGCTTTCAGCGCCTTTTTTTATGCTTTCAGCTAACCGGTTCAACCGGAAATACTGTTACGTTCACTGGATAAGTGCCTTGTTGGTATGTCCAACTTGCTAACGTTAAACGAACTTTTCATTTTCTTGTTTTTTTATACCCCTCAGGTAAGCGCTAGACTCCGAGAAAATATTCTGTAAGGCACTAATAATTAATTCTGCTTCTGAGCCGCGTCCTGTTTTGAATTCTGATACAGAGCCATAAAGTTAATAGGCTCCATAAGGAAAGGAACAAAACCCCCATCAACAGACATCTGGCTGACAATCTGTCTGGTAAACGGGAAGAGGAGGGTCGGGCAATCCACACCAAGCACCATCTCCTGATGTTCTTCAGGGATATTCTTCATCAAAAATGCTGCGGCATGTTCAATTTCCATAATAAACATGGTCTTGTCATTATTGCCCTTATCAATAATCTTCGCAGTAATCTGTAGAGCTACTTCATAGTGGTTATCATCCAGTTTTTTATTGTTCAGTTTTAAATTTACTTCAACTTTTGGTTCCTGGTTTGGAGTCTGAAAAACTCCGGGAGAATTGGGATTTTCAAAAGAAAAATCCTTAATATACATTTTCTGCATGCGAAATACTGGACTATCACCTTCTGCAGCACCTTTATTTGCTTGTTCTTCTGTCATGTCGATCTACCTCAATGAGTGTATATTTAAATATTCAGTTAATGGTCACTCACAGGTGTGAGCACCTACAAAAAATTCTTTATTAAACAGCAAAACGAGTCTTTACGCAAAGAAAATCCTACCCTCCCCCCCACAGGTAAGCACCCTACGAGCCAGGGTTATAAACTCCGACTCCGAGGGGGTATAAGCACCTGCGCCAAATAGTGTCCTGTATACGAATCTTTATGCAATGCTAATTCCTCAGGGGTTCCGGTTGCGACAATATTGCCACCATGTTCCCCACCCTCAGGACCTACATCTATCACCCAGTCAGCAGTTTTTATTACATCCAGATTATGCTCGATAACCACAACACTATTCCCATTATCCACCAGTCGTCCTAAAACACGCAATAAATGTTTTATATCTGCAGGATGTAAGCCTGTTGTCGGTTCGTCAAGAATATAGAGTGTATCACCAGTGGCTCTGCCGGAAAGTTCTTTTGCCAGCTTAATTCGTTGTGCCTCGCCGCCTGAAAGAGTTACAGATGATTGCCCAAGTGTAATGTAGGTGAGCCCAACATCATACAAAGTCTGCAGCCTGTTTTTTACAGGAGGAATATTCTTAAAAAATTCCAGGGCCTCTTCCACTGTCATGGAAAGAACATCATGGATACTTTTTCCACGATACAGAATCTCAAGTGTTTCCCTGTTATAACGTTTCCCCCGGCAGGCTTCACACACCACATATATATCGGGTAAAAAATGCATGGCAATTTTATTCACACCTTCGCCTTCACAAGCCTCACAGCGACCTCCTTTCACATTAAAACTAAACTGCCCCAGTTTATATCCTCTTGCCCTTGACTCGGGCAGCCGTGCAAAAAGCTCACGAACCGGGGTGAAAACACCTGTATATGTTGCAGGATTTGAACGAGGGGTTCTGCCAATGGGGCTTTGATCTATATCAACGATCTTATCGATCTTATTTAAACCCGTCAGACGAGTCTTGCCAGTCTGTACACGATCAAGCTTACGCCCCAGGCCTTCCTTCACTAATGAAAAAAGTGTTTCAATAACCAGTGAACTCTTGCCCGACCCCGAGACCCCTGTTATGCATGTCATAACCCCAAGGGGAAAGGCAACATCCACATTTTGCAAATTATTCACAACCCCATTCTTCAAACGCAGGAACCTCCCCCTTCCAGCCTTCCGCCTTTTCTCTGGAATTGCAATACTCCTGCTGCCTGAGAGGTAACTTCCTGTCAACGATTCATCGCATGCTAAAAGACCGGCCACATCTCCGGAATAGACAACTTCTCCTCCATGCACTCCAGCACCTGGCCCCATATCAAGCACATGGTCTGCAGTCATAATCGTATCGGTATCATGCTCAACCACTATTACACTGTTTCCCATATCGCGTAGTTCAACCAGGGTATTAATCAGTTTTTGATTATCACGCTGGTGAAGACCAATACTTGGCTCATCCAGGATATATAATACCCCGGCAAGTCTTGAACCAATTTGGGAAGCAAGTCTGATGCGCTGGGCCTCACCTCCAGAAAGTGTCCCTGATCGTCTTTCAAGTGACAGGTATCCCAGACCCACATCTTCAAGAAAAGACAACCTGTCAACAATCTCTTTTAGAATAGGCTCTCCAATCTGCCGTTCACGATTCGTAAATGGTATAAGAGGGAGATTTTCAATCATCTTATCAACGGACAGACAGGTGAGTTCATAAATTGACCACTCTCCCGCTTTTACAGCCAGTGCTTCCGGCTTGAGACGAGCGCCGTGGCACCGGGGACAGGTCTGCTCATTCATATAGCGCCCCAGCTCTTCACGAATCAGGGAAGACTGGGTTTCATGAAAACGACGACTGAGTTGCGGTATAACCCCTTCATAAGGCTTCACAGTGGTCATCAGACGCCGTCCTTTCTGATAACGGAAAGAAATTTCCTCAGTTCCTGACCCATGGAGTAGAATATTGTGAAATTTTTCAGATAATCTGGCAAAAGGGGTAGTCATCAAAAAAGAGTAATGTTTTGCCACTGCTTCAAGCATTTGACCGGAATAACTCTTCCCTGCACGTTTCCCCCATGGCGCAATGGCACCGCGTTTGAGACTCAATGAAGGATCAGGAACAATGAGCGCAGCATCAAAAAACTGCTTTACACCAAGGCCTCCGCACTCCTCACACGCTCCTTGAGGGTTGTTGAAAGAAAAAAGCTGGGTTGATAAACGTGGCATGGAAATCCCACAACGGTGACAGGCCGCGAATTCACTAAACAGCTGATCTTCTCCACTATCAGGAAAATGGACAAGCAAAAATCCTTCTGTCAGCTTTACAGCAGTTGTTATAGAATCACTGAGTCGTCTGGTGGCCGAGGCTTTAATCACCACCCGATCAACCACAACCTCAATGGAGTGACGTTTGTTTTTCTCAAGAGCCTGAACATCATCAGTATGAACGGTGTCACCATCAACACGAATCCTCACAAACCCCTCTTTCCGTATGCGTGCCAGCAGCTGTTCATGCCGCCCCTTCTTCCCGGTAACCATGGGAGCCAGTAAAACAGCCTTTGTCCCCTCAGTAAGCTCCAGCAAGCTGTTCACCATATCTTCTATGGACTGGGATCGGATCTCATCACCACACTCCGGACAATAAGGACGTCCACATCGTGCAAAAAGCAGACGCAGGTGATCATAAATTTCTGTGACAGTCCCCACTGTTGAACGAGGGTTTTTAGATGTTGTCTTCTGTTCTATGGAAACGGCAGGAGACAATCCTTCCAGCGCATCTACCTCAGGTTTATCCATCTGACCAAGAAATTGACGGGCATAGGTTGACAAAGACTCCACATAGCGTCGCTGTCCCTCTGCGTAGAGCGTATCAAAAGCCAACGTCGATTTCCCGGATCCAGACAGGCCGGTAAAAACCACGAGACTGTTCCTCGGAATATCAACATCAATATTTTTAAGATTGTGCATCCGCGCGCCGCGGACACTTATTTTTCGAGGTTCCATGGTAATATAAAATATGATTCAGCCGTTCATTAGCGGTGTTAGATTGGCATGATCAATCTTAATGCAACGATCCATCACAACCTGCAAGCCTGCCTTTTCAGCAAGGGCTGCAGCTTTATCGTTGACTATCCCCTGCTGCATCCAGACAACTTTGGCGTGGATGGCAATAGCCTCCTCCACAATGGGAAGCACATCTTCACTGCGTCTGAAAACATCAACCAGATCCACAGAACCGGGGATTGAGAGCAGATCAGGATAGGAAACATGCCCTAAAATTTCACTGACTCCCGGGTTTACCGGATAGACCGTAAAACCGGCATCCATCAGGTACTTCCCCACCATATAACTAGGTCTGTGCTCTTTTGGAGAGAAACCCACCACAGCGATCGTTTCGGTTGAACGTAAAATATCACCAATGGGGGGCATGGATTGTAATGATAGCATAGACAGAAACCAAAAAACTTTACATTATTTCAGTGGGTTCTCACAAAACCACAAAAATAATTATTTACCCGGGATAAAGGCTATGGTAAATATAATAAATTAAA
>JAYEOK010000025.1:0-5714 GCA_034722915.1 Thermodesulfobacteriota bacterium | reverse complement strand
ATAGCATAGGAATTTTCATTTTTTACGAAGCTTAAAAAATGAATACCGAACATTAAAGGACGAATATCGAACAGGTAAGCGCAGACTCCGAGGAATGTCGAACCGCAGAAGGGGAAAAGCCCTTGATCCGTCGTCTTTTATTCCGATCGATATTCGATATTCCTTGTTCGACATTCTCTTTTTAAAACCCGCCCGCAGGGCGATAAGTTCAAGAGGCTGTACCCAAGCAATTTCCAGCCAATTCCTCAGGTGAACGTTAGAGGTGTCGTTGGCAAGTGGATCTGTTTTTAAGTGGATAACGCTGCATCTACACTTGAAATCATTTTCAGGGCGGGTAAAATTGTAAAGGCGTTATTTTTTGAGAATATATACTGGAACAGTGGGGGGTACAAGTGGACAATAGTCATGGGGTAATCCCCATAAAGGACGAGTAGGGTCTGCATGTCGAGTGTTAGTTTTTTGCACTAAACTATAGTTGTTTGTTGAAGTCGGGCTTTGGGTTATTGTTGTGGGGACAGTAGCACCTCATTTTCGTATCCCAAGTGTACCGCTGCATAGAATGGTATCGCCTGAAAGGATGGAAAGAATGAATCCTGACGAGTTTTTTGTCCATATTGAATTTAAAATTAAAATGAAAAATTAGATGCTGATTATGAAAAAGTTTTCTGTTATGGCCATGTTTTTTCTTCTTTTTAGCATATCTGCTTCTCACCTCTCTGCTGAGCCGCTTCCATCCGGGCCGGCCGTTGATGCAATTGAAGCATTAAATGCTACTCTTCTTGATTGTATGAAGAGGGGTGATGAACTCGGTTATTCAGGACGTTATGGCTTGCTTGAACCTGTTATGAAAAAATACTTCTTTTTTTCCTATATGGTCAGGAAATCCAGTGGTAGCTATTGGAAGGAGTTGGGTATCAACCAGCAACAACAGCTGCTCGAAAAATATATTACCTGGTCAGTAGGTACCTATGCCCAACGATTCAAAAAGTATAAAGGACAACAGTTTATGGTTGTTTCCAGTGGATCTGTTCGGGGGAAATATATGATGGTGATCAGCCACCTTATAAAAACTGACAAGGAGGTGCGGGAATTCAAGTATATATTGTTAGAAAGCAACGGTGCCTGGCTCATTGTTGACATTCAGATTGAAGGAATAAGCCAGTTATCGCTTACGAGGGCACAGTTCAAGTCGGTGCTGAAAGCCCAGGGGATCGATGGGCTCCTGAAAGTTTTGGATGAAAAAATCAGTAAGCTCGATTAGTGCCTTACTCCTGAAAAGCTGTAATAAAAAACAAGAAAATTTGAGAGTATTTTAACATGAATAAGTTCCAAGTATAACCAAGGCACTTATACCCCTCAAGGGGGTACTGAAAAGAGTGCCGGCCCCACTTACCGTTTACCGGTGTTAGGTGAGTACAGGTTGAACTTAGCCGGGAAGAGCCTGCCACACCCTTAACTCGTAACTGGAGGATCCTGCTGTTTCCTATACGGGTTGAACAGTTCCAGGTATGCCGGCAAAAGAATAAGGGTGCAGATAATTATCAACGTGACACTCAAGGTAAGCAGTTTGCCCATGCTGGCGGTTCCCGCATGATGCATAAAGGAGAGACTTCCAAAGCTCATTATTGTTGTCAATGAACTGAACAGTACGCCACGACTGGTACTGGTTTTGAGGATATGGATTTTTTTTCCCTGTGCTTCTTTGAACCTGTGAACAACGTGAATACTGGAATCCACACCAATTCCCAGTATGAGAGGCACAACAATGATGTTGGCAAAGTTGAAGGATATGTTCATCAGCGCCGCCAGGGTCATTGTGTAATAAAGTGCCAGCAGCAGTGGCGTCAACACAAGCAGTACCTCTACCCAGCTCTTCATCACAATCCGTAAAAATAAAGTTATCAGAATAAATGCCAGGATTGAGGCATTCCTGAACGCGGAAACAATAGTTTTCCCAGCCCCCAGGATTGTGACGGGTTGGTCGGTGGCTTCCGGTGCTATAGGGAGTATTGAGGCAACAAAGTTTTGCAGGTTTTCAATATCCCTCAGGTCATTTCGTGGAAACACCTGGATTCTGTAATATTTATTATCGGAGATATAGCGACTGACAAGGTCTTGAGGTAATTGAGAAAAATCAACTGCTGTCGCCTCCATCAGCACGTTTAAGCGGTTCAAAAGAATTTCAAGATTAGACAGCAGAGTTGAATCGAGGCGATTAAATAATAAGGTATCTTGTGTTGACCCTGTAAGAAGGTTGTTGAAATCGTATATTTTATCAGCAAGATCATGGATTGCAGGCAGCTCAAGGTCGCCCGTTTTGTCAGAACGGATTCTATTCTGGAGAGCCAGGGATAATTCTGCAAGTGCCTCTTTGCTGCGTTGGTATTGATGAACTGCTTCAGGATCTTGTCTTTTTGGGGCGGCGGGCATGAACAGGGCCATGTCTTCAATCTGTTCTAATTTTTCATCCTGATTCTTCGGGATGAAAGTATCACTTGTCACTACTGCTTCAACCTCGGGCAGTTGTCTGAGTCGTTCTGCAAGTTTCAATGCTTGCTGCTGGTTGGAAGTTAAGATTGAAATTGTCCAGGGAGAAGTCTTGCCATCCTGAAAAAGTTGCATTGCGGTGCGGATTGATTCCGAACGTTGATCCGATAAATGAAACGGATTGGCATCAAAGGAGATTTTCGGCAGTACGGCTATGGCAGTCAGGGCTAAAATAACAGCTGCAGCCACAAGAAGACGCGCATATTTTACAAGCAGGATCGAAATCGACCCGCCGATCGAAAAAGGAAGGGAGGTGCTTTTTTTCATCGGCATCAGATTCATCAGGGCAGGCAGCATAGAGATGGAGGCCAGAAAAATGAAGAACATTCCAGTACCGGCAATAAGACCAAGTTCCGATGCGCCGATGTATGCTGTTGGCACAAATGCGTAAAAACCAATGGCCGTGGAAATTGAGCAGATCAGGAGCGTATTGCCGGTGGTGCTGATTGCCTCGACGATAGCTTGCTGATGTTGTCGGCCGGAAGCAAGTAATTCTTTGTAGCGTAGACAGATTTGGATGCTGTAATCAATGGCCAGACCGATGAAAAGGACAACAAAGGTAACTGAAATCATGTTCAGGCTGCCGACCAGCAGGATAGCAAAGCCGATGGTCCAGACAAGCCCTGTCAGCAGGGTGGAAAGGCCTGCACAAACAAGCCTGATCGACCCAAGGCCAAGGTAGAGGACTATTCCCACCAGGAAAAGGGAAACCAGTGATGCAATGGTGATATCTGTACGGACGCTGCGCAGATCCTCATAACTGATGACCGGCTTGCCGGTAATGCTGGTGCTGACCCCATATTTCCCGTTAAGCTGCAGTTCTTTCGTTGCCTCACGAATTATGTTGATTCCCTGTTTGGCAGGATGCAGTACCTGGGAATTCAGTGCCGGCTGCAGGATTATAAATTGGTTTTTTGGTGATGTGGCGGTCTTTTCAAGCATCAAATTCTGCCACGATATGGGATAGGTCTTTCCCTGGCCGACATTGCTGAAGGCATCGCCTATAATGCTAAAAAGCTGGACTAATTTTGCATTGTCGTTGATCGGGATGTCTTGTTGGCTCACAATCTGTTTGAGCACTGAAAAAAGTCCGGTCAGGGAGAAATCCTGGGATAAGAGAGCGAGAAAGGGCTGCATCTCAGAGAGGCTGTCACCCTGTCTTTCAAGCTCCTGCGCACTCAAATACAGCAGGCCGTTTTTGTTGAAAAAAGGGTCGCTGCCCGGCATATAGACCGATTTGAAAACCTTTGTTTCTCGTTGCAGCCGCTTGGCTAAAATATTTCGGGCCTGCCTGACCTGTTCCGGAATATCACCGTTAACGACGACAACAATGGAGCCGACCAGATCAGGAAATTCTTTATGAAATTTTTTTACAGTCTGCCGGAAAGGCAGATCGTTGGAGATCATTTCCGTCAGATCTGTATCAATCTTGAAATTTTGTATGGTAAAAAATAACAGCACTCCGGTGGCACAGAGGATCAATAGCAGCAGGCTGAGTGAGTGTCTCAAAACCCATGGTATCCACCATTTGGCCAGGCAGGGAGTATTATTTCTTAAGCATTTGAACATGGGATTTCACACTATTTTTTGTAAACGTTCACCAGCACCCCATTTTTGTCCATTTCGGCCTGCTCACATATAACTGCATATGCTACGCAGTCCGAAATGAACCAATATGGAGCACTGGTAAACGTTTACAGATTAGGGATTACCGTACATCATCGCTCCTGGTGAACGGTTACTATTTTTCGGATTGAGGGCTGTCCTGATGTCGACGTTCTTCTTTGTACCACCAGAGTAAACCGGGGATTCCAACGATCAGTTCACGAAAACGTTTGCTCAGAGCCAGAGCCAGGAGATTGTCGGGTCCCAGGCCAAGAAGCGAGCCAATGAAAAGCAGGCTGCCGTCCTGAACCCCTAATCCGCCGGGGATGATAAAGGCTGCGCTGCGAAAGGCTGTACTTATACTTTCAAGGATTATAGCATCCTGTATGCTTATGGGACTGCCTGCAAAATAGAAAAACAACCAGATTTCACCCGACTTGGTAATCCAACCGGCAAGCCGCCAGATGAAACAGGGGAAAAGCTGGTTTTTACGGCCATAGATTTCCTTGATTTCCTGATCCAGAGTACGGGCACTGCCGACAAGGGCAGCTGTTTTTTTCTTTCGCAGGAGCAGGTTGGCAAAATGGGCCATAAAACCAAACAACCCTGCTTTCTGGCTGAAGAAAAAACAGCCGACCACTATCAGGGCAACTGCAATGCCAATAAAAATTCCGGTGGAGGCAGTTTGCTGGCCAGTTTGCTGCAGAAGAAGGGCCAGACCCAGTATAGTAAATACAATCTGGGTTGACAGGCCGATGGTAAAGTCAACCATAACCGTGGCACCGGCTTCATTACCGTTCCTGCTTTTTTTACCTATTATTCTGGCCCGTAGAATGTGGCCGCCCACCTGGCCGACGGGAAACAGGGTGTTCACGGATTCTGCAATCCATCGTGCATTTACAAGGTTAGAAAAATATGGTCTTTTGTTCTTTGTAAACAGCCGCCCCCAGCCATATGCATCGAGGCTGATGGGAACAATACGGTAGGCGGCTATCCATAATATATTCAAACCAACAAGGGAAAGTACGGTGAAAATACCCCCAAGACCTTCACTCACCAGTAACCAGGCGAGCAAGGCAAAACCAGTTATACCACCCAATATAGTTGTGAGTCGAATTTTAGTCATAAGGTGATCAACAGGTTATAATAGAGGACAATAATTTTAAAATAGCGATTTTTGAAGTCACCATAATTATTTATGGCGGCGGACGAAGTCACAGCAAGGATCGAATCTATGTATTTTCATTATCCGACTCTTTTTAAGTTAATATACCTTAGCTTTTCAAAGCAATATTTTTCTCTGCGGCATGCAGGCCTGGTAATCATTTTTCTGGTGCCGTTTCTGCTCTTGCGGGCGTTTGTCTGGGCCATGCGGCTGCTGGACTATTTGTTTTATCCCGGGTTTCTCGAGCAACCCGTGCGTTCCCCCCTGTATATCATTGGCAATCCACGAAGCGGTACAACCTTCACCCACCGGCTGTTTGCACTGGATGAACAGTTTTCATATCTGAAGCTTTATCAAACGATTTTTCCTTCCGTAATCTGTTATAAGCTCTTTGGCT
>JAYEOK010000024.1:0-20854 GCA_034722915.1 Thermodesulfobacteriota bacterium | reverse complement strand
GCCGATCATCAATCACAAAGTCCTCAACGTAGCCCGCTACGCCTGCGGCTTTGTTCAATCAGATCGGTCAAACATGACCTAAATCCAAGCGCGATTTTGTTCAAGTTATTAACGCTCCGTTCCTTATTTTCTATTCTGCAATTTTCGCTGCTCACGGCGTTGCAGGGCTTCACGATGACGGCGCTCGGCTTCCCGGGTGGAAGGAGTATAATCTGGTATCGGAACCGGCTTATGGTTTTTGTCAAGAGCGACAAAGGTGAGGTAGGCTGAGGCGACATGCCGCAATTCTCCAGTACGCATATGTTCGCCCTCAACCCGAACCCCGATCTCCATGGAAGATCGATGGGTCATGTTCAGACAGCCTTTAAGAGTCAGCAGATCAGCAACATGGACAGGCCTGTGAAAATCAATTCGTTCTATGGATGCAGTAACCACATTGGATCTTGCATACCTGCTGGCAATGACAAAGGCGGCATCGTCAATGAGCTGCATTATGACCCCGCCGTTGACGTTGCCTGCCGGATTAGCATGATAGGGCATCATGACATGGGAGATAACGGTACCGCAATATTCTGAACTGCCACAACTGCTCATCATGTTTTCCTTTTGACCTCAAAATTTATTGTCCGCAGAGTCGCTTTCTGGTGTTATCCGGCAACTCTCCCAACATTCGCTTGTACTGCTGTGAAAAACAGCCCAAATGAAAAAAAAGCCCTCTCCAAGGCTGAATCAACAACAGGCTTTAAATAAAAGACTGAGTTGCAGCCGTTTGGTAGGCACAACTGAAATACGGCCCTGAAACCTGCCGCTGACTGATGAATATAATTATTTATACAAAGTATGCGGTATTTATTCACGCTATTTAAGCGAAGTTAGCTTTATCCATCATCAAACCTATGGAGGTAAAAAATGAGACGTTTCGTTACATTAACAGCATTTTTTTTCACAATATGCGGCACTGCAGTAGTAGCCGAACAACCCCCTGCCCCATCTCATGGAATAAGCTATCCAACTGGCTGGCAGAGCTGGAGTACGATAGCAGCATCCCATCGCACAGATAACAATACGCTCCGTGTGATATTAGGCAACGATGTAGCCGTAAAAGCGGCTCGGACGGGTGAAACGAATCCCTGGCCTGATGGCGCTATATTGGGAAAAGTTGTTTGGAAAGACACTCAACTGGAAAATTGGAACGCGGCAACCGTACCCGGAAATTTCGTCCATGCTGAATTTATGGTTAAGGACGCAAAGAAGTATACCAAAACCTACGGCTGGGGCTGGGCTCGCTGGGTTGGCGTCGAACAGGATCCTTTTGATAAGGGGGCTCAGGTTTGCACGTCATGTCATACACCAGTAAAAGATCGTGATTGGGTTTTTACTGACCCGGCTGTATTTCCCAAATAAGCTGACAAGGCAAAATTCACACTAGGAGGCTGTCCGAGAACACCCAAACTACGGGTACAAGTGCCCTTTCTCCTCAACTCTTCGTTATTTTGAAAAAATAATGCTCGGAATATTAACTATATGCACCCCAAGGGTATTTCTTGCAGGGCACCTGCGCTTATTTTTCTGAAATGCCTCGATTTTGAACAAAATTGCTATTCTCGGACAAGCTCCTGGCGTTAAAAAGCGTCGCTCATTCCTCATGCTGCTTTTTGTCGCCAGTGTTTCCCCTGTTAATGTTGCCAAATGGCTGGAACCCTGCCTGATATGAACGATAAAGAATTACCAGAAGCACTCATTTCCCCAAAATGTTTCGACTTGAAAAAAAATACCTGTTCTCAGCCAACCTCCTAATTCTTCAATTCTTTAAGATCTTTGTCTGGATCTCTATAGTATTTATGAGTTGATTCTGTCGGAGCTTGCGGGCCATTGAAATAATAATCTATGGCAGCCGGTATTTCGGCGGGTGACTTACCTGTAAGGTAATAATACCCTGTGCCCAGCCCTGCAATAATCAAAAAAAGAATTAGCCCTTTCTTCATTTGCTTGCGCATGGTTTTTCCAAGAAGGCCAACAAGGACAAGCCCAATAACAATGCACAGGCCAACGGCCACTTTATTCTCAAGTAACACATCCATAACGCCACCCATCATGTTGCTTTAGTATCAAAATTCATCATCCCACTCAGACAATACAGACCTTGGCAATGCATCAAGATCAATCTTCTTTGCCTCTTCAATTCCAGCCTGAAGCGCCTCAGCATTCATCTTCTCAGTTCCTTTCGGTACTCTTGACAGGAGTGCCCGCTCAAGACTTTTAAGGGAAACCTGACCACTCAAGTAGCCGACAGCACCAAGAGCTACCATATTGGCGACAAGCTCTCTGCCAATCTGCTCTATTGCAATCTGAGTAAACGGAATAGATACAGAACGGCTTGTGGGTAGCTGCTGCACAAGACCTCCGTCAACGACCAGCAAACCATCCGCTTTGATGTCAGAGAAATAGGCATCGCAGGCTGCCTGGTTCATGGCCAGAAGCAGATCCACGCTAAGCGCTTTTGGATAGTCAATGGGAGCATTTGAAATAACAACCTCAGCCTTGCTCTTGCCTCCCCTTGCTTCCGGACCGTAACTCTGGGTCTGACACACATGCTTATTATCAAAGGCACCAACCGCATCGGCCATGACCACGGCTGCCGTGATAATTCCCTGTCCTCCAGAGCCGCTGAACCTGATTTCATACCGTTCATTACTCTTCATAGCGCTTGACCCCGTTCTTTTCTTTTTCTTTTGCGATTTCCTCAGCTTTTTGTTTGGCTTCAGCAACAACACGCTGGTACTCTTCGGTGGAAATTGGTTTCTCAACGTCAGCAAGTACGCCAATGGTAATTTTCCCTTCAAGCTTTTCAGGACTCATTGTGGCAGCCTTATCCACAGTGACCGACCTCTCCTTAAAACCGGTGATCATTTCTACAGCTCCACCAAGTTTATTTCTACGACCATGCTGAACATGACAGTTAGAGATTACTTCCATGACAGAAAAACCTCTTTTTGCTATGGCCTGCTTAATCATTTTCTCGAGATGTGATGCATGGTAAACAGTACTTCTGGCAACAAAGGATGCTCCTGCAGTTGCAGCAAGTTCTGCAATGGAAAAAGCGTGCTCCACATGACCATACACTGAGGTTGTGGAAATTGAGCCAAATGGCGTTGTTGGCGAGTACTGCCCGCCTGTCATACCATAGGTGGAGTTATTGACAATGATAGCAGTCAGGTTCAGATTTCTCCTTGCTGCATGGATAAAATGATTACCACCAATGGCTGTTGCATCACCATCGCCCATCACAGTAAGCACTGTAAGTTCTGGTTTGGCAAGCTTTATGCCTGTGGAAAAAGTGAGCGCTCTGCCATGGGTGGTATGCATGGTATTGAAATCCACATAAGTGGGCATTCTTCCTGCACAACCAATACCGGAAACCAGCACAACCTCATCCTTACTTAATCCAAGACTGTGTACTGCGCGCAGCAGTGCACCCATGACTATTCCATTACCACAGCCAGGGCACCAGACATGTGGAAATTTTTTATCATGGCGAAGATATTCCTGACGTATAATTTCAGCACGTTCAAGCATTTGTATTCATTGCTCCTCTTGTATGTTTCAGATGATGCAGGATCATACTGATGTCAGATGTTTAAGAATTTCGTCCGGAGTGATAAGCTGGCCGTTAATTTTATTATGTTTAACAATTCTGCAACCTGCCTGATTTATGCGGCCGACTTCCCTGCTCATTTGTCCCATATTCATTTCAGGGATAATGGCAACACGACATTGTCGAAGGTAGGTATCAATAGTTTTGCGGGGAAATGGAAAAAGGGTAACCAGCTGCACAAGGCCGGCTTTGATTCCAAGTTCCCTTGCATCACGAACAGCCCGCAACGCTGATCTGGCCACAGACCCATAAGCAATGATGAAAATTTCAGCGTCTTCCATGAGGTGTGTTTTGGTAACCATAATATCCTGAAAACCTTTACTGATCTTCCCATGGATTCTATTGAGAAATTTTTCAATCTCCTGTGCATCCTGGGTGGGATAACCACGATCATCATGGACAAGACCTGTCACGTGATGCCGGTATCCGTCTCCAAAAGCTGCCATATCCGGAACACCCCGATTGTTGTCAGCATAAGGTCTATACCACTCTGGAGGGACATCAGGTTTCACCCTGTCAAACACTCTGATCTGTTCTGTTGCTGGTAAGGTGACAGATTCCCTTGTGTGGGCAACCACCTCATCTGAAAGAATAATGACCGGTATACGATATTTTTCTGACAGATTAAAGGCTTTAACTGTTACGGAAAAACAATCTGCCACAGACGAGACGGCCAGCACAATAATAGGATGATCCCCATGGGTTCCCCATCTGGCCATCTGCACATCACCCTGGGAGGGGCTTGTTGGGAGACCTGTGCTTGGGCCTCCCCGCATGACATTAACAATGACACAGGGAACTTCGGTAATACAGCCATATCCCAGGTTTTCCTGTATGAGAGAAAACCCGGGACCGCTGGTTGCAGTCATGGATTTCACGCCGGCAAGAGAAGCACCGATGACAGCTCCCATGGAGGCAATTTCATCTTCCATCTGGATAAAGGTACCGCCTAGCTCCGGGAGCTTTACTGAGAGAATTTCGCTGATTTCAGAAGCTGGTGTTATAGGGTAACCGGCAAAAAAACGACATCCGGCAGCAAGTGCTCCTTCAACAATCGCTTCATTTCCCTGCAGGAGTACCTTTTTTTGGTTTTCACTGCTTTCCATTGCTGCTCCTCCTTTCCGGATGCCTGTTCTTTATGGTAATTGCAAAGTCCGGGCAGTGAATTTCACAAAATCTGCAGCCAACGCAACCGTCCATATCCTCAATATATGGAAGGCCGGCAACATCAGTTTTGATAATCTCTTTTAAACAAAACGCTGAACAAATCCCGCAGGATTTGCACCAGTTGTGAAAGAAAGTAACTGTATATAATTTGGTTTCTTTCGCCTTTGCTTTGGAGGCGACAGGCGGCTTTGGAGCTTTTTTCTGTTTTGCTGTGGTGTTTTTAACCATACAAGTAACCGATGTCTTATGTTAGATTTAAAAAAAGTACGAAATAAACGTCCTGTTTTCCTTATATCCTCAGGGAAAATAGTGTCAAGGATATTGTGTTATTTCTATTTATTAGTGCCTTATTCCTTAATTCCTGTCATAAAAAACAAGAAAACGGAAAAGGCTTTAAAGTTAGGAGGTTAAATATACAACCAAGGCACTTATACCCCTCAAGGGGGTACTGAACTGAGTGCCGGCTTACCGTTCATCACCGGTGTTAGTGCCTTACTCCTGAAAAGCTGTCATAAAAAACAAGAAAATGGAAAGTTCGATTAACGTTAACAAGTTAGGTATACCAACAAGGCACTTATGCCGGCTTTACTTACCGTTTACCGGTGTTAGCTTCATTTTTCCTGGCTGTAATTATACGGCAAGATATGCCGTTTCCTGTCCAATTAGCCAATATTACTTGCCTTTACAATTGAAACGTGCTATTAATCGTTGCTTTGGAATTTCAATCCAGGCATAAAAAAACTATGCCGATCCAATTCCCCCCTTTTTCCAAGGGGAGTCCCTGTCAGCATTCTGATGTGATTTTGTAATATTAAGTGAAAGGAGTTACTTTGAAAAAGAAAATACTTGTTGCCAATCGTGGTGAAATTGCCATTCGACTTATGAGAGCCATACAAGAGTTGCATTATGAGGCTGTGGCTGTTTATGAATCCCCAGATAAAGATTCTCGCCATATCCGTATCGCCAATGAAGCCGTCTGGCTCGGCAAGGGGCCACGCTGTGATTATCTCGACATTGACAAAATTATTAAAGCTGCCAAAAAAACCGGCGCTGTAGCCATTCATCCCGGCTACGGTTTTCTTGCGGAAAATGCTGACTTTGCCAAAGCCTGTGAGGATGAAGGGATCATTTTTATTGGCCCCTCTTCTGAGGTGGTCACGAATCTGGGTAATAAAGTTATTGCCAGAAAGATCATGGCTGATGCCGGCATTCCCATGGTACCCGGAACTAAAAATCTCGCTCAGGGAGATGAAGGGCTGCAAACAGCCTTAGCCTTTGCTGCCAAATATGACTACCCTGTTATGTTAAAAGCAACTACAGGTGGCGGTGGCCGGGGAATCAGATTCATTGAGTCTGATGAGCAGATGAAGGAAGAAATTCCCATCGCAAGAGCTGAAGCCAAGGCAGCATTCAATGACGAATCGGTTTATCTTGAAAAAGTAGTCCTTGAGCCTAAACATGTTGAAGTACAAATCATGGCTGACCATGAAGGAACAACTGTCCACCTTGGGACCCGTGACTGTTCAATTCAACGTAGAAATCAGAAGTTGATTGAAATAGCTCCTTCCATGATAGACAACAAGGAACTTCTTGATACGATTTGTAAAACAGCTGTTAAAGCTGCAAAGGCTGCAAATTATTTCAATGCCGGTACCGTTGAATTCCTGATCGATAAAGATTTCAATTACTACTTCATGGAAATCAATACAAGGGTTCAGGTTGAACACACCGTGTCTGAAATGATCACTGGTATTGATATTGTTCGTACCCAGATCAAACTGGCTATGGGCAAGAAGCTCTCCTTTTCCCAGGATGATATTCAGATGCGTGGGCATGCCATTGAGATGCGGATTAACGCTGAAGACCCCAAGTCTGATTTCATGCCTGAAGGTGGTAAAACCGTATCCGTTTATCGTTCTCCCGGTGGATACGGCGTTCGTCTTGATGGTTTTGTTTACCAGGGCTTCACCATTCCCGAAGTGTACGATTCATTACTGGTCAAGATGACTGTTCATGGCTTTTCCTGGAATGAAACCGTTGACAGACTGCGCCGCTGCCTGCAAAATTTTGTTATCGCAGGGCCAAAGACGACCATCCCCTTTTATCTCAACATCGCAACAGAAAAGGACTTTATAGCCGGCGATTTTGACACCTCATATCTGGACAAACATCCTGAGTTGTTTGACTATGATGAAAATGCCAATGAAGCAAGTAAACTCTCTAACCTGATCGCAGAGATACACCATCGAGGACATAACCCCTATGCCGCATAGGATTTGCGAGCCGACTAGACAGATAAAATTTCTGCCGGAGTTTCAAGGTTAATTTTTTTTTACAACCAAAACTCAGGCAGCCATTGATAGAACAAGGAAAGTAAGGAATGACTATGGAACGAATAGTACAAGGATCATCTCCAGCCGAGGTGGTCAGTCAGTTGCAGAAGGCAGACGGATATCACATCACCAATACCGCCCGAGACCTCTCCCAGTCTGACTTTAAAAACAGAATTCTTTTGCATACAGATCTCATGGCAGCCGATTCTCGTGAGCGTGCCGGATATTTTTCACTTGAAATCACAGGTGGTGCATCTGTCCACGTTGATATTCTACGCAAACAGGTTGACCCGTTTTTGAAACTGGAGATTCTCCGTGAAAAAATGCCTACCACCATGTTTCAGACCCTGTGTCGAGGTGTAAATCTTTTTGGCTATCGCCCCTATCCGCAGAATGTTATCCGCTTCACAGTGAAGGAGTTTGCAAAGTACGTTGATGTGTGGCGTACTTTTGACTTCATGAACTACATACCTAATATGCAGGCGGTATTTGAAGAAGTGGGCAAAGCCGGAAAACTAAACGAGCCCTGTATCTGTTTTTCCACAGGACCTGAACATACAGACGCATATTACCTTACTAAAGTTCAGGAAATTCTTGATGTAACAGGAAGCGATATCGTTCTCTGTATCAAAAACCACGGCGGTCTTGGCACACCCAGACGGATTGGTGAGCTTGTGGACACCATTCGTCAAAAGTACCCTGATCTTCCCATCCATTATCACGGTCACAACACTGACGGTAATGATGTGGGTAGGATTGTTGCAGCTGTACAAAATGGTGCTAACATCGTCGATGCCGCCGACGCTTCTTTCACAGGATTCTACGGACCACCACCAATTTTGACAGTGATCCAGACCTTGAAAGATCTTGGACACAATGCTGCGACCATTGATGAAAATGCTATTATTGAAACATCAGAGGTGATCAGGGATGAGCGTCAACACTACGAGGCATTTGAATCACAGATAAAAGGTTTCCAGCCCACGGTTCAGGTTCACAAACTCCCAGGTGGTGCCATGGGATCAAGCCTTGAACAGGCAGTGAAAGGTGGTTTCCTTGACAAAATGCCGGACATTCTGCACAAGGAACTCCCCAGAGTACAGAAAGAACTGGGAAATTACTGGTCGGTTACTCCGGGATCTCAGATCCTGTGGACAACTGCTGTCTCAAATGTGCAGGGCGGTGAGCGTTACGGTAATGCTTCCGGTGATCTTCGTAATCTTCTTCTTGGTAAATATGGCCCCTTCCCTTTTTACGAACCGGAAGACTGGATCTTTGAAAAAGTTCTTGGCAGCGACTGGAAAAAGGTTCTTAAAGAAGAAGGTGGTGTGGAAGATATCGGTGACATGGATATCAGTAAAGAAAAAGAAATCCTCACAGACCGAATCGGTGAAGAGCCTACAGATCAGCAGCTGGTTCTGTATTTGCAACATCCAAACGATGCTGTTGATTTCTTCAAATTTGAAGCCAAATTTGGCAAAGTTTATGTCTTGCCTCCTTCTATTTTTCTCCATGAAGGTGGGTTTGAACCTGGTGAAACACTGAGTTTTCTGGATCATACCGGGAAGGAACACATGGTTGAAATTGGCCCATCCATTGTTAACGAAGATGGTGAGACCAACGTGTATCTGAATGTAGACCATCACCAACGTGTCTATAACTTTGAGCCGGACCTTCCTGAAGGTGCCGCTGCCAAACCCGCTACCTTATCAAAGGAAGAAATCATTGATCTGGCCAAGGCTGGTGATATGCGGGGGCCGTTTGCCGGTAATATCTGCGAGATCAGCGTTGAAGAAGGGCAGGAAGTTTCAGCCGGTGATAAGGTGGCTGTTATGGAAGCCATGAAAATGCAGACACAGATCAACAGTGAAATCAATGGAATTGTAACTGCTATTTCAGCTAAAGTTGGAGATGCCCTGCAACCTGGTGACAAGATACTGAAAATCGATATAGACGAATAACTGTTTACATCAATAATGTTCAAAAATGCCCTTTCGTAATTCATTATGAAAGGGCATTTTTGATGGAGTAAAAAAAAAGGGAAACAAAGATAGTATTCCTTGTTTCCCTTCATATCATGGAGCCGACAAGCAGGATCGAACTGCTGGCCTACGCTTTACGAGAGCGTCGCTCTACCAACTGAGCTATGTCGGCCTTCGTGTTCCATGGTTTCTATAGCAAGGTCGTTTACCAAAGTCAAACTTTTTCATTTTTGTCAGGTATGGTAGATTCCTATTTATGCAACAGGTTCTCTTAACATCTTTTCTGATTTTGCTCTTTTGCTCCTGTTCTGGAGAGCAGGAGCAAAAAAAAGCTGAAACTGAAGCAGTATCACTGGAGAAGCCTCCTGTTATTCGTGAAAAAGGCTGCCGGGGATGTCATTCCATGACTCTTGACTCTGCACACGAATTTGCCTGTGTCGTATGTCATAATGGTGATGGGGAGACCAGAGATAAAGATGCTGCCCATGAAAAGATGATTAAGCTCCCATCCCATCCCGATAAGATGAGTCTGACATGTGGTAAATGTCATGCCAGACAGGTCGAAAACACTGCGCATTCACTCCACTTCACTTTAAAAAACAAAGTCAATCTTGTACGCACTGCTTTTGGGGCTGAAAAGGAAATCCCCTCTCTTGTTGATATCCCGATCTCCAGGTCACCTGGAACCCCTCTTGAGCTGGCCGATGATCTTCTCAGGCGTCGATGTCTACGTTGCCATCCCTATACCTCTGGAGACAGATATCCTGCAATAGTCAGAGGAACCGGTTGTGCCGCTTGTCATCTTGAATTTTATGAAGGGAAACTTGTCTCCCATTCTTTTTTTAAAACCCCAAATGACAAGCAGTGCTTACAATGTCATTACGGAAATTGGGTTGGGTACGATTATTATGGCCGTTATGAGCATGATATGAATGATGAATACAGAACACCATACACCACTCGTAATGAATATTTCCGCCCATTTGGTGTTGAATTTCATCAACTCTCTCCAGATGTTCATCAACAAAAAGGTCTCGTGTGTGTGGATTGCCATGGTGGAACTGAACTTATGTCAAAACAGGGAGTAAAAATCAGCTGTTCAGATTGTCATGATAAAAACACACTGATCAGTAAGAGGTCAAGCTTGGGGTTCAGCATTGCAAATGAAGGGGATACCTATTTTCTTCTTTCTGCCGGAGAACATAAAAAGCATACAATGGTGTTCATGAAACATCCTGCCCACTCCGCATATGGAGACATTGCAAATTGCCAGGTTTGTCATGCTCAATGGACTTTTGGCGATAAAGGAACCCATCTCTTACGCAATGATGTTGATGACTATGATGATTTTGCAAGACTCACAATACAGGGAAGTTTTGAAGTGGAAAAAATCCTGAAAAACAATCTTGACTTTGACGCAGATGAAATTTCTCACAACATGACCGACAAGATCAGCGGAAAATCAAGGCCAGGACTCTGGTACAAAGGATATGGTACCAGGCGCTGGGAAAACGTTGTTATAGGTCGTGATGACTCAGGCCGTTTACAGGTGATGCGGCCCCTTCTTGATCTTCATCTCTCATGGATTGATGAACACAACGTTCTTCGCTTTGATTCCATACAGACCTCAAGCATAAATAATGGCCTGGTACCATATATTCCCCACACCACAGGCAAGGCTGGACTTTTTTATAGAGAGAGAATCGAAAAACATTTACAATCTGAGAAAAAACTTGCCGAATAATATGTTTTGTTTTCTGGAATCAAACAAAAGGAGTCGCCTGCCCTGCTGCTTAACGCTGTTTTGTTATTTGATTCTCTTTTTGCTATTTATCAGCTCCAGTGGAGAATGTGCTGTAAAGCAAAAGAAAACCCCAGCCACACAGCGACCCTATATTATAAATAAGCGCACTTACTATCCCCTCCCCTCTGCTGAAGGCTATGAAGAGACCGGTATCGCTTCATGGTATGGCAGTGACTTCCATGGGCGTAGCACTTCAAACGGTGAAACATACAATATGTATGATATTACAGCTGCCCACAAGCTGCTTCCCATGCAGACTATGCTACTGGTAACAAATCTTGAAAATGGCAAACAGATAGTGGTTCGGGTAAATGACCGTGGGCCTTTTGTGCAGGGTCGAATTATTGATTTGAGTTTGGGTGCTGCCAGGAAAGTCGATCTGGTACAGTCAGGAACAGCAAAAGTTAAAATTATCGCACTGGGTGAGGCAAAGAAAACAAATGGGCAAATCCAATTTAAAAAACATGCTGATTTAAGATCAGGCGAATATTTTGTTCAAATTGGAGCATTCACCCAAAAATATAACGGCAAGAAGCTCCAGAAAAAGTTCATTGACTCAGGACATCATACAGTAATCCAAAAAGCCCTGATCAATGGTCAAACCTTCTACAGGGTACAGGTATTTGTGGGGCGAACACTCAACAATGCCAGGAGAAGTGAACAGGCCCTGCTGAGTAAGGGCTATAGAGGTGCATTTATTCTTGCACGCTGAAGGATGTCTTAAAGGAGCAGATGTTCACAATTGTCCAGCATCGACCTGACGAATTTTACTAACAAATTCCATGAGTTTTGCATGATCTTTGATTCCAGGCTCAATTTCCACACCGGAATTAACATCAACTCCAAATGGAGCAACAGATTTAATCGCTTCTTCCACGTTATCCGGGGACAAACCTCCTGCCAAAATCATGGGACGCTGAAGATTTAATTGTTCGATGATGCTCCAGTCAAATGTTTCTCCTGTCCCTCCAGCATTGCCTTTTACATATGTATCTAAAAGATACCCATGGACAACTTCAGCATAAGGTGAAAAATCAGTACTCTTACTCTCGGCTCCTACCCGAAAAGCTTTGACAACACGACAAGGGGAAGCAAATCGTTCCACACGTTCACAATATTTGGGATCTTCTTTGCCATGGAGCTGGGCATGTGAAAGACCGCAGTACTCGACAAGCTCCTCCACTTCTTTTCTGTCTCTATCAACGAAGACCCCGACGCAATCAATAAATGGAGGCATTTTGGCAACCACAGACCTGACAAAATCAGGCAACACGTTTCTGGGACTTTTTTCATAGAAAATAAATCCCAGGGCATCAAGACCATGTGCAATTCCTGCCTCAATATCTTTTTCCCTGGTCATACCACACATCTTGATGCGTGTTCTGCTATGCATCATACATGTAATCTCCGTTTATTGTCTGATCCTGATCCAGGCGGCCAGGCAACACATCTTTCAGCAGGAACTGAGTGTTATCATCCTCGTTTCCGTTCTTATTTACCTTTAAGGTCATGCGGATCACCGTGGCATTTATGGCAATCCGGAAAACGTTTATGCAACGGTTTGTCATGGGGTTCGTCATGGCAGACACGGCATTTCTGAATGACCTTATGTTTGCCTTTGTGACAGTACACGCACTGGAGTTTAGCATGTTTGCTCGTATCGCTCCGCTGGCTGCTGTTTTGCTTTTTATGACAGCTGCCGCAAAGCTTAGACGGTATTTTTTTTGCCAGTTTAGTCGGAGTTGGGGCGTGGTGTTGATGACATTTGAGACAGTCTTTATACTGCATGGCCTTGGAATGGCCCTTATGGCACTCCAGGCAGCTGAGACGTTTTTTGTGGCTGGGATGGCACTCGTTACATTCCATCTTTGCATGAGCAGATGGAACACGCTTCATCTTGTCACCAGGTTTCGGATGGCAGCCGAGACAGACAGCACGCAGATTTTTTATTGAGCCGAAGTCTATTTTGTTCGGGGAGTGAGGATTGTGGCATTGCAGACACTCGCCACCTGCAAAATGTTTTTTGTCACCGGGATCATGACAATCCGCACAGGCCGGAATGACATCCTCTTCACGGGGCGGATGTTTTGCATGACACTCCGAACAGGCAAGATTCTGAAGATGAGCACCACCATTATCTGTATAGTCCTGTACAATGTCTCCATGGCAGGCTGCACAGAATTTGGAATCAAGGGCTGTGTTCCAGTTGTAGCCAGTAGGCTGATGAGGCTGGTGACAGAGCAGACAATCCTTGAGCTCCATTTCCGGGGAATGCTTTTCATGGCAGTCAAGGCATGTCTGATACTGTCCAACTGCCAGGCCATGAGCGTTATGACACTCGGTACAATCCTGTTTGCCATGAGCACTGGGCAATGCAGTTAACAGACTGTCAATGTCCCCATGGCAGGTTATGCAGGCGGGCCTGCCGTTGTTCTCAATACCTGAAAAATCCGTAACCAGCGGGGCATGGGGCCTATGACACTGGCTACAGTTTTCCAGACCGAAATGCGGGTTGTCATCACTGTCATGACAGGCTGAACATTTGGGGATAACGGCCTCAGCTTCCGGTGGATGCGATTCATGACAGTCGATACAGTTAATATCATTTTTATGAGCAGACTCCTGGCCGGCAATGGCCACAGCTTCCTTAAAATGACATTTGAGACAATCCTGAACAGTCAGGGGCAGCCGCTCGACCTCGGCCATGGCAACTGCTCCACCTCCGCTGAATACTATACACAACAAACCCGCAAATAGTTTTTGTTTCATCCGTTATCCCCTTTGTCCGTGTGTACAGATCAGGAAAAGTCAACCTGAATTGATCTGTAAATATTCGGGTTGAAGGAAAATTAGTGCAACAATCCGTCAATTGTAAATGTTTGGATAGCGCCCCAGGTTCGCTCAAGCCGGCTTAAGAGCTATATTGGTTCATATGCGAAAAAGCCGGATCGGGCGAAGATGGGGTGCTAGCCGAATATTTACATTGATCTTTTCCTTTTTGTAACAAATCCTTACAGATAGCCCCGTCCCCTGTTCAGGGCATGAAACACGACCGGTTTTATTTATTTGGCTAGATTATGCGGATCTCTATGACAGGTGATACACTCGGGAAATTGAGTGTGCATGTATTCATCATGAGGTTGCTCATGACAGTCAACACATGCGGTTATATTAGTATGCTCTCCACCATGACATTCCACACAAGCCATTTCGCTGTGCATGGTCGGCAATGCAGCTAAGGACGTTGCAACATCCTCATGACATCCGGCACAGAGCTCGGCAGCTACGGCATCGCCAAATGTTACGCTGGTTGGGCTATGGGGTTTGTGACACTCAAGACAATTTGCCAGGGTCATTTCAGGAGTATGTCCTTCATGACAGTCAAGACAATTCTGATACTGCCCAGGTTCCAGGCCATGCTGTGAGTGACATGCATTACAATCCTGCTCGGTATGGGCACTGGGATTTGCAGCCAGTTCATCAATCTGTTCCTGATGGCAGCTTGCACAGGCAGGACCGACTTCATCAGAGGCTGTAAAATCTATCATCAGCGGATGATGCGGATTATGGCAGGCGCCACATTGCTGGACAGCAAAATGCACGTTGTCATCTTCGGCATGGCAGGTAGCGCATACCGGAATGATATTTGTCCCTTCAGGGGGATGCTCTTCATGACATTCCATACAGGAAAGATCTTTATGTGCATAGCCGTGTGCATCAACATCCGCAGCCACCATGTAATGGCACTTGACACAGTCTTCACCAGTAAGCTCCATCGGCTGCAGTTCGGCAATATCAGCAACTGCTGTGTCAACGGCTTCAAGTTCCACAGCAGGAGCCACCTCCTGGGTAGCCTCAACGGTTTCAATGCCCTCAATAACAGTGGATTCAACAGCAGCAGAATCGACTGCAGTGGAATCGACTGCAAAAATGGTAGTACCTGTCATGAAGACGGAACCAACTATAACCAGTGAACCAAGTAATGTTTTCACCTCTCTACCTCCCCTTTTCTAATTCAAAATCTAAATAGTTGCGTAACTGTCCAAAAAGCAGAAGTCTGCCTGAACAATTGTCTCTGTGCATTATTAAAAAACTACTGGCCAACAACAAATGAATGACAATTCATTCCATAGCAGGGATAAATCAAAAAAGCAAGGTGATAAGATATTCCTGATTCTATTGTCGTCGCTATTTTTATGAGGCTTGGGGCTAGAGGGATAAGCGGATCAAAGCCTGTCCCTCCCGGTATTGTCTCGCCACTACAAAACGTTATGTCGTATCTTGACGGCTATATCCACAAGGGGGTATAAGTACCTTCATCAAATTCTTTTCACTCAGTTCAGTGCCCCCTTGGGTGAAAACACAAAAAAAGAAGTTACAAAATATTAAGCAGTTTGCTCAAAGCAATAAAATTGTTATACATGATGCTGTATATAAATCAGGCCAATCCTACTTCAGGAAAATCAACCTCATGAATCCAGTTACACCGTTTCTTATCATCTCCAGCACTTTTTTTCTTTTCTCCCCTTCTTTTACTGTTGCTGATACTGACGACTCTCCCGCAAGCCCTTTCTCTCTATCTAATGAAAAACCATATAAAATAATTATACAGGAAACAGTCACCATTGACTCACAGGAATATATTATTCCAGCATCATGGCAGGGGCAGAAAATAGGGACTAAATCCCTTACAAAGCCACCGCTTGTTCAGGTACCGTCAAAATTCGTCAAAAATGATGGTATAATATATCTGTTACCGGAAGCCTGTGAAGCATTCCAGACAATGGCTGAAAAGGCAAAACAAGACAGCATTGAAATAGTAATAGATTCAGGTTACCGGAGTGTCTGGTACCAGAAAAAAATCTTCAAACGATTGATGGAGAAAGGAAAGAGTTTTGATGAAATTGCACGCTACGTTGCTCCTCCAGGCTACTCCGAACACATGCTCGGTCTGGCAGTAGATTTTCATCCAAGTGACTGGCGCTTTGTCGACTCACCTGTGTACCAGTGGTTAAAAGCGCACGCAGAAAAATTTGGCTTTTCAGAAACCTATCCTGAAAGTAGTCCAAACAATAAACCATGGGAACCATCACACTGGAGATACCACTCTCCTTCTCCATAGAGAAATAAGAAATGGCAATGATTTCCTTATGAAAACTCTGATTGTTCATGGTATTACCTCCTCAATCACAAGAATCTTTGATAATGAAAAATAAATCACTTCTTATTCTTCTTGTGCTTGCTGCAACTGTAAGCATTGCATGGCAATTACATCCGAAGGAAGGTCGTCCCGTCTATGTTACCTCATCGTCCTGCCGGCAATGCCACCAGGAATATTACGACTCCTGGAGCAACACACTACATTCAAAAATGTTCCGTCCTGTCAAAAATGACAATGACATTCTTGGTGATTTCACATCAAACGACCCTGCTCTTACCTTCTCAAAAGATGACGTGGAGTATGTAGTGGGTAATCGTTGGGAACAAGTCTATGTCAGAAAAATTGACAATGAATATTATCCATTGCCAGCCAGATGGTTGGTAAAACAGCAGAAGTGGTCGCCATACAAGGTGGATTCCTGGCAGAAAATCCCAATGTCTGAAAAATGCAACGGCTGTCATACTACAGGGTTTGAGCCGGCGACATATGAATTTTCAGAGTTTGGCGTAGGCTGCGAGGCCTGTCATGGTCCTGGAAGCAGGCATGTAGACAACAATAAAATGATTTCTTCTTTCACCTGCCGCCTCTGTCACTGGTCCGAAATAAAACAACAGACTGATATTATCCGGTCCGTGAGTAGTACTGTCTGCGGCCAATGTCACAACCGTGGAAAGAACAAACCATTTTCCGATCAGGATGAGCCCATTTTTAACTTTCCGGTTCAGTATACTCCCGGTGATGATCTTGCCAAATCGTTTAAGGCTGTTAGCCCGGCTGAAGACAAGGAGAACAAATTCTGGTGGGGAAACGGGGTGGCCAAGGCCAGGCACCAGGAATTTGCCGACTGGGAGAAATCAAATCACTCAAAGGCTCTGACCTTGTTGAAACAGAATCATACCCCAAAAATAAAACCTTTACAGGATGCATGCCTTGAATGTCATTCTACAGACTACCTGTTGGCTGAGAATGGGCATAAATCAACAGTGCATACTGCTAAATACGGGATCACTTGTGTTGCTTGTCACAATCCGCATAAAATGATGCAAGATGGAACGTCAGCACGAACGTTCAATGAACCCTGTATTACGTGTCATATTGCAGATAACACATTTTGCAGCGAACAAATTGATCATGACCATTTCCCCTGCCCCAAGGAAAAAGTGGAGTGTGTTGACTGTCACATGCCCTATGTGGTGAAAAGTGGTGGATGGTATTCTATCAGAGGACACGCTTTCATTATCATGTCTCCGCTGGAAAGTGAACAGGCAGGTACGCCCAATTCATGCCAGAACGGAGGATGCCACCAGGATCGTTCGCTTCAATGGATTCAACAGGAATATCGCAAATTTTATAAAAAGAGATCTGAAGAGAACTGAGATATGTTTAACATTCCTTTTTATAGAACATTTCATTTTAAATTGGCAGCTGCTTATAGTCTGCTGATTGCAGCAATTATTGCTGCTACAGGCGTATATAGTTTTCAGGCTGCCGAAGAACAGTTTCGTCATCTTTTTGTTCAGGACTTTCAAAGTACCCGCAAAGTAAGCAATAATTTTCTTAAATTTGTCGAACAGACAGCCCTTATCACAGCAAACAGTGTAGCGACTGACAATACATTGCAGGAACTTTTAGTTGTTGACGACCCAAAAGCCCTTGCCTCACGACTGCAGTATTTCATGCAAAACAATACATCTGATGCCATTACCTTGCTGAACAATGAAGGACGGGTTCTGGCCCGTGGCCATGATCTGCAGACCTTTGGTGATTCGTTGCTCTCTTTTGACATTGTAAGGGATATCATTAATGGGAAAAAAACAGCAACCGCAATTGTTCAGGATCTTGGTAGTTTTATACTCTATGCCAGCGCTGATTTTACCCATCCTGTTACTGGCGACCCCATACATATTCTTGCGGGATATGCGCTTAACAACAGTTTTGTAGATCACGTCCAGGAGAACAGTCCCGTTGAAATTTCTCTGGTTCGTGAACGTTCAATCATATCGACCACTCTCCTCAGCAACAACCGTCGTATTACCATGCTTCCAATTCCTTTTCTTGAGTATGAGATACTTCTTGCCAACTCCGACCAGGTTATGAAAACCCATTTCCTGGGGCATGATTATTTAATCAGTGCTGAGCGTTTGCCATCCATGCAGACCAATATGGCCGGGTCGATGTTTCTTGTTCATTCACTGGATGAATTAGCAAGAGTAAAAAAACAACTGACCATGCGATTTGTTTTAATTTTTGTCACCAGTCTTGTTGGGGGAGTCCTGCTGATTACTCTTCTCACCGGAAATATTTTACAACCGGTTCACCAGCTTATTCAAACTGCAGAACAGATATCAGGCGGTGATCTGAACAGTCGTGTCAAGATCGACTCCAAAGACGAATTTGGCCTGTTAAGTAAACAGTTCAATATAATGACAAGCGCTATTCAGGAAAGAGACCATGCTCTCAAACAGTACAGCCAGAACCTTGAACAGCAGGTCAAAAAAAGGACCCTCTCCCTGCAGCAGCAAAAGGAACAACTGGAGCGCTATATCTCTGCAATTGACGACATCGGTGTAGGCCTCTGTGTAATTGATGCTGATTATCGCATACGCACCATGAACAAAACCTCAACTGGCTGGTTCGGCGAGCAACATGGCAACATGTGTTATAACGTGATTATGGATCAGAAAAATCCCTGCTCCGATTGTAAATTGAAAGATGTCATTGGACAACACAATATGGCCAGCTATCAGTTCACCAGATCAGATGAGCGAACTTTTGAAATTGTGGCAACGTCGATCTATAACAGCGATGGCACAACTTCCAATATTGGGATGATTCGTGAGATTACTGAACAAAAAAAACAGGAAGAACAAAAACTGGAAACAAGTCGTCACAAGGAGCAACTTAATAAACTTGAGAGTCTTAAAACAATGGCCGGAGCAATTGCTCATCGTTTTAATAATGCCATGACGGCGGTGCAGGGCAACCTGGATCTCATGCTTCTTACCCTGCCTGCTGACTCCATTGAACTCAAGGAAATGGCCACTGAAGCAGCGCAAGCTGCCAGAGGGGCGTCTCAGGTTGGCTCTACGATGCTGAGTTACGTTGGTCAGCAACCAATGAAACTCCAAACACTCCCCCTTGAAGATCTTGTCAGAGACAGCATAAGCGCATTAAAAAATCTCCTCCAATCTTCAATTTCTCTAAAATTTACTCCACCGGATCAACCTCTCTACTGCTCCATTGATCAACAGCAGATAAAAGAGGTGATAGAGAGCATACTCACCAACGCTGTTGAGTCTATGGGTGATAGTCCAGGGACAATCGAAATAACATTTGGTACTGCTTTTTTTGCAGCGGCTTCTTTTCCGGTATCTTTTCAAAATGGAAAACTAAAAGACGGCACATATGTATTTTGCCAGATAAAAGATTCGGGCCATGGGATCAGCCCGGAAAATTTGTCACGAATTTTTGAACCTTTTTACAGCACTAAATTTGTTGGCAGAGGACTCGGCCTTGCATTGACAGTTGGTATTATGTTGTCACACCGCGGTGTTATAACTTTTGACAGCTCTCCGGATAAGGGCACAACTGTCAGAATATTATTACCATTCATATCGCAGACTGAGCAAACATCACACAGCATCTCTTAAGCTTTTACTCTCCGCTCAGAAAATAAATCCGGCAATGACATTCCTTGTCAAGCTTTTCTGATTAGAGTAGATATCAAGGAAAATATAATTGATGAGCTCGTAAAAAGCTCTCTACTCCGTCATTCCCGCACAGGTGGGAATCCAGAACATGTTGAAATAACTAGATTCCCGCCTGCGCGGGAATGACGGGAGAAGGAATGTTTTGGCTTTTTACGAATTCATCATAATTTATCAACTTGCCAACACCAGGAGAAATAATGAGCGATACAGATAAAGATAAAGAATTCTATAAGATGGCTGATGCTTATATCGCCTTAGCCAACAAACAGAGTAACGGTAAAGTGCATCCCGGCAAAGTCAGCGCTACATTTTTATACGCTGCCGCCAGATTTAACACCTTTATTGTTGCCTCCGGATTCGAATCTGCAGATGAATTTGCAGCAAAAAAAGAAGAGGCAATGGAATACTTCATGGCGGAATACAAAAAAATGCTTGATGAACATTTTGCGGATTATCAGAACAATTTTACCACCTATATCGGAGAGCAGAACAAGACCCCGAATTAACTCGACAGCGTCTTAAAAACCTGACCAAAGCAGATGAAACGGTTCATTTTCTGAGTTGCACTATTGCTAAGGAACGGGAGATAAATAACTTGAACAAAAATTAATAGGAGTTTTTTTTCGTATTTAAGGCGCGAGGCGGGAGCATAACGGGTTACGTGAGCAACGAGCAACACAGAAGACGGAAAAAAATATGCCCCGGAGGAAATACCCTTGGGGTGCATTAATTTGTTCAAGTTATTTATTGTACGTTCCTAACTCTTCAGGTGCGTAGCAAAAACTTCATTACACCTCGGAAAGTAACTATTTAGTACCTTACAGAATATTTTCTTGTTTTTTTCAAAGAAAATATTCTTATAAGGTACTTATGCCGGCTTACCGTTCATCACCGGTGTTAGCAGTGTCCTCCCCCCAAGCTCCTAGGAGCTTGTCCGAGAATGCCGTACTCAGGGGAATTTTTGCGGGACGCTGCTGGATGGTTACTCTTTTTGAATCACAGGTTCAGCATGAATTCCACATCTCATTCTCCCTTTGCCCTT
>JAYEOK010000023.1:0-5820 GCA_034722915.1 Thermodesulfobacteriota bacterium | reverse complement strand
GCCTTTCCCCTTCTGCGGTTCGACATTCCTCGGAGTCTGCGCTTACCTGTTCGATATTCGATATTCGTCTTTTAATGTTCGGTATTCATTTTTTAAGCTTCGTAAAAAATGAAAATTCCTATGCTATCAAGTTATTTATTGTACGTTCCTTAACACTTTTTGTAGAGCCTGACCAAGCTGTTCAAAGGTATATGGTTTTTTGATATAACAACCAACGCCAAGAGCTTTGGACTCAAAGACAGCCTTATTTTCTGAAAAACCACTGGCAATTATTGCTTTTTGAGAGGGATACAATTCGATAATCTTCCGATAGGTTTCCAGACCATTTATCCCCGGTTCCATGAGCATATCAAGGAGAACAAGATCAACAGAATTTTTACGGCAAAAATCAACCGCTTCCTCGCCGCTGGAGGCTGTGGTCACAGTGTATCCCAGCAATGTGAGCATTTTGGTCGCGATATCACGCTGTTGCTCTTCATCATCAACAACCAGAACAGAGCCACTCCCTTTGAAACTTGACACATTCACCACATCTTTGTTTTGAATCAGTTCTTCATGGCAGGGAGGGAAATAGAGTGTGAAAGTGGTTCCATTGTCATCACTCTCAACACGTATAAATGCCCCATGATCTCTCATTGTGTTCCAGACAACGGCAAGCCCCAGGCCTGTCCCGCTGCGACCCATTACTTTTTTAGTGTAAAAAGGTTCAAAAATATGTGCCAGATCATGCTCAGCGATGCCTGATCCAGTGTCTTGAACCGTCACTATTACATATGCACCGGCTTCAAGGGATGAAGAAACCACCCTGGCGGGATCAATAATTTGATTAAAAGTTGAAACACGAACAGTCCCCTCAAATTCAATGGCCTCAGATGCATTGGTTATTAAATTCATCAACACTTTTTGAATATGTACACTTGAACACCTTATATTCCAAAGATCATCTGCCAGCTGTGTGTCAATATGTATCTGAGGATGCAGCGATTGAAGCTTCCTAAATTCTGTTGAGCTGAGATAATCCTTTATCAGTACATTAACAGAGGAAACTTCCTGAACTGTCGCCACCCCTCTGGCCACTGTAAGGAGATCAGCAACAACAGCAGCAGCACGCTCTCCCGAGTCCCGGATAGCTTTAATGGGTCCGTATAACTTGTCCTGTTTTGATAATTGCATAAGAAGGAGTTCCGGATAGCTGACAACACCGGAAAGGATATTATTCAGATCGTGAGCCACCCCCCCGGCCATGAGGCCGATAGCCTCCATCCTTTTAGCCTTTTGCAGCTTTTCTTCAGCAACAATACGTTTAGCCTCTGCTTTTTTCTGAGCGGTTATATCACGGACAATATGCACAGCACCCAAGAAATCCCCTTCGCTATCCTCTACCGGCGCTACAGTAATAAACAGATAACGCTGCAATCGCTTGTCAAAAATTTCTATCGTCTGAGTTTGCCGATCCTTTATCACCTGACTATGTGGACAATAAGAAAAAGGTTCCCCGCTTCCATGGATCGATTCATAACATTTGCTGTGAATTAACTCTCCAAAAGACATGTCCAGTATGGTTGCCGTGGCCTTGTTGGCCCGGATAATACGGTGCTGAACGTCCACGATATATATCATGTCAGGTACAGCATCAAAGGTAAGCTCCCATTCTTTTTTTGCATTCGATGCCATTTTTTCAGCATGTACCAGTTTGCCAATCATCTTGCCAAAGGTAAAATATAGAATACAAATAGAAAGAATTAACAGAAAAGATGTAAACAGAATGGCCTTGACAATAAAAGTCTTTTTCTCGCTCACAAAGGCAGTGATATCCTGAAAAACAACAAGCCCGCCGATTAGTTTTCCCTGATAATTTTTCAATATTGGATGGGCATGTGGAATGTAGATTCTCTCGTCAATTACAATCCGCTTCCCCCCCTGCTCCAGAGGAAAATCAGCCGGCAGTTGCTTCAATATCTGTTTGCCGTTAGTTAACAGAGTATATTCTCCATGATTAATTTTTTCTTCGCCTGGACAATTATCCGCTTTTTCCCATTCTTCACGTAGAAAAAATAAAGAAGTAATAGTATTGGTGCGCGTACTTATGATCGGAAGCAGTTCCCAGGCTTTAATGCCAAGTTCAAAGGCTCCAATATAAATATCATGAAAAAAAACAGGCTGTACAATCCTGTAAAATGCTCCATGGCGCCCGATTTCATAGCCTGTTAACATTCTTTTTGTTTCATGAACTGCATCAACAATTGGACGAATAGTGGCCAGATTATCGCCATAAAAATCGGGATTATGCATGCGTAACAAAGTTGTTCCATCAGGAAGGTGGAAATGCATAATATAAAAATATTCATTTTCTTTTTGTAATGCTTTGTATGCCGGTAAAGCCAACTGATGCAGTAACTCCCTATCCTGCTTTGCAAAAGCTTCAACTATTCGGGGATCGGCATGAAGTACATTATTGATTCGTGATTCATAAGGTGTGAAGGATAGTTGTTGAATCGAGTAAAGCATGGAATGCATATTGGCTTCAACCATCTCGATATTCTGTTCAAGGCTCTTATTGGAATAGGATATCCCCTGGAAGAGAAATGCCAAAGACAGTATCAGGAGAACCAGACTGACGAGAAGAATTGCTTTATTTTTTTCATTCATATCAGAACTACCATTTCACGGACACATAAAACCTTTCCTGGTTTTGTCTTATGGGAAAATGAACCGTTAAAGCAATGAAGATGAACAAAATTTTCAAAATCATTACTCTTCTCTCCTCTTAAAAGGGTATCACAGATAAAAGCTTAAATTCAAGATTAAACAGATTGTCTGCCAAGCGGCCCGCAGGGAGAATGATTGAGAAGCAGTTAACAGATCAGGCCTGTCTTTTTCTATTGCAAACTTTGAAACAGCACATAGAATACAAGTGATCAAAATATATATCATTTTCTCGAAAATAATCATTAACAATCCGTTTATTTTTAAATACTTGATCTTTTGGCACAAGGAGACATCACATGAACCCTGAAAAACAATCTGTTGAAAAACCACAAGAACATATCAACAAATTAAAACGTGCATTTGCCTACAACCTTTTCTACAAACAAGGTGTTACCACCAGGACCGCCAGTTTAAATGATTACTACCTTGCGGTTTCCTACACCCTCAGAGACCGGATGCAGCATCTTTTTATTAACTCTGTGGAAGCACTGCTTGATAAAGAATCCAGAGTTGTCTGTTACCTGTCAGCTGAATTTCTCATGGGCCCTCATCTCCACAATAATCTTGTCAATCTCGGCCTCTATGATGATTTTTCTCATGCCGCCGAAGAAAGCGGGCTGAACTTAACCGAAATCATCAATCATGAAGAGGAGCCCGGCCTTGGCAATGGAGGCCTTGGACGACTGGCTGCATGTTACCTTGACTCGCTTTCCTCCCTTCAAATTCCGGCTATCGGGTATGGCATTCGCTATGAATATGGCATGTTTGATCAGGAAATCGAAAATGGCTGGCAGAAAGAAATCAGTGACCGCTGGCTCCATTCCGGCAATCCCTGGGAAATCAAAAAGCCTGATCTTGCCTGCGATGTTGGATTTGGTGGTCACACTGAAGTATACCATGGAGAATGTGGTATGCGGCGGATACGGTGGATACCTGCCCGGGTTGTCACCGGTATCCCGTACGACACACCAGTCCCAGGATATAAAGTCAACAACGTCAACTGCTTACGTCTATGGAGCGCTGAGGCGCACGCCTCTTTCGATTTTGCAGATTTTAACACTGGTGATTATTATGGCGCGGTGGAAGATAAAATAAGCGCAGAAACCATCACTAAAGTTCTTTATCCTAATGACCAGCAGTTTCAAGGCAAGCGTTTGCGCCTGGAACAGCAATTCTTTTTTGTATCCTGTTCCCTTCAGGATATGATCCGTGTTCATCTCTTTACCCACAAATCACTTGATCATTTCCATGAACGTTTCACAACTCAACTTAACGATACGCATCCATCAATAGCAGTACCGGAACTGATGCGACTTCTCATAGACGTGTATCACTACGACTGGAAAAAGGCCTGGGACATTACCCGCAAGACCCTCTGCTATACCAACCATACTCTCTTACCGGAAGCCATGGAGAAATGGGAACTTGCATTGTTTAAAGACCTGCTTCCAAGGCATCTTGAAATTATCTATGAAATCAATTATCGCTTCCTTGAGGACGTGCGAATGAAATACCCGGGTGATGATGCACGATTGAGCAGAATGTCCATCATTGACGATTCCGGTCCCAAGTACGTACGCATGGCAAACCTTGCATGCATAGGTTCCAAAGCGATTAACGGAGTCGCAGCCATGCATACTGATCTGCTGCGTAAACACACCCTTGCTGACTGGAACTCAATGTATCCGGGTAAAATACGCAACGTCACTAACGGGGTTACTCCCAGACGCTGGATAGCAGTGAGTAACCCCCGCCTGACAAGACTGATCACTGATGCCATTGGCGAAAAATGGCTCACGAGTCTTGATGAATTAAGAAACCTGGAACATCTGGCAGATGACGCGGCTTTCCAGGAAGCCTGGAGAAGTGTCAAAGAAGAAAACAAACAGGACTTTGCTGCTATTATTAAGGAACAGCAGAATATCGTTGTCAGTCCTCAAGCCATGTTCGATGTTCAGGTAAAACGTATTCATGAATATAAGCGTCAACAGCTGAATGTGCTCCATATCGTCACTCTTTATAACAGAATAAAAGCAAACCCTGATACCGACATCACACCCCGCCTCTTTGTCTTTGGCGGAAAAGCAGCACCCGCTTATTTCATGGCGAAACGAATAATAAAGCTGATTACTTCCATTGCGCGTGTTGTGAACAATGATCCTGATGTAAGGGATAGGCTCAAAGTTTTTTTTATTCCCAATTACAATGTTAAAATCGGGCATACCGTCTATCCAATGACTGACCTGTCAGAACAGATATCAATGGCTGGAAAAGAGGCATCCGGTACCGGAAACATGAAATTCTCCATGAACGGTGCCTTAACCATTGGTACTCTGGATGGGGCAAATGTTGAAATCCGTGAAGAAGTAGGAGCTGAAAACTTTTTCCTGTTCGGCCTTAACGTTGAAGAGGTTATGGAACATCAGGCCGCAGGCTATCATCCCATGCACTATTACCAGAATAACGATGAACTGAAGGGTGCAATTGATCGAATTGCCTCAGGTCATTTTTCACGCGGTGACCAGGAACTGTTCCGCCCAGTTGTTGACTCTCTGCTCTATGATGATCAGTACATGCTTTTGGCTGATTATCAACAGTATATAGACTGTCAGGCTTGGATCAGTGAGGTGTACAGAGACAAAAAGACATGGACAAAAATGTCAATATTAAACACAGCCCGCATGGGCAAGTTTTCATCGGATCGATCAATTATGGATTACAGCAGAAAAATATGGGATGTCAAACCCGTCCCGGTGAAACTGAAATGGCAGCAACTTCCGGAAGATGGTGTTCTTTTCAGTGCAAAAAATTCTAGCACCGGTAAACGGTAAGGAACGGGAGATAAATAACTTGAACAAAAATTAATAGGAGTTTTTTTCGTATTCAAGGCGCGAGGCGGGAGCATAACGGGTTACGTGAGCAACGAGCAACACAGAAGACGGAAAAAAATATGCCCCGGAGGAAATGCCCTTGGGGTACATTAATTTGTTGAACTTATCGCCCTGCGGGCGGGTTTTAAAAAGAGAATGTCGAATATCGAACCAGGAATATCGAATATCGATCGGAATAAAAGACAACGGATCAAGGGCTTTTCCCCTTCTGCGGTTCGAC
>JAYEOK010000022.1:0-5828 GCA_034722915.1 Thermodesulfobacteriota bacterium | reverse complement strand
GACCGATCTGATTGAACAAAGCCGCAGGCGTAGCGGGCTACGTTGAGGACTTTGTGATTGATGATCGGCCAAAGATGGCCTGAAGACAAGATGCGAGATGTTCAAGTTATTTGCGCTCCGTTCCTAACTCTTATTTTCGTTGTTGTTTCGCTTCTGTCCACATCTCGGCGAAAGCCTTGACCGTTTTTTCATCCATAACCTGCCAGAGAGCCACGGTTTTAAAATAATCGTTATCGCCGACATGAAAGATTTTGCGTTCAGTCTCGGTTAGCAGGTCGTCAATATTGTCTACGGCCGGTGCAACTCCCTGGGCGTGGACAACATCGACCTGGCGCTCCGGCGCAAGCATAAAATTAATCCACTCCTCGCTGAGATGTTTTGTCAAATCTTTAGCGGCGCTGGTAATGCACCAGTAATCAATCCAGGCTGTACCACCCTCCTTTGGTGTTGCCAAAAGCCATTTGCCCCCTTTTAAATTAGCTTTCTGAACCGCAAATCCCCAGCTGGTCGCAAGAGAAAGCTCGGGGAATTCATCGGGGTTGGCCGCCCCATCCCAGAGACTTTTGGCATTTTTTACAAGCTGATTAAGCTGATCCTGTACTTTTTTTCGATCCAGTTTGGAGATATCAAAAATATCATCATATCCATAGCCCAGAGATAGTGCGGAAATCCAGATATTGCATTTGGGGAAATTGTTATTAATCGTATATTGGTCTTTGTATTGCGGATCAAAAAGGATGTTCCAACTGGTGGGGGCTGACTTTACCACTTCTGTATTGTAAGCCAAGCCGTAGGGCCCGCAATTATAGGGTACTCCATAGCGAAGTCCCTTGTGAATCAAAGCCTGATCTTTCTGGAAGAAGGGGAGAATGTGTTTGAAGTTAGGAATATTTTTTAGATCCGGTGTCTGGAGCAGAAAATTTCCCTCAGTGAAACAATAAAATTTCGGGTTCTTAACCATGTCCTGGGGCGGGGAAATCAGGTCTGCCTTGCCGGTTTTCGCTGCCTCGTAGAATTCATCCTGGTCAACCGGGTTGTGAATTTTGATCTCAAGATCAACTTTGTATTTGTTTTTTACCAAGGCCTTGAAATCATCAACATAGGGTTTGGCATACCCCTCCCAGCAGGTAATCTTAAGTTCAGTCTTTTCATCTTCGGCCCAGGCCGAACCACCAGTCATCAACATTAAAGCAAAAAATAGTGCCAGAAAAATTTTCATTTTAACCTCCTGAAATTGGTTTTTTAAATGCCTTACTCCCTCCTGATTCCTGTCACAATGAATGAATATCAGAATCAATCACATGTACGTTATGAATGCAAGTATCATATTGTCTGGTATCCTGAATATCGTCGTAAAAAGTTGTACGGGCGTTTAGGTCAGCGCTTTGGTGAGATGATACATGATTGCATAGATGGATTGCCAGTCCATGTTGTCTATATTGTCAAATAGTTGTTGTTTGTTTGCTGATATCGTTTGTGGGCTTCGTGTATATTGACATTTTCGTCAAATTAAGCTATTATTCTGCAAAGTGTAAAAAAGGAAAACAGATCATTATGGATGCAACTGATATAGCCATCATAAACAAGCTTAAAGAAGGGCGCATGCCGTTCAAAAAAATAGCGCAGACCCTCGGTCTTGCCGAAGGAACAGTGCGTTCCCGGGTAAAAAAGCTTCGTAACGATGGTCTGCTTGAGATTACCGGCCTGGTTGACCCGGCAGCACTTCCCGATCATTCGGTAGTTATGATTGGCATCCGGGTAAAGGATATGGATCTGGTTAAAAAAGGGAAAGAGTTCAGTGAGCTGCGCGGGGTTCTTTCCGTTGCAGTGGTCACCGGACGCTTTGACTTGATACTTACTGTGATGCTGGCAAAGGATTTTGGAATTCTCGAGTTTTATACCGAAGAGGCTTCTAAGATAAACAATGTGCAATCAGTGGAGACATTTGTCGTTTACAAAAGTTTTAACCTGAAAGTGGCTTTGCCTGCCATTTAACACCGTAATTGAGCATAAAAGAGGGGAAAAATGAAAGAGATTAGTGAGTTGAATTTACCTGCAGATCTTTTTTACAGCGATGATCACGAGTGGGTACAAAGAACTGGTGAGACCATAAAGATAGGTATCAGTGACTATGCCCAGGATCAGATGGGAGACATCGTTTTTGTCGAAATGCCGGACATTGGCGATACCTTTAAGAAAGGTGATGAGTTCGGTACACTGGAATCGGTGAAGGCCGTATCAGAGGTGTTTATCCCGCTCAGCGGAGAGGTTGTTACTGTAAATGCAGCGCTTGAAGATGCCCCGGAACTTGTCAATGAAGAGCCGTACGCCAGCTGGATCATAGAAATTCGGCCAACTGTTGAAAGCGAATATGATGAGTTACTGAGTCGGGATGATTACTTGAAACTCCTGCAGGGATAAAAGGATGCGTTACCTTCCACATACCAAAGAAGAGATAGAGGAGATGCTGGCAGTAACAGGACATGGCCAACTGAAAGAACTGTTTGCCCATATTCCTGAAAATTGCCGCTGCCAGGGAGAAATTGACATACCCGGCCCGCTGTCGGAATGGGATCTCACCGATCATTTTCAAAGTCTTGCTGCGAACAACCTGGCTTCCTCGGCAAGAGCGGTTTTGCTTGGAGCAGGAAGCTACTCTCATCATATTCCGGAAATTGTTCGTAACCTTATGAGTCGTTCAGAATTCCTGACGGCCTATACTCCTTACCAGCCGGAAATGGCCCAGGGTACGCTGCAGGGGATCTTTGAGTACCAAACCCTGACTACCCGGCTACTCGGAATGGAAGTTGCCAATGGATCAATGTATGACGGAGCGTCAGCACTGGCAGAGGCACTTCTCATGGCATTGCGTATTGCGCGCAAAAAACATACTGTAGCCATTTCTTCAGCCATTCATCCCCATTACAGGAAAGTGGTGTATACCTATTTGCAGGCAGCGTCCTTTAAAATCGTTGAACTTCCTGTGGGACGGGACGGACGGACAGATTGTTCAGGTCTGCAAAACATTGATGATCTGGCCGCAGTTGCCCTGCAGTCACCCAATTTTTTTGGTGTTATCGAGGATCTTGAAACGGCAGCACTGAAGATTCATGCCGCAGATGCCTTATTCATTACCTGTTTTTCAGAACCTTTTGCCTACGGCTTACTGCGCAGTCCAGGGGCAAGTGGCGCTGATATTGTCTGTGGTGAAGGTCAAAGTTTCGGGATGTCGCAATCATTTGGTGGCCCGGGGCTTGGCATGTTTGCCTGCCGCAAAAAGTATCAGCGTAATCTTCCTGGTCGTGTGGTTGGTGAAACTGTAGACCTTGAAGGAAAGCGAGGCTATGTTCTGACCCTTGCCACAAGAGAACAGCACATCCGCCGCGAAAAGGCCACTTCAAATATTTGTTCCAATCAGGGGATCTGTGCACTGACTGCTGCTGCCTATATGGCCAGCCTCGGTAGTACAGGCCTGCGTCGTGTGGCAAAACTTAATTATGACAAGGCGGCCTATTTTAAAAACGGGCTGATACAGACAGGAGCAAAACTTCTGTTCAGCGGGCAGACCTTTAATGAATTTGTCCTTAGGTTTGCAGATGATTTCAAGCCAGCGAGAAAACGGCTGCTTGCAAAGGGAATCGTTGCAGGCATTGAACTTAGCGATTTTTATAAAGAATATGAAGGGGCCTATCTATTCTGTGTTACCGAGACAGTCTCCAGAACAATTCTTGATGAAGTGATTGAGGAGCTGCGCTCATGACACATGGACCGGGAATAAGCGGCTTGATCCTTGAAGAGCCTCTACTTTGGGAAAAAGGAAAAAAAGGACGTAGTGCATTCAGCATGCCTGATCAGGATGTACCCGAAGCAACAGTTGGTATTGATGAAAATCTGCTGGGAGATGGGCCTGACTTTCCGGATTTGAGTGAAGTTGATGTAGTACGTCATTATACACGCTTATCCCAGTGGAATTTTGGAATTGATTCAGGAATGTATCCCTTGGGTTCCTGCACCATGAAATATAACCCGAAAATTAATGAAAAAATAGCGGCCATTCCTGGCATTGTCACTTCTCATCCACTCCTTGCCGATGAGCTGTCTCAAGGTGCATTGCAGATTATGTTTGAGTTGCAGACATTTCTTGCACGTCTCACTGGAATGGATGCGGTTTCTCTGCAGCCTGCAGCAGGCGCACAGGGAGAGATGGCAGGTATGCTTATCTTTGCAGCCTGGTTCAGGAAAAAAAGTGAAAAGCGAAGCAAAATCCTTATTCCTGACACTGCCCATGGAACAAATCCTGCCAGTGCTGCCTTATGTGGATTCAAACCTGTACAACTGAAATCAGGTGCTGACGGAATTCTTGATGCGAAAACCGTTACAGAACTGATGGATGATGAAACAGTGGGTATCATGCTTACCAATCCCAACACCCTTGGCTTGTTTGAGGAGTCCATCCGTGAGATTACCGCAATTGTTCATGAAAAAGGGGGGCTGGTCTATGGTGACGGTGCCAATATGAACGCGGTTATGGGCATGGTGGATTTTAAACGCTGCGGTATTGATATCATGCATCTCAATCTGCATAAAACATTCTCAACACCCCATGGTGGTGGCGGCCCTGGTGCCGGGCCTATCTGTGTGGTTGATGAACTGAAAGATTTTTTGCCAGTACCACGTGTTGCTAAGGCTGGAAATACGTATCACCTGGAATATGACTGCCCCGACTCAATTGGCCGACTGCATACATTTTTCGGGAATTTTGGAGTCCTGGTCAAGGCCTATAGCTATATCCTTTCCATGGGAGCGAAAAACCTTAAAAAGGCAAGCCAGCTAGCAGTGTTGAACGCAAACTATGTGCGGGAATCATTACGCGATGTCCTTTATCTTGCCTATGACAAACCATGCATGCATGAATGTGTTTTTTCGGATAAAATGCAGCAGGAGCACGGAATTTCGACTCTTGATATGGCCAAGAGACTGATTGATCACGGCTATCATCCACCGACCATTTATTTTCCGTTGGTGGTGCCCGGAGCGATCATGATTGAGCCCACAGAGACTGAAAACAAGGACGATCTGGATCAGTTTATTGATGTTTTTAAAGATGTTGCTCGGGAGGCATCGGAAGATGGTGAGCGACTTCGGCAGGCACCGACAAGAACTAAGCTTCGGCGTCTTGATGAAACACAGGCAGCACGTAAGCCCTGTTTAACTGGATAATCATAGACAGTAATGACTCTGCAGATCAAGCAACTGGGAATTATCCCTTATCGCCTGGCGTATGACCATCAAATGCGGCTGCTGAAAAAACTGCATGATGATGAAAATGAGGGTGATGTCTGTCTGATCATGGAACATCATCCGGTCTTTACCCTTGGCCGCAACGGTTCTCCTGGAAATGTAGTTGTTTCTGAAGCCTTTCTTCAAGAGCGGGCAATAGAGTTGATCAGGATAGAGCGGGGTGGGGAAGTCACGTATCACGGGCCCGGGCAAATCGTCTGTTATCCAATTATCAACCTGCGCCGACATAAACTGAGTGTTGTTGAATTCGTTCATATCCTTGAGCAGATCATGCTTGCTGTGGTGCGCCGCTTTGGCATTGAAGCAGAGAGAGGCTCAAGAAATCACGGTATCTGGCTTGGTGATCGTAAGCTTGGCAGCGTGGGGATCGCAGTCAGGCATGGTATCAGTTACCATGGTCTGGCTCTGAATGTGAGCATTGATCTTGAACCTTTTACCTGGATGAATCCCTGCGGCCTCACAGGAGTGTCCATGAGCTCGATGGAATGTGAGCTTCATCATTCGTTGAATATCAAGGAGGTTGAACG
>JAYEOK010000021.1:0-5832 GCA_034722915.1 Thermodesulfobacteriota bacterium | reverse complement strand
CAGTTTCTTGCCATTCAGGTAGATTCTTGTCGACAGACTGAGTTGGCACTGTGCCTGGCCGAAATAAAACTCAAAGGTTTGCCCAGAATAAGGCTAACTGCTGACCAGGTGGGAAAGCAGGTTCGGCCAATGGTTGAAAAAGGCCTGGTTATCAAAGATAAGCTAGGCCTGAGTTGTCCGGATTCCTTACGTTCTCATATCGTACTTGATTGCCTGCAGGAAAAACGATTCAGGATGCTTGCTAAAGTCCTGCAAAAACTTCTGCCCATAGAGAAAGGAGGCTATGGATACCATGCGGAGTATCACAATCCGGCTCAGCTGCTCCGGGAGTTGCAAATATCCTGCTACAGCGGCCAGGCAGCAGATGAATTTTATAAAATTATTCAAGAGGCCGGCAGAGCCTTTTCTTTTAGTTCTGACGAACAAGACCCGTTTCAGCGTATTTTCCCAGCTGATCTTGCCTCCAATCTTATTGGCTTTATGTCTGTCACTACCAGTTTTTTTCTCTTCCAGAATATTCTTAACTGGACCATGGATGATTTGAAACCACTTAGTACTGTCTATTATAAGCTGTTTATTGAACAACATCATAAGCGACATATCAAAAGTGAAGACTATTCTCTGTTGTTGCGAACAATACTCTGGAACGGAGATTGCGACCAGGCAGCTTATTTCATTGAGGAGCGTGGTTGGAAACTGGAGGAGGACAGGTTGGCCTATGGCGGCTGGTTAGCCTTTATCAGAGGGGAGAATGAGAAAGCTGTTGCTGCATTTTCCCATGCCCTTGTGCTCCACAAAAAAACAGTACGAAAGCGTAAAACATACCTGTCCGGGTACCTGGGGATATTTCATGTTCTGGCGTTAATACAAAGCAAAAACCGTGCATTTATGCAACAGGCCTACGACCTGATTCTCCTTATGGAGCGGAGTAATGAGCCAATTTCCGTACTGCTTCAACCATGGCAGACAGTTCTGGAACAGCAGCTTGGTCTTATCTCCCTGAGCAGCAATTTCAAGAGGGATATTACCTCCGTTTCAGAAGACATGAGACCTAATGACGCGCTCCTGCAATTTTTAGCCATGAGCTGGCTGCATCCAAAACAAGTCAAGACACGGCGTAAAGATCTGGAGGAGATAAGAGATAAAAGCAATAAGAATGGTTATTTGTGGATGTCTGCTCTTGCCGCGGAAATCTTATCTTTTGTCGATGTTGAACAGAAAGAGAACAGTCTGTATTGCGAAAAGATTCATAAAGCAACAGGTACAGTTGCTTTAACAGATATGGTGCAGGCAAAACCAGAGTGGGAGGCAGGGCTTGAAATACTTATAAATCTGGCCACATTGGCAGCTGCAGGAAACAGTAAAACAGGTGGTGAACAACGCTTAATATGGTTGTTTCACTACAATGAAGAATATAGCTCACTCCTCCTGGAATCACGCTTACAAAAACTTGGTAAAAATGGGAAGTGGACAAGAGGCCGGTCAGTGGCACTTAAAAACCTGGCCGGTAAAGCCGGGAGCATGGAAGGATTAACGGAGCAGGATCTGCGTATCTGTTCAACTATTAAAAAGGACGTGAAAATACGCAGCTGGGGCTCTGGCCGGCAGACGAAATATCATTTTGATAAAGCTCAGGTTTTACAGCAGTTAGTTGATCATCCACTGCTTTTTTCCCCGGAAAGTATGATGCAGGTAGAACTTGTTCGGGCAGAGCCGGAAATGCGTATTCAAAAAGTAAAAGGAAAGATCAGGGTTTTTCTTGAGCCACAGCCGGAAGACAATCAGCCCTTTGCTGTTGTCAAGGAAAGTGCTAATCGTTACCTTCTTTATTCTTTCAGCAAAAATCATCACCAGTTGGCTCGGACAGTTGGCACAGGTCTGGATGTGCCTTCGCAGGGTGAAGAGCTCGCCCGTCGGACGGCAGACGCACTTTCTGCCCTGATTACTGTTCAGTCGGATATCGGTGGTGGCACAGAAGCGACAAGGGTGCAGGCAGACGCTTCACCCCATGTTCAGTTGCTGCCGGTTGGCAAAGGATTGAGGCTGGAAATATTGACCAGACCCTTTTCTGACGCCGGCCCCTGTTTCCATCCCGGGCAGGGAGGGAAGTCGGTTCTTGCTGAAATTGAAGGCAAAAAGCTACGAGCTGTTCGTGATCTGAAAGCCGAACAGCAGGCTGCCCGGCAGCTGGTGGAAAACAGCCCGACCATGAGCCGTTTTGAAGATGGAACCGGCCAGTGGGAACTCTCTGAACCCGCTGATTGCCTGGAAATGTTGTATGAACTCAATCAGGCCGATAATATAATCCTTGAGTGGCCCAAGGGGAAGAGTTATCAGTTTCGAACTGAGATTGGATTTGACAAGCTTGCCCTGCAGATAAAAAAAGAGAATGACTGGTTCAAGGCCACAGGTACAATACAGGTTGATGACAAACTTGTTTTGGATTTGCAGCAATTGCTGGCAGCATTGCAATACCGCGAGGGGCGTTTTGTCCGTCTTGATGATGGCTCTTTTCTCGCTTTGACCCAGGCATTTCAGAAACGGCTGCAGGATCTCTCCGTCTATTCCACTAAATCCGGTAAGGGAGTCCGCTTTAACCCACTGGCAAGCCTTGCTCTTGATGATTTGCTGGAACAGGCGGGAAGCTGTCGGGGAGACGCTGCCTGGAAAGCGCACCTGAAAAATCTGGAAACAACAATGGCGGCCAAACTCCCCACTACCCTGCAGGCGGATTTACGGATGTATCAGGAAGAAGGTTTTCACTGGCTTTCCCGTTTAGCCCATCTGGGAGTGGGGGCCTGCCTGGCCGATGATATGGGTCTTGGTAAAACTGTGCAGGCACTTGCTGTTTTGTTAAATCTTGCTCCCAAAGGGCCAATACTTGTGGTTGCACCACTGTCTGTTGTGGCAAACTGGCAGGATGAGGCTCGCCGTTTTGCCCCGACGCTGAATGTCATTCTGTTTGGATCCGGTGATCGTCAGGAGATTCTGGACAATCTGCAGCCTTTTGATCTATTGCTCTGCAGTTATGGATTACTGCAGAAAGAAGCGGAAAAATTACAGCAAATCACATGGCAGGCAGTGGTGCTTGACGAAGCCCAGGCCATTAAAAACCGGCAAACCAAACGATCCCGGGCTGCCATGAGTCTGAAGGCTGGTTTCCGTTTGATTACCACCGGCACTCCCATTGAAAATCATCTTGGCGAGCTGTGGACCCTGTTTAACTTTCTCACTCCCGGTTTATTAGGCGGCTATAAACAGTTTGCTGACCGATTCAGCAGTGCCATAGAAGAACGGGATGACAAGGGAAGCCGGGACAGGCTGCGGCGTTTGATCAGGCCGTTTATTCTCCGTCGTTTAAAAAGTGATGTGTTAAGTGAGCTGCCTCCCCGCACCGACGTAACCCTTCGGGTAAGCATGAGCACAGAGGAGCAGGCCCTGTACGAGGCCCAGAGACGTCATGCACTGGATCTCTTTGAACGCGATGGTTCTGAGGCGGGACACTTGCAGATCCTGGCCCAGATCATGCGTCTTCGCAGGCTTTGCTGTAATCCGGCTCTTGTCCTTGATGGGGATGGAGAGAACACAAATAAGAACAAAAACACAAAAATTGCCAGCTCCAAGCTCAAGGTCTTTGGCGATACCGTGACCGAGCTGATTGCCAACAAACACAAGGCTCTGGTTTTCAGTCAGTTTGTTGGTCACCTGGCTCTGATCCGCGACTATCTTGACAAACAAAATATCAGCTATCAGTACCTTGATGGCAAAACCACAGCCAAACAACGACAAAAACGAATCGCCGCTTTTCAGGCAGGTAATGGAGATCTTTTTTTAATCAGTCTCAAGGCGGGTGGATCCGGGCTCAACCTGACGGCTGCCGATTATGTAATACATATGGATCCCTGGTGGAATCCGGCAGTGGAGGATCAGGCCTCTGACCGTGCCCACCGCATTGGGCAGACTCGACCGGTAACCGTGTACCGTCTGGTGATGGAAGGCACCATTGAAGAGCAGATTGTTGAGCTTCACCACAAGAAACGGGACCTTGCCGACAGCCTGCTTGAAGGCAGTGACATGAGCGGTCGCATGTCATCCAATGAATTGTTGCAGTTGTTACGGGAACATCATGACTGAGCAGATAGAAATACAAAAAACATTGCAGCAGATATTTGGCTTTGAATCCTTCCTGCCTGGTCAGGAGGAAATTATCAGGGCAGTACTTGCCGGTCGATCTGCCCTGGCAGTTTTTCCCACCGGTCAGGGAAAAAGTCTCTGTTACCAGTTGCCGGCATTGCATCTTTCGGGCCTGACCCTGGTGGTTTCACCGCTCATGGCCTTGATGAAAGATCAGGTGGATTTTCTTGTCTCCAGGGGGATTGCTGCTGCCCGATTGGATTCGTCTCTTGATTTCAATGAAACCAGTAAAGTCTATGAACAGTTGAATCGCAATGAGTTGAAGCTGCTCTATGTGGCACCGGAACGCTTTGCCAATGAGCGTTTTGTCGGCCTGGTTTCTGGTTTGACGCTTTCCCTGATGGTGATTGATGAGGCGCACTGTATCTCCGAGTGGGGTCATAATTTCCGGCCTGATTATCTTAAACTGGCTGATCTTGCGCGCACATTTAAGGTACCGGCGGTTCTGGCTCTCACTGCCACTGCAACACCAAAAGTCTCGGCAGATATCCAACGGAGCTTTTCTATTGCTGAACAGGATTTTATTCAAACAGGGTTTTACCGACCCAATCTCACACTTCTCTTTGAGCCGACAGAAAATCCTGATCAGGCCTTGTTGCAACTACTTGAAAAAAGTGCAGAGGACGGCCCGACCATTATCTATGTTACCCGGCAGCAGACTGCAGAAGATGTGGCAAACAGGCTTGCCGATGCAGGGTATCCAGCCAGGCCCTACCATGCCGGACTGAAAGATGAACTGCGTCAGGAGATACAAGACTGGTTTATGGCATCGGACGTAGCGATTGCCGTGGCCACCATTGCCTTTGGTATGGGAATCGACAAGAGTAATATCAGGGCGGTTGTCCATTATAATCTGCCCAAAAGTCTGGAAAATTATTCCCAGGAAATCGGTCGGGCGGGCCGGGACGGAAGACCCTCTTCATGCACCACGTTCGGCGGTGCAGATGATTTGCTCATACTTGAAAATTTTGTCTACGGCGACACCCCGGAAGAGAAGAGGGTGCATGATATGATAGATTTTATCCTTGAGCAGGACGCGTCATTTGATTGTGCACTCTATGAGCTGGCTAACCGGTTTGATATGCGCCCCCTGGTGGTGAAAACGCTGCTTACCTACCTTGAACTTGAGGGCGTGATTACATCCACCGGGCCATTTTATGCCAGTTACAAATTTAAGCCATTAAAATCTTCCACAGAAATTTTTGCCAGATTCGATACTGATCGACAGACTTTTTTACGCGATCTCTTCAGCTGTGCGGTTAAGGCAAAAATCTGGTACACAATTGATCTTCAGGAAGCTGCCCGGAAAACCCGGAGCCCAAGAAAACGGATCATAACAGCACTCGATTATCTCGAACAATCCGGTGATCTCCTCTTACAGGTGACCGGTGCCCGTCTTGGATTTTGTAAAACCCATACAGATCAGCTGAACGTTAATGACTTGAAAGAAAAACTGGCCGGTCGTTTCCAGCAACGGGAGCAAAATGATTTGCAACGCCTGCAACTGGTAGTGGATCTTGTCAATCACAAGGGCTGCAAGACACGTATGCTGCTTAATTATTTTGGTGAGGATCTGGATGCGGACTGCGGCCATTGTCAGTTTTGCCTCCATGGTGAAAATGCTACCATACAGAGAGA
>JAYEOK010000020.1:0-5900 GCA_034722915.1 Thermodesulfobacteriota bacterium | reverse complement strand
AGATTATCAAAGGTATAATTGAAAAAAAATTAGCTAAATTTGGTCAAGACTGCGAGCAACAAGCCGCTTAGCTCTTTTTAGAGAAACTTTTCATACAGTTTATACGAATTCCAAGTAGAAACTGAACTGCAAGAACTTACGACTGTCGAGTTGATAACATAAATCTCAACACCGGCATTGAGTGCATGAGTTGCGAAACAGTGGCGCAGTGTATGAATGCCACGACCTTTAGTTATGCCGGCTGCCTGCTTTGCATTATAGAAAATGCGCTGTGCTGTATTAATTGGCATGGGCTGTTTTTTGTTTCTGCCAAAGAACAGCCACTCTTCAGGTTTTGCAATTTTCCAATGGAGACGTAGAAGTTCCAGACAATAGCGTGAGAGAACAGTATAACGATCCTTATTTCCTTTGCTCTGCTCAACCCTGATTGTCATTCTATCAGAGTCCAAATGTTCAGGACGAAGTTTCACAACCTCACTGACTCGTAGGCCTGAGCCGTAAACAGTGGCAAGCAGTGCTCTGTGTTTTATATTTGCAGGAGTCTCCAGAAGTTGAATGACATCTTCCTTGCTCAGCAGCATAGGGATTTTTTTTGATCTGCCTCGTGGAGGGATAGTAAACTCTGTCTCATCACGACCAAGATGATCACGGTAATATTTTTTCAAACCACAAAAAATGACATTACAGCTTGCCCATGCCATCTTTTTAACCTGGATGGTGTAGATCAGGTAATCCTGGATCTGATCATTACTCAGCGTATCGGGGCGTTTTGTGTCGAAATAGTCTGCAAGCCTCTTGACTGCACCGTAATAGGCTTCTTTGGTGGCGGGAGCAAATCTCTGAAGGGAAAGATAATCTATAAATCGTAAACGGGAACCTGTGGCCATAATGCATACCTCCATAGTAGTGAATTGATAAGCGACATGCTTATCCTATAGAGATATTTTATCTTATTAGGCGTTGTAGGAACAACGATTGGTGGGAAGCCCCGTATTCTACAGGGATTGTAGGTTTTTTCCGCGATAGCGGTTCAGTTCAACAGTAGTTCTATTAAGGGCGTATTCAACAATAACTTCGTACTCTGAGGCGCAATATAAACATTTAGAAAAACGCTATGCGATTATTTAATCCTCAACGTAGCTCGGCTACGCACCCCAAGGGCATTTCCTGCGGGGCACCTGCGGTTAAATAATCACAGATCGTTTCCCTAAACATTCATTTTACACCTCATAATTACGAACTTATTTTTGAATACGCCCTAAGTTAAGGACCGTCTGCTACAATTATACCTTCGGCATGGCAATTCTAACCACACGAAAAAACGTATTATCCGGCTTTATACCATGGTGCTGATACTATCAGTATCGTAGTCACCTCAATTCAGCATAACGACCAGGCGTCAACAGCACTAACCCGGTTCAACCGGAAACAATTCAGTTCACTGGATAAGTGCCTTATCAGAATATGTTCAAAAAAAACAGGTAAGCGTAGACTCCGAGAAAATATTCTGTAAGGCACTAAAAATGGCATAATAAAATCTCCCTTCTATTGTGACCGACAAATTGTGTTCGCGTTAGATCAGCACAGTTACCCACAGGGTTAAATCCTGAATGCCCTCTATCTTGTTTTTTATCTCAGAGGTTGCTGCATCTATCTGTTTAGCGAGATACTTGATCCTGTTGGCCGCCGTGATCCACGGCCTTTCCTGTAATATTACGTACCTTTTCAGTATTCACTCCCCACATACCCTTGACAAGGCGCAGGGTTTAAGTTAAGCATTGTAACAATATATTATTATATAAAACTATCTTACCACATATTGCTCCCCCTTTTGGGCATCTTGGAAATTCCTTCGAAGTCTGCACGTATTTCTTGTTATTGCCCCAAGGGATAATGAACGAGGTGCCAGCTTACCGTTCATTGCTACTGTGAATTTTTCTATGGATTTATTATGACATTGTTTTTCGTTATTGCCCTGGCAACGGTTTTTTATATCGGCCCCCTTTATCTTCCCGCATGGTTTACCTGGGAAGATGTAGTTGCCACAGCAATTTCACCTTTTTCCTATGAGCAGGCAAAGGCGCTGTTCCTCCTGCTCTGTTTTCTTAGTGTCTGCATCCTGTATTACAGAAGACAGAGGCGAAACAAAACCATTTTCCGGGTACCCAAGAAAGGGGAAAAAGGACGTCTGCGTCTGCCTGACCGAAAGAGAGACTCCGGTAGTGTCAATATGGCTATTGTTCTGATTGTGTTGGTTCTAGTATTTGTCGTCACAGGATACAGCCAGGCCTTTGGTGGCGGCAGAATGGTGTCCATTGCCAGGGAGATCGTCAATATGCGCAGTGGCCCTGCAACAAGCTATGAGGTGTTGTGGAAACTGGGAAAAGGATATCCTTTGCAGGTAGTGGGCAGCAGAAAAGACTGGTACAAAGTGCAGGATTTTGAAGGAGACTCAGGTTGGATTCACAAACGGCTCGTTTCCCGCACTCCCCATGTCGTGGTAAAAAAGAAAATAATAAATATTCGTTCCAGACCTGGAACACAACATGAGCTCATTGCAAAGGCAAAGAGGGGGACAGTATTCCAGACCATTGCTTCAGTAAAAGGCTGGGTCAAGGTACGTCACCGGGGGGGGATTACCGGCTGGATCGCAAGACGCCTTGTCTGGGGCTGGTAGATTAGTGTTTTCTGGAAAAGTACAAAATGGAATAAATGCAGTAAACAAGATTCCATCCATTTTATGTCTTGCAACTGTTGTTTTACTCCTTCCCTGTACCTTTTCTGCTCTGCAAATTACTTTTAAAGCTTTTGTTGAGGTTTCCATCCGCTTTGTTAGACTTGGTGATGTTGCCGAATTTGATGCAGAGACGACAACCGCCATATCCCTTGCCAGTTGGTGTATCAGTCCTGCACCTGCTGCAGGACTGAGCCTGGAGCTTGATACCAACAAGATAAAAACAAATCTGCTTCAAAACATACCTTCACTACAGGATATTCACTGGAAGGGATCGGCCACCATTCTTCTGACAAGAAAAGGGAGACCCATTGGCCCTGGTGATATTGAGTCCTCTATTGCGACATATATAGAAACATAAAAGGCGGATTTTCCAGAAGCTGATTATTCCTTTGTTCCCCGTGAATTGCCTTTTCCCTTTATTATCCCAACCGGACAGCTTGATCTGCAGGTTATCCAGTCTGATCCCGGGATAATAGGCAGCAGAAGGTTCTCGTTAATTTACAGTCTGGATGGTGAAGTTCTAACACCGGTGATGAACGGTAAGTGAGGCCGGCACTCATTTCAGTACCCCCTCGAGGGGTATAAGTGCCTTGTTGGTATGTCCAACTTGCTAACGTTAAACGAACTTTTCATTTTCTTGTTTTTTATGACAGCTTTTGAGGAGTAAGGCACTAACCTCCGTGAAGTGCTTGGCAAGAGACTTCTCAGAAGTGGTCGACCAGGTAAAGTTCTGGAACTGAGTTCCATAGAATTTCCACTGGTTATCTACAGGGGACAACTAGTAGTGCGTCCCAAAAGTTCTGACATGATATTTGGCAATTTAAAACCGGCAAGAAGACGCGATAGTTTGAACCTACTTTTCAAAATTAACATACGAAATATCAACTAGTTGTGGAATTTAAATAGGATCGTTTTACGTTCTTCTTTTCATAAACATAAACAGCCAGAAAACCCGTCAAGACTTTTGGGACGGGGTACTAGGAGCTTGTCCGAGAATAGGCATTTCTTCTCAAATCGAGGCATTTTGAAAAAATAAGCACAGGTGCCCTGTAAGAAATGCCCTTGGGGTGCATATAGTTAATATTCCGAGCATTATTTTTTCAAAATAACGAAGAGTTGAGGAGAAAGGGCACTTGTACCCGTAGTTTGGGTGTTCTCGGACAGGCTCCTAGTGAAGATGCTCGTCCACATTGGTGAGGTTCAGGTCACTACAACCGGTACCGCCCTTATGGATGGGAAACAGGACGAGATAATACGAGTCAAAAATATTCAATCGAAAAAAAAACAATCTTTTGTAAGGTGCTTACTTCCGGACTTGTGGAGGTCAAATTATAACCATGCGATATGTCATAACAACAGCGCTCGTTTTTCTGCTTTGTATAAACAGCTACGCTGCACAACAAACATCTCCTTCTGCCGCCAACAAAGAAGAAAATGGGCAAAACGGGGAAACACTGAAAATGCTAGCCTCCCTTGTCAAACTTCAGAGGGATATAGAGCAACAGATTGCCGCAAAAATTGAAAAAATGGAAGGAAGCAGTTCAGAAGCCGAGAAAACATCCTTAGGGCGGGAACTCACCCGATTTGACCAGCAGCTTTCTGAAACTAGAAACGATTTTGAGCGAATTGCCACAGGTGTGGAAATAGCATTATTTGCAGAGAAAAAGCCGGAAACATTCAGCTGGAAGCAGGAGATCACCACACTTCTGGAGCCGGCAGTCAAAGAACTGAAACGATTAACGATTCGTACCAGAAATAAGACCAGGCTCAAGGATATCATTCAGCGATATGATGCCCTTGTTCCTGTGGCCCAAGATGCTGTGCAGCAACTTCTCGCTCTGCTTACCATCTCAGACGATCCTGAAATCCGGAAACGGGTCAAGCTGCTGCTGCCGGAATGGCAGAGCGTGGAACGGAGGATTCTGAACAAGCTCGAGCTTACTGAACTGGAACTATCCCGTCTGGAGGCGGATGAAACCCGACTGAGCGAAACACTGAGTGATTCGACCAGGGATTTTTTTCGCGCCCGGGGTGTCTATCTGCTGGGTGCTGTGCTGGCTTTTTTTCTCGTTGTCTTGATCGGCACCGTTGTTTATCGTTTCCTCTTTGCCCTGGTACCTGGATCAGGAAAAGCCAAGCTCCCTCTTTATATTCGAATTTTTGATCTTTCCTTCAGGTTCCTCACCGTTTTTTTTGCGGTGTTGAGCAGTTTTTTTATTCTCTATCTTGCAGAAGACTGGTTCCTGCTGAGCATGGCCATTATCTTCTTTCTTGGTCTTGGCTGGACAGTTCGGCAGGGTGTCAGCAAGATGTGGCATCAGGCAAGACTTATCCTGAATGTCGGTTCCATCCGTGAGGGAGAGCGGGTGATCCTGCATGGGGTACCGTGGAAGCTGGAGAGAATCCATGTTTTCTGCTGGCTCTATAATCCCTCCCTTGCAATACGGCTCCGAATTCCCATAGAGGAGATGGTCGGCAAGGTCTCCCGTGCCTCCAAGCCGGAGGAACCCTGGTTCCCCTGTAAAAAGGGGGACTGGGTTGTTCTTGGTGACACTTCCCGGGCAAAAGTTGTCCACTTGTCCCATGAAGCCGTTGAACTGGTGGAGCGGGGCGGTAAGCGGATAACCTACCAGACACAGGATTTTCTGGCACTCTCTCCTGTCAACCTGTCCAGAAACTTCAGATTGCGGATTCCGTTTGGTATTACCTACAGTCTCCAGGCCCAGGCGACCAGTGCTATTCCTGAAATTATGCGCTTCTTTATTGAGGAAAAACTGAAGGAAAAGGGTTATGCAAAGAAATGTCTCCACCTTTCGGTGGAATTTCAACAGGCTAACTCCTCATCCCTTGATCTGCTTATTATTGCTGATTTTAAAGGAGAACTGGCAGAAATTTATACACGCCTGGAACGGTATATCCAACAGTGCTGTGTGGAAGTGTGTACGGAGAATGAGTGGGAGATCCCTTTCCCTCAATTAACCTTTCACTGGCCTGAAAAAGAAGCATCTCTGTGATAAGGGCTCATTCAAAAATAAATTCGTAATTATGAGGTGTAAGATGAATGTTTAGGGAAACGATCTGTGATTATTTAACCGCAGGTGCCCCGCAGGAAATGCCCTTGGGGTGCGTAGCCGAGCTACGTTGAGGATTAAATAATCGCATA
>JAYEOK010000019.1:0-21354 GCA_034722915.1 Thermodesulfobacteriota bacterium | reverse complement strand
ATTTGATATAATCTCCACGGTACACCGTGAGATGATTATACTTACAGGTAGGATCAACAACAAGCACACGGTAGCCGGTGATGATTTTTCCGGAAATGGCTCCACTTTTGCCAGCCTGACAAAAGACTACTGAACTAATTAAAGTTAAAAATAAAAACAGAGAAATCTTTTTATACATTATTTTTCCTTTTAAACATTGAAGGCAACAGACGTGGCCTCCCAAAGAGTTTCCAGGGAATCAGCAGAAAAATGCGTTCCTTGAAAGGGGGCGCTTTGGAGGAAGGGTGAACCTTGGGGAGGCCCATTCCTTCCCCTGTTTTTTAAGGATACAGGAGAAGGAGGGGCTGTTCTTAGACTTTTTTTTTGTTTTGGGTACTGTTTGTCTCAGCCTGGTCAACAATGGAACAGCGACACTCGTCCCCGTCAGTGCTGCCTGGAGCACTGCTCCATTCCGGGTTACATTCACAAATTTCAGCGGGGTCAATGGCTTGGGCATTATTTTTTTTCATGGGAGTCTCCTTGTGGCTGTTTTGTCGCTACTCTTTCACTGGAAGCAGATAGTCTTTGAGCTTTTCATAAAGGTCTTCTGACAGCGGTTCATTGTTAATAAATGAGGCTGCCTCTTCTCCGGTAAGTGTTTCTTTGATCTCAAGGGGGAGAGATCTGAGGATCGACACTCGCTCGGGATCTGGGTTTTGAATAGCATTCTTTTTTGTCATATTTTTTCACTCACTCGTTAGTAATAGTTACTGTTGTTTTTTAATGTAAGTATGTTTTTTGCATTGTACAGAAGAGATTTTTTTCCCTGTTGTTTTTTTATCAAAATATCATCGATTATTCCTGACACTGGTGATAAACGGTAAACCGGCACTCCGGTCAGTACCCCCTCGGAGTCTAAGGTTTAGCTGCGAGATGAATATCGGACAGCCTCCTGGAGGACTCTGTCCGTTTTTTGTATTGAGTTGATTTCATGACCGTTCTCCTGTATAAATATTAGGATTATCGTTTTTTTAAAGAATGGTTCTCTAGGGATAGAGATAGTGAATGGGTATTATTTGTAAGTTGATTCTATTGGTTAGGGAGCGTTTCTGGTTGAACTGACTGATGAATTTTTAAAAATCAATACAATGGAGATAAAAAATGACCAAACAACTGATGAGTATCGTCCTGACCGGCAGCCTGCTATCCATATCGGCTCTTTGTCTGGCCGACAACGGTCCGGCAGAAATGGATCTGAAAGCCAAGTACGCGATTGAAGGAAAAAAGGCGGCTGTTGTTTTCCCGCACAAAATGCATCAGGATAAACTGGATTGCGTTAAATGTCATGACAGTGATCAGGGTGGCGCATTAACCGTCAAAGCGGAACTCATGACAGGAATGAAAAATGATTTTCATAAAAAAATATGCTGGCCCTGCCATGTTGAGATGAAGGTGCCGAAGGGCAAATCCTGTACAACTTGCCATAAGAAGAAGTAGTTCTCTGGGCTTCAGGGAATGCGAGGGGACCGTCCTGGAATGTCTTTCTCCTCGCAGTCCCTTAAACTCCCTCAAGGCATAGTCCTCAGTCGTCAGGCTAAGAAATTTGTTATTTGTTTGTGACCCGTTATGTGCCTGAAAGAGTACCGAATTTTATTTCCGGGTCGCGATAATCTGTGGTGTGATACTCAGCAACAGGCTGTCCGGCCGAAGTTCGATACTGGCAATATTCATGGAAATGTTCAGTAGTTTATCACCTGTATCGGTCACGATAGGTTTGAGCTTCTCTATCTGTAGAGGGAATTCTATATTATTGAAGAGCAGGACAATGGTAGAGGCAATATCTGTTGTTGGAGCATCGGTGGATTGAAGCTCGGTAATGACTGGCTTGAGGTACAGAGTCTGACTCGGCACATCAAAACGAATGGTGGCATCGCATTGAAAGTTCATGGTGAGTGAACCTATTTTCATGCGAAGGTCGTGCCCTGCAATGGAGGTGACCAGATTTAACTTGTGGCCACTCAAAGTTATATGGCTTGACAGTTTGTTGCGCTGAAATTGCAGGTTGTCGATCTTGTCGATTGAAACAGACCCAAGTAAGGTGTTGGATTGTATCTTGAAATTCAATGGGAGAGTTTTGTGAATTGCATCTTTAATGACACTGGCTGGCAGATTCATGGTGATGACTTCCTGTTTAGGAGCCGCAAAAGAGAGTACTCCGGTCAGCAGGATAAGAAAAAGAGATGTGATGAATGATTTAATGGGATTCATTGGAGTTCCTGTGAATGTTGTTGATGGATTTTTGGTAAAGGACTGTGTGGATCCACAGCAGCAGTGTCAGTAACAAGCCTGCGTAAGATGCGTAATCACGGAAGCTTTTGTGAACATGGTAAGCTGTTAGTTTGATGGTCTTTTCGTCCATAAAGTATCCCTGAATGGAGATAATGCCTGATGCAATGTTCGGTGGATCGACAATTTCAAGATATTTGTTAATATAACATTCAATAGTGTTGCTTGTCGCTGTATATTTGCCTCGATCTATTTCCAGTGTTTTGCCGGTTCTTGTTTTGCTGTCGCTTAATGTTCTGCAGTAGTGTGTGTTGGCGGTGTATGCAGAATGAAGGAGCAGGGGGGGGCTGACAAAGTAGAAGAGAAGGCAAGCCGTGGCACAGATTGTTTTTGCTCTATTCGGTCTTTTCAGCAGGAGATCCATGCGAATCGATTTAGGCCAGAGGATGAGAAATACGATAAGGCCCATCAGTGATAATAAGTAGCTTAAGAAGTGCTCAGGCCAGAAAAGCTGGAAGCTCGTAGGCTGCCAGGAAAACGGGACAAGGAGATTCACCCCATTTCCCCATTTGTGTTGACTGGCGTCAAGGAGCAGATGGAGGAGACTGTTTGTTGAAAGGATGAGGAATATTTTTTTACTGTTACGGGTCAGCATGGCGAGAGCCAGAGACAGGAGCAGACAGTAGGCAAGGCTGGCCTGGGTAACAGTATAGAGTCTCAAGTTGAGAAGATCCATGCCCGGAATAAATGTGAAAATGCGCTGGACAATCCAGGGAGTGTCAGGGATAATACAGCCCACTGCAATCCATTGTAATGGCACTTCTTGAAGGCCAAGCCGAGTCAGCGGGGTCTGTATTCCTATATGGGCGAGCGTGTTGGGCATGGAGAAAGAGCTTCCTGTGTACGTGTGATTGATGATTTTGCGGATAGCATTGCCATAGACCAGCCAGATAATCAATTTAAAAATTTGCTCATGCCATCTCTCACCGTTGCTGCAGATTGTCTTCTTGAAGATATCCCCTTAGCCTTGGAAAAGGTAATTAAAGTACGCCTCACCATAGATAATCCTAAATATGTATCAGCAAAAAAATATGGCCGGTGGATTGGAAAGACACTTAAAGCAAAGCTGAAATATTATGAGCCGGTACCTAAGGGGTTACGATTTCCACGAGGATTTGCTAACCAGGCAGTGCTGTTATGTCGTGAGCTTATACAGGAAACACCGGAAATTCACGATGGGCGTCTGCTGTTACCTGAAGAAAAATTTGTTTTTAAAGGGACTCTGCGGCCTTATCAGCAAGCGGCATTGCTTGCTGCAGAAAAACGATCTTTCGGGGTGCTTGAGGCTGGAACCGGGAGTGGCAAGACAATAATGGCCCTTGCCATTATTGCAGACCGTAAGCAGCCCACTCTGATAGTAGTCCATACCAAGGAGCTTCTTTATCAGTGGCAGGAACGTATCAAAGAGTTTTTAGGCTGTGCCACTGGCTTAGTGGGAGATGGACATTTTACCATAGAGCCAATCACCGTGGCAATTGTCAATACTGCCAGAAAACGGATGCCGGAATTAGCGCCCTGCTTTGGACAACTGGTGGTGGATGAGTGTCACCGGGTGCCGGCTGCTCTTTTTACTGATGTGGTAAGCGCATTTGCCGGTCACTACCTTTTAGGACTTTCCGCCACTGCCTTTCGTAGTGATGAGGGCTTAACCAGGTTAATCTATTTTTACATGGGAGACATGTTTCACAAGGTGGATCAGGAAGAGCTTCAGGCCACCGGTGCAATTATCAAACCTGAGTTGATTCGTTGCAAAACCACCTTCCAGTATCGTTATCGGGGGGACTATCAGCCTTTAATAGCTGCGCTCACCAAAGACGCAAAGCGGAATCAGCAGATTATCGAAGACGTTGTGATGGTAAGCAGGATGGAAAATAGCGGGATTCAGCTGCTTGTTTCAGATCGTGTCAACCATTGTGAGCTTTTTGTAAAAGAACTTGTGGCGCGGGATGTTGATGTTGTTATGCTTACCGGACAGACCTCTACGGAACAGCGGACAACAATTGTCAGAGCTGTGCAGGCCGGTGAAGTGCAGGTTTTGGTGGCTACATTGCAGCTTATTGGAGAAGGTTTTGATTGTCCGGGATTAAGTAATCTGTTTCTCACCACGCCCATCACATTTGAAGGCCGTCTCCTTCAGGTTTTAGGTAGAATTATGCGCCCGGCTGAGGGGAAGCAGGCAAGGGTCTATGATTATGTCGATGAGGCTGTCTCTGTACTCAAGCGTTCTGCTGAAGGGCGGAAAAAAATTCTGGATGCTTTCTGACTGAATATTCTTGCCAAGATCGTGAGGTTTTGTTATTCTATCTGGTTTTTCATTCCAAAATAAATGGAAGTATCTTTGAAGCATCCGCGTAGAACGGGTGCTTTTTTCTTTTTTTAGAGGCAAAAGACAAAAATGAAACAGGCTAAGATTCGAAACGTTGCGATTATCGCTCATGTTGATCACGGTAAAACAACTCTCGTTGATGAGTTGTTTAAACATTCCGGTATGTTCAGAGAGAACGAGCGAGTGGCCGAACGTATGATGGACTCCATGGATCTGGAGCGTGAGCGAGGGATAACCATCACTGCCAAAAACGGATCTTACGAGTACAAGGATTTCTGGATCAATATTATCGATACTCCAGGCCATGCAGATTTTGGCGGTCAGGTGGAGCGCGTATTGCGCATGGCTGATGGTGCCCTGCTGCTCGTAGATGCACAGGAAGGCCCCATGCCGCAGACCTATTTTGTTCTGAAAAAGGCTCTGGAAAATCATCTGCCGGTAATTGTAGTCATCAATAAAATCGATAAACCGGCAGCCCGTTGTGACTGGGTTGTCGACCAGGTTTTTGATCTCTTTGTTAAGCTTAATGCCCCTGATGATGTCCTCGATTTTCCGGTGGTTTATGCTTCGGCCAAGGAAGGCTATGCCCTGCGAGAGCATACCGATTCAATAAAAGATGGCGGTGATATGCATATTATCTCTGAGATGATTGTGGATCACATCCCGGCTCCTGCAGGATCACCCGATTCCGCCTTGCAGATGCAGGTGGGAACCATTGATTACTCGCCCTACCTTGGACGTCTTGGTATCGGCAAAGTGGTGAATGGAACCCTGTCCATCAATCAGCCCGTTGTTGTTGCCCGTCGTGACGGAACAATTAAGCCGGTACGAATCAACAAGATTTATCGTTTTTCCTCTGATGAAAAAGTCCCCACTGAAACAGCAACTACTGGTGAAATAGTGGCAGTGGCAGGTATGGAAGATGTGACCGTAGGTGTTACTTTTACTGATCCTGATGATCCACAGCCCCTGCCTTTGATTGATATTGATCCCCCTACCATTTCCATGAATTTTATTCCTAATGATTCGCCTTTTGCCGGAAAAGAAGGGAAATTCGTTACATCACGCCACATTGAAGAACGACTAAAGCGAGAAACTCTGGCCGATGTTGCCCTGCACTATGAACCTCTTACAGATGCTGTTGGTTTCCGGGTTTCCGGACGTGGAGAGTTGCATCTTTCCATTCTCATCGAAAAAATGAGGCGGGAAGATTATGAACTGCAGGTTACCCGTCCCCAGGTTATTCTCATTGAAAAAGACGGGAAGACGCAGGAGCCTTATGAAGAGCTTACTGTTGACGTGGATGAACAGTACCAGGGGCCTGTTATTGAGAAACTTGGAAAACTTCGTGGTCAGATGGAAGAGATGAGCACGCAGAATGGTATGGTTCGACTGAAATTTAAAATTCCGACGCGGGGACTTCTTGGCTATCGTTCAGAGTTTATGACCGATACCAAGGGCATGGGTATGATGAGCTACGTTTTCGCTGAGTATGGCCCATGGGCAGGAGAAATTAAGAACAGAATCAACGGTGTTCTGGTGGTAAAAGAGCCTTGTACCTCTGTTGCCTATGCTCTGTTTAATCTGCAGGATCGTGGGAAGCTTTTTGTCGGTCCCGGATCTCCCATGTACCAGGGGCAGATTTTGGGTGAGCATTGTCGGGGAACAGATCTGGTTGTGAACCCGGCAAAAGGAAAGAAACTTACCAATATGCGGGCATCTGGTTCAGATGAAGCTGTAATTCTTACGCCGCCAGTATTGATGACCCTGGAAGACTGTATTGCCTACATTAATGATGATGAACTGGTTGAGGTGACTCCGAAATCTATTCGGCTTCGTAAGAAAACCGGTGTTCGTATTCGGAGTTGATATAAAGGTAGCCTGAAAAAATGGAAGATTTAGTTTTTGTAGTTATTGCAGGGGTGGCGGCTGTTGCCACCTTTGCTGTTGTTGTCAAAAAGTATGGCAGTGATTGCATCCCCTGACTTCTGCTCTACAGTTCTGCAGGTGCAGGGCTTGGGGTGTTTTTCCTGCTTAAATGGTTTTTTCAGGGCTGACAGGCTTAAGCTGCCCTGTGTCTCTTTTTTTGAAAGTAAAATAATCAGCAAGAATTTTACTATGGTCAAAGACCAGTTCCGGTAAATTTTCCTCAGTAAAAAGTTTCGCTTCAGCAGCATCATCTCCAGCTGTTGGCTGTGCATCAGCCCGGGCAATAAAAACTGTGGACGCCGTATGCTGTCGTGGATCGCGATCCGGTTCAGAATATGTTCTGAATTGCTGCATGTCTTTTATTACAAGCCCTGTCTCTTCTTCTGCCTCTCTTGCAGCCGCTGTTTCGTAAGATTCTCCATAATCAACAAAACCACCCGGAAGAGCCCAGCCGTGGGGCGGGTTTTTACGTTTTATGAGTACGATTTTCTCTTCAATTTCGATGATGATGTCAACGGTTGGAACAGGGTTTCGATAGACCTGGATTTTTGTTTTGCAGTTTGGGCAGCGCATATTAATTATCTAGGAGTTCGTGGATTTCCTGCCAGTTACTTACGTTTTGCAGCTTGTGTCTTTCATGGTTCCACGGTTGGTTGTAGACTATGGGGGTAATCTCTGTTCCGGCAAGCTGTAGACAGGTTTCTACCCGATCGTCGACAAAGTACTGGAGATTATGTTCTTTGATATAACGAACTTTATCGTCATGATCACCCATGGCAACAAGATTGATTTGTCGGCAGGTTCTGGCAGGGAAAAAATGATCCAGCCAGTCGGCAACGGGTTGTTCCTGAGGGCGAGCAGTAATAATGGTAACAGGAGCTTTGTCTGCCATCTCTGTTATAACCTCTACTGCCCCGGGATTAGGCTTCAGCCCGGTTCCTAATGAGTCCTTGAGGATAGCATAAAATATCTGCTCCACAAGATCAGTGGGGATGGCAAGGCAGTCTTCGACCTGGAAACTGGTAATGTCCTGTAAACGGAAAGAACAGTAGTCGAATTCCTCACAGGCAAGTCGGATAAAGGCTTCACCCGTGTCAGCAATAACGCCATCCAGGTCAAATCCTATTTCATGATTTCTGATATTCATCGTATTTTTTTTCTATGGTTTTAATCTGAGAGATGATTTCATTATTCAGAGGTGTTGCAATAGTAACTTTTTTGCCAAGTCGGCTGATTGCTCCGTTTATGCTATCAATCTCAGTGGGGCGGTGATTACGGACGTCCTGAAGCATGGATGAAATATTACGTGCTGTCCGTTTGCATACGTTAAGTGTTGCTGCAACAGGATCTTCTTCCAGTTGAATGCCAAGGGCAAGAGCCACCTGTTCAGCCTCTCTTACCAGTCGTTTGAGCTTCCCACGTGCAGCACATGAAGTAAGCAGTTGACCATTTGTTCGGTTGTAGATGGCGGTCAGCCCGTTGATTCCTGCATTTACAAATAGTTTTGCCCAAAGTCTGGTTTGAATGTCTTCTGAAACAGCGCTGTCAATTCCTCCATTTTGCAGGATGTCGGTGATTGTATGGAGACGTTTATTGTTTTCTTCCCCTTTAGAGGAGAGGAAACCCAGGAAGGTCTGCCCCTTTCCTGCGTGTCGGATATGGCCAGGGGCCAGGAGAGTTGCTCCTTCTGAGCTTGTGGCAAAAGCTGGAATAGCCTGCAGCATGTTTTTGTCATCATATTGCAGGTGGCTGATACCATTCTGCAGGAATATAAACAGAGTAGAAGGGGCAAGTAGAGGGGCCGTAAATTCAATACTTTTTTCCAGATCATAGGATTTGACACAGGAAAAGAGAATGTCACATTTTCCAACTTTTTCAGGCCTGCTGCTGACCGGGATATGAATCTGGTGTCTGCCGGCATCAGATTCATACAGGATCCCCTGATCGTTAAGCTTATCAGCACGTGCAGGTCTGTGGTCAATGAGCAGGATTTCGTCCTGCTCATTGACAGCGGGAAAGAGTTTGGCGGCAAAGAGGCAACCGAGGGCTCCAGGGCCTATGATCCCGATTTTCACCTGATTCTCCTTCCCATTGTTACCGCAAAAGCATACTGTCTATTTTACAGTTTTTGCCTCTTCTACAATAGCTACGTACTTGTAGCCTGCACCAAAATCTTTGTTGGCAGCAAGCACACCCTCTATTGTAATAGTTTTACCATTCTCTATTGTTTCAGAGGTGGTAACAACAAGGTCATGGGTGTTTTTCATTGGATCACCGGTTCCATCCTGCAGATGAATCCAGTTACGTCCCATAATCGAGGGGCTGAATTTAACAACTTTGCCCTGAACACGGACAGTTTTGCCGTTTAAAGTTTCTGTTTTTTCAAAAATTTCGCTCACATTGTATGCGTTATCACCAGTTGCTTTCTCAACCTTGATCTCAGTGAAAGGGGCTATTGCACCAAGGCTTCCACCTGAACTGGCTGCCGGTTGCTGCATCGCTGGAGCACCACCTTCTGCCTGTACAGCACTTGCAAAGGAATCATCGCCAGCGGCTGTTTTTTTTGCGTGTGGATTTGGCATGGAGCCCATTCCCATTCCACCGTGTGGATTGGTGGTAGCGCCTACCAGGCCTGAAGAAAAAACAATGGTGTCAAAGGTACGGTTCATGGATTTACTGGCAAAATTTTTCATAACCATGCCTTGCTGGTACGTAACATCCTGACCAACTTTTACCTTTGACTGTGGAATGGCAATCCATGGCTGACTGAGGCCGGTATCAACTTTCATATAGGTGTAGCCACCTGCATCCATGGTTTCCAGAACCTTACCGCTTTGAGACTGCTGGGTGCTGGCAGGTGCTGGTGCCGGTGCTTCGGTTTTGCTGGCCTGGGCATCACTATTAAATACGGCGAAGCTGATGAAAAGGCAAGCCAGGAGTCCTTTTGAGAATGTTTTTTTCATGCTTTCTATCCTTGTTTTTAAAAAATTGTGGTGCTGTCTGCACCGTTTCTTTTGTTTAATCGTAACTGCTGAACAGCTACATTTTGAGGTACATTAACGCTTTTTATGCACCTGATTTATATTGTTAATCATCTTCAATCAAAAAAGCGACAAATTCAAGTATGCATTTTGACCAGAGGTCGTAGGCCTTAGGGGTCAGATGAATACCATCATTCTGGAAAAAGCTTGGGTTGGGTTTGATTTTGGAAAACATATCAAGGTAACAGGATCCGGTTTGCCTGGTTATGGCCTCAATTGACTGGTTCAGTCGATTGTAGAAGTCTATTTTGACCCAGGGAAGCTGACAGGGGAGCATGCTGTTTGTAATCACCTCTGCTGTCGGATAACGGGATGTCAGCTGAACAATGATTTGACGCAGGGGGTTCAGAAAACTGTAGTCTTCTATTATCAGATTGTTGGTTCCAATCATCAACAGAATGAGTTCAGGAGGCTCAACATCTTCAGTAATGGAGGAAAGTCGACTTCGCAGCCCCTGTACTGTTTCCCCAGGCAGTCCGTAGTTTATAATTTTAAAATGGTGCATTCTCTCCTGCCAATTGAAATCAGCTATGAGTGAATCTCCAAGAAAAAGAAAGTTGCCCTGAGTCATTATTGTTGTCCCTTTCGGGGTGTTGATAGTTCAATATATGATGAACTCGTAAAAAGTTGAAATCTAAGAAGGCTTTGTAAAAAAAATTTATATTCGAGGCGCGAAATAATTTAACTGGGTAAGTGCCTTAGGAACGTACATTAAATAACCTGAACATCTTTCTTGCCCTTTGTTCCGCCAGCAATACTTTAAAAACCGTTACATACAGGGAGTATGCAAAGCTTTTTAAAGTGTCGCTGACGAAAAAATTGCGGCGAAATATGTTCAGGTTATTTAATTCCCGTTCCTTATCAGAAAATTTTTAAAAAAAATAAAAATTATTGTGTAAGCCACTAACAACGCAGAGCCTGATAAATAGTAAGTACCCTCTGCTGCAATGACAAGTATACCATAAGGAAAAAATGCTGCCAACTGAGATAATGAAGCCTTTATACCTGTTACGAAGATTGCAGAACAGCAATTGTTGCCGCCTTGTTCTTTGAGGTTGCTGTTATCATGGCAGGAGTCACGGCTGTGGCATTTTCGGAGAAAGTGCAAACTTGATACTGCTGTCAATTGGGCTGTGCCACAGCGTAGGGTATTTTTTTTCTTGATTTATATGGTAATGGTAACTATAATTATTTTTATTGACTGAAAATAGTTGTCACAAAATCTCTTTTCCATAAAAAGAGAGACGCAGTAAATCAGAATTCAGATTATCAAGGCACACTAAAGGAGAATCTTTTATGGGTATGTTTCAGAAATTGGAAATTGGCGGCACTGTTACTCCTGCGATCGATTGGGAGATGACACCAGACATGAGTTTTGGAACATTCGAATCCTGGGGTGGACGGGAGCGGGTGCGTAGCAATATCAGTGGTACTGAAAGGGTCTACTACTTTTTTGTCGACAACTGGGAAGACGATGTGAAACTTTGCCTCATGGAACGTGGAGTAAAACATGCAAGAGTGGTCGCTGAAATTAAGGCTCCCGAGCAGATGCTGAGAGCCTGTGTTGAAAAGTACGGCACTTCATCTCTTTTTGAAAAAAGTTATGCAATTAATGAAGAGATAAAAGAATGGCTGATCAGCAATGTCCTCGAGTCGGAAGATACTTCTGCTGTTATTCCTCTGTATGAAGAAAGTGAAGCTGAGGATATGGGAGATGGTCTGCCGCTTCTTGCTGAATCTGAGTTTGAAGGAGAAAAAGTTTCACTGCCTGCAGAACATAGTTTTATAAATGATGATGAGATCGCCGATTTTATGAAGAAATGGAATTTTTATGACGGTGATCTCAACCCTGATGGAAATTTTGAGAATTCACTGGTGGATCCGGGCGACGGCAGGGTTGTTGTTGATCTGCGAACCGGGCTTATGTGGCAACGGGCAGGTCTTGATATTACCGCTGTGCGAAGTATGGGGCGCAATATTGAACAGTTGAATAAAGATGGTTTTGCAGGTTTCCATGACTGGCGGATGCCAACCATGGAAGAGGCCATGTCAATTATGGAGAAAGAAGTGAATAGTAAGGATATTCATCTGAATCTCTGTTTTTCTAAAGAGCAGCCGTTCATTTTTGTTGATGCTCAGCGAAAACCCGGCGGATATTGGTATGTGGATTATAAGCATGGTCGTGCTTTCTGGTCTTCAGGTACTATTCCCGGTGGTTTTGGAAGGCTTTGTCGTAGCGTGTAGTTTTTGTTTCCTCAAAGTGATTCGAAAAACTTACCGATTCACATAACAAGTTGAAAATAATGAGTATTAAGTCGGTAATATTGCCGATTGGAAATTACTGGGTTACCGATTCGTTGCCTTATTTTTTGGTTATTAAGGTATGATTGAGAAAATGAGATTCTTCCTTGTTAGCTGAATAAACAAAGGGGTGATTTTGCTGGTTGCAAAATCACCCCTTTGTAATGAAGGAAAAACACCCCGCTACGCGGGGAGTACTAATGGTACCTGAAGGTCAGAATGCACGTCCATGCGAATCAACCCCGCACTCGCGGGGAACACCCTATTTGTATGTGGTTGTAATACAGTTCTAACACCGGTGATGAACGGTAAGCCGGCATAAGTACCTTCACCAAATTCTTTTCAAAAAAACACGAAAAGAATTTATAAGGTACTAATGTTGTAAGCTAGAATGGAACCAAAAAAAAATCATAGTGTAACCTAAATATCCCTCCCTATTGTCAACATTCCCAAGCCTAAAGACTTTTTAGCCCAACTTTGTGACCCCGAGAACAATAATTATTGCGAAATCAGCTTGTTACGATATTTCGAGTTGTCGTTATGGCACTGCTTTTGTCGTTTTATTGGTATTGTAGTCTTGATAGTTTTCCCCGGATGACTGCGAATATCAAAGGCTGAATAAATCTCCTGCTGATTTGATTCGGGTTGAGTGCTTTTTCTGATGTGAACTGTATCACTATTTTTACACTGCATGGATTTACATTTCTTTGTGTGTGTGTGTGTGTGTGTGTGTGTGTATGTATGTCGATCTTCATGGCTACTCCGTCTACATGATAAAAAAAATCCCTCGACAAAGCGTTAACAAAGGGTGGTCTCCCTTAAGATATCTAGACTCTATCCGTTCCTGTAATCAAACTCATCAAACTCAAGATATTTCCAATCAACGTTGACCCCAGACAAGGGGCATTCCGCTATTTTGTTTCATCAATTATTCGCCCTTGGGGAACGTTGTATTTGGCAACTTCTACCAAGGTTTCTAGGCGTACAACCCTTTTGTCAACATCAACAACATGAGATTGAAGTTTGTCTATATCTTTATTTAAACGCTTAGTTTCATCGGTGAGCTTCAAAACATCAATCAACAACTCTTTCCACCCTGCCATTATTTTTCCCCTAATAAAGCTAATGTCTTCTTTAAGCGTTTACGTGTTGTTGCGGTATCTGCTATAGCTTCTTTAACTCTTTCGGATACCAGATCAAATAATTCTGATTCATCCATACCTGCTGGCACATCAGGGTTAAAAGCGTCAATAGCCATTCGCACAACTTCGGCAGCGGAAGTTTTTTGTTTCTTAGCCAAAAGTTGGAGTTTTTTTATTTGGCGAGGAGCAATTAGGTATTGTTTTCGAACTAAATCTGAAGCGGCTTGCATGTGTAGGCCTCATAGGTAAGGGGTTATCTGTATATTTAAAATATTATACACATACACAACATTATACACAAGTCCTTTTTGCTCTGTTTCATCCCACGGGCTCAAAAGCATTTTTTTCTCCCCCTAAGACGCGTGTATATATTTCAGTTGTGGCCGTTGAGCTGTGCTCCATTACATCTGCAAGAATGTGGAGGGGTAAGGGGGGCTTTCCTGTAACTTGCAAAATTCCATACGCGTGTCTTAACCCCTTGGGTGTCGTTTGTGTGGTTGATACATTTACCGGACAAAAGAATCCTGTGGTGTGGTGAAATGTGTGAAAATGGATGAGTTGAATACCCGAAAGAGAGTTTTTCCTTCGGATATTTTTTTGTTTCGAACAAATGTACATTGACAATGCGCTGGTGTTTGTTGTATTAATTGAAAGTAAATGTACATTGTGTGGGGGAGAAATATGACTTTAACGAAAAAACAGCAGCAGCTTTTTGATTATCTGCAGGAACATCTGGAACAGGACGGACGGGCGCCAAGTTTGCGGCAGGCTGCAGATGATATGGGTGTAAGTCGTAATGCTGTGGCTCAGTTGATTGTGCAACTGGAACGGAAGGGAATGATTGAACGTGAAGGGCGGTATAGTCGTTCAATTCGTATTTTGTCACAGCGGGTGGACGAAAAAGAGAGCTTGCGGGTGCGGGAGTTGCCGGTGGTGGGAAGAATCACGGCTGGTTTACCCATGTATGCGCAGCAGGAATGGGATGGCTCTGTGGTTGTGGATGGAACATTGTTTTCCGGCAGCAATCTTTTTTGTTTACGTATCCAAGGTGATTCCATGCAGGGTGCAGGGATTCTTAATGGAGATCTGGTGATTTGCGAGCCGAGACAGTATGCGGAAAATGGAGAGATTGTGGCGGTGCTTATTCAGGGAGAAGAAGCCACAGTGAAACGATTTTTTTTAGGTGAAAATTATATCGAGTTGCGCCCTGAAAACAAAAAATTTCAATCTGTTCAATATCCTTTTTCAGATATTCTGGTGCAGGGAAAAGTGGTGGGCGTGGTGAGGAGTTATGATCAAAACTGAACATCGAACATCGAATGTTCAGGAAAACAAACTCTGTCCGGTGCTCGTAGGCACCAGCGGATATTCTTATACTGAGTGGGTGGACAGCGGTTTTTATCCTCAGGGTACCAGAACCCCGGAAATGTTGCCTTTATATGCTCGTTCATTTCCCATAGTTGAACTGAACTATACCTGGTACCAGATGGTTCGTGCAGAGGCCATCAGCCGAATGATCGCCAAAGCTCCGAAAAGTTTTCTTTTTGCAGCCAAACTGGCCAGAACACTCACACACGAGCGGGAACGGGACTGGCAGCAGGAGCTCAAATTGTACAGAGAGGGAATTAAACCCCTGCAGAAACAACTGGCAGCCATTCTGATTCAATTGCCGCCTGATTTTGATTGGAGCAGGAACAACCGATACTATCTGGCACATCTTCTTGACGGTTTGCATGGCTTCCCCGTAGCTGTTGAGTTTCGTCATGTTTCCTGGGCAAGAGATTCTGTGTTTGCTGAGCTTGTGCAGAGGAAAGTGACACTGGTCACCGTGGATGCTCCTTCAATGCCGGGACTTTTTCCCTGTCTGGATATTGTCACGAATCCCGCACTTTTTTTCGTCCGTTTTCATGGCCGTAATATGCAGGGCTGGCAATCGGGAAATATGCAGAAAAAGTTTGATTATTCCTATTCAAGGGACGAGCTGGAGGCGTGGAATCAACGCTATTTACAACCTTTACGTTCGAGATCACAGCAAGGGGTTGTGTTTTTTAACAACCATGTCCGTGCCCAGGCTCCGGGCAATGGGAAAATGTTGCAGAATATTCTGCAACAATAAGAGTAAGCGTTCACCAGTACCTCATCTTCGACCATTTTTACCTGTTTACTTATAACCACATAAGCTACGCAGTCAAAAATGAACGAATATAAGGCAATGGTAAACACTTACAGATCAATATTTACAGTGAGTGTGTATGACTGGTGCACACTTACCGATCAATATCTACAGTAAGTGTGTATGACTGTGAACGGTAACAAATAAGAAAAGAAATGCGGGATCGATCCATTATTCATTTGAATATCACTGACTTTGCAGTGGCCGTGGAACGAATTCAGGATAGTTCGTTGAAGAAAGTTCCGGTAATTGTTGCCCCTGCCAGGGCTGCAAGAGCTCTTGTTTATGATATGAGCGAAGAAGCGTATCAGGATGGCGTTCGCAAAGGCATGCGTTTGAATGTCGCACGCAAATACTGTCGCCAGGCACAGATTATTCATCCTCATCCGACCTTGTATCGCAGGGCCATGGCGGCTCTTGTCAAACGGGTTCTTTGTTATACACCACTGGTGGAACAGGGAAAAGAAGATGGTCACCTTTTTATGGATGTCACGGGAACCCACCGGCTTTTCGGGCCTGCACCGGATATTGCCTGGCGCTTGCGTAAACAGCTGCTGAGCGATCTGGGGCTTGATCCTGTCTGGAGCCTGGCTTCCAATAAACTGGTTTCCAAGGTTGCATCGAGAATGGTTCGTCCTTTTGGGGAAGTTATTGTGGGTACAGGTGAAGAACACTCCTTTCTGGCGCCTTTGCCGGTATCCATGTTGCCGGGTTTGAGGCCTGAAGAGATGGGACTGCTGGCAGACTTTAATCTGCAACGGATCGGGCAGGTGGCAAAGCTGAGCCTGAAGCAGTTACAGGTTCCTTTTCAGAAGCGATCTGCATATTTGTACGATGCCAGCCGGGGAAGGGACAGGACAGCTGTTTTTCCGGGAAGAACCACAAGTACTCAGATCGTACGCGAGCATGTCTTTGCAGAAGATACTGGAACCTACACGGAAATACAGTCTATCCTGACCATGCTTATTCATGAAGTAGGAAGAAGTCTGCGCCGGCAGGGGATGCTGGGTCGGCGTATCGGGGTTTGTCTGACCTATAGCGATGGAAAAAGTACAATACGGCAGGCAACCGGGAAAGGAGGCAGTGATAATGACTTTCTGCTTCGAGGTCTGGCCCTCACTGCCCTTGATAGGGCATGGCAGCGGCGTGTTCGTATTCGCAGGTTTGCTTTGATCTGTGATCGTCTTATTCCCCGTTCTCGACAGCGAACTCTTTTTGTCTTGCAAACCAGCCGGGAACAGCAGCAGGAAAAAATAATGGATGCCATGGATACGGTGTGCAATCGCTTTGGCAATGGAAGCATTTACCTGGGAACAGCTTCCTGAGCCGTGTTCCCACTTTCCGTTCGTTCCTATTATTCCCTGATGCAGGGAAGCAGCTCTCCTGCCAGGCTCTGTGCTCGAGCAAAAGATCTTGGTTACCCCGGTCTTGCGCTCACTGATTGTAATTCCATGGCTGGACTCTGGCCTTTTCTCACTGCCTGCAAACAATATGGCCTTCGTCCTCTGCTGGGTGTCGAAATAACTGATACAGAGTCTTCTGCAACAATTATCTGTTTAGTTCAGGATGCTGTTGGGTATGCGAATGTATGTAATTTGATAAGTAAAAGAAAAAAGAATAAAAAGTTTTCCCTGCAAAAAGAAGTCATAGAACATCATGATGGACTTGTTATCCTTGCCTCTTCCCTCTCTCTTCTTCAATATCTGCAAAAGTATGCTATGGAACTGGCGGCAAACCTTGGGAATAGACCAACAGAACAATCCGGCCGACTTCGAAAGTGGGCTCAGGAACATAACATCTCTGCTGTGGCAACTCCTGAAGCCGTTATGGCCCGGAAGAGTGAAAAAACTCTTTTTCAACTTATGCAGGCGATCAGAACAAACAGTCGTTTTGATTTAAAGGGAGAAAAAAGCAGATATTTCCCGGCCTGTCTGGAATCACCTGCCACCTATCAGGAGCGTTTTGCTGTGTGGCCGGAAGTGATGACAGCCACTGATTCTCTTGCCGAGCGATGCACATTTTCCGGGCCGGATTTTGGGATTGTCATGCCTCCCTGGGAGGGGAATGGATTTGGAGCTGCAAGGTCTCTACGTGAAGCAGCTTACAGAGGAGCCTGCCATCGCTACGGAACAGATCTTTCCGAAGCCGTGGTAGAACGGCTGGAACATGAGTTGCGGGTTATTGATTCCATGGGTTTTTCTTCCTATTTTCTTGTGGTTTGGGATATTGTGTGTCAGGCAGGCGCGAAAGAGGGTAAGCGTTCCACCAGAATTTGTGGGCGGGGTTCAGGAGCTGCTTCTCTTGTTGCCTATTGTTTAGAGATAACAAACGTTTGTCCGTTGAAATATAATTTGTATTTTGAACGCTTTTTAAACCCCGGACGCAGCGATCCGCCAGACATTGATATCGATTTTTCCTGGGATGAACGGGACGCTATATTGACGAATGTTCTGGAAACACATGAAAATCATGCAGCCATGGTATCCACTATCATACGTTTTCAACCGCGGATGGCCATTCGGGAAACTGCCAAAGCTTTTGGTTTGCCTCCGGGTGAAGTTTCACGGGTGAGTAAACGTCTTGGGGGAATACGCGGACGCAGTAACGAATCACTTCTTTCCTCTTTACAAAAAATGGTGACCTTGAAAAAAGAAGAGTTGGCAGCCCCCTGGCCTGAGATTAGCCATATGGCCTCTGGATTAATAGGCATCCCGCGTCATATATCTGTTCATCCGGGTGGCGTGGTGATTACTCCTGGAGCAATAAGTAACTATGTGCCGGTGGAGTTTGCTGCCAAGGGTGTTCCTGTTATTCAGTGGGATAAGGATGGGGCAGAAGAGGCAGGGCTTGTGAAGATTGATTTACTCGGAAATCGTAGTCTTGGTGTAATCAGAGACTGCATTGCTTCCATAGAAAATAGTGGTCGCAGCTTTGACGAAGAATATTGGCAGCCGGAAGAAGACCGGCAAACCAGGCAGACAGTGGCAGAAGGAAAAACCATGGGCTGCTTTTATATTGAAAGCCCGGCCATGCGACTGCTGCAAAAAAAAGCGGGAACCGGGGATTTTGAGCAGCTTGTGCTCCAATCCTCAATAATTCGTCCGGCAGCCAATGACTTTGTCCATGAATATGTGCGTCGTCTGCATGGTGGCCATTGGCAACACCTTCATCCACGATTAGCTGATGTGCTGGATGAGACCTTTGGCCTCATGGTGTACCAGGAAGATGTGTCACGGGTGGCAGTGGCACTGGCGGGTTTCAGTCATGCACGTGCAGATGGCTTGCGCAAGGTGATGTCTAAAAAGGATAAGGTATTACGACTGAAAGATTATTGTCGTGAGTTTGACAAAGGTTGTGCAGCCAAAGGGGTGGAGAGAGAAACTCGTGAAAAATTATGGCAGATGATGATGAGTTTTGATGGATATTCATTCTGCAAACCACATTCTGCATCATATGCCAGGGTATCGTATCAGGCCGCGTATTTGAAAACACATTTCCCTGCAGAATTTATGGCTGCCGTGATTTCAAATCAGGGCGGCTATTATTCCACCTTTGCCTATGTTTCAGAAGCAAGACGCCTTGGGTTAAGTGTTTTGCACCCCTGCGTAAACCAAAGTGAAATAAAATGGCAAGGTACGGGAATTGGAAAAAATATCCGAGTGGGGCTGATGGCGGTAAAAGGTCTGTCCACAGAGACCATGGAACGAATTTTAGATTGTAGAGATAATGATATTTTTACTTCAAGCATTGATTTCTGGCAGCGCGTTCAGCCACAAAAGGATGAGAGCAGGGCGCTGATTCAGGCCGGAGCATTGGATAGCTTAAGCACAGAGAGCAACAGAAGCATGCTGTTTTGGGAACTCTCCCAGTTCCACAGTCTTGCAAAAGCGCAGAAAAGTACTCCTCTGTTCGGCATACAGTTACCGCCTGCTCCTGCTCTTTCGCCAGTGGCAGCACAAGAGTTACTGCATCAGGAGTACCAGGTTTTAGGATTCCTTTGTCAGGAGCACCCTCTTTTGCTGTATAGAAGTAAGTTGCAGAACAGTACTGGAGTCAGGGCCTCCGAACTTGCACAGCACAAAGGCAAACGGATAAGCTTCGCAGGCTGGTTGCTTACCGGGAAACTGGTCTCAACAAAAACAGGTGAGGTCATGGAATTTTTAACTTTTGAAGACGAAACAGAGCTGGTGGAAGCAACTTTTTTCCCGCGGGTGTATCGCCGTTATGCGGCCCTTCTGTCTACCGGGTGTGCTTATCTGCTGCAGGGAATAGTGGAGGAGGAATATGGGGCTACGACACTGACCGTGGACAATGTAAAGCAATTGTGACACAAATCCATCTCGAATTGAACCTTTTGACGAGATTGTCAAAGTTGACAGCCTTGTCAAAAGGTTCAATTCGAGATGGACTAAGTAGATAAAGAGTTTGCCCCCAAACTACAGGGATAAATACGACGCCATTAAAGTTCAGCCACCATCTCGATCTTAGCACCCAGTGCATCAAGCTTCTGAGAGACAGTGGTTTTTTTATTAAATCCGTATGTCACCAGATGTTTAATATCTGACCACATGGTTTCGCTTCCCATAATGGCAACAATAATCTCATCTTTTCCGCGTTTGAATTTCCCAACATAGGTCTGTCTGGCTGCATTTGTGTATCCGGTTTTACCGCCCAGAGTACCGTCGACCTGCCACAAGGCTTTATTGTGATTACGCAGAAGTTTTCCTTCTGTGGTGCGAATTTTAACTCTTTTCATTTTAGCGGAGAATTCAGCATTATTCATGGCGTGACGGAAAATGGTCGCCAGATCACGGGCAGTGGATTTTTGCCCTTTGGCAGTGAGTCCTGTGGCCGTTTTGCAAACAGTGTGCTTCGCACCCCAGAGTTTGGCACGAAGAGTCATCATTTTAGCGAATTCTTTTTCATTGCCTGCAATTTTTTCAGCCAAAGCAACACTGGCATCATTGGCAGAGGCCAGCAAGACGGCATTAATCAGGTCATTTGCTTTGTATCTTTTTGCCTGATCAAGATACACCTTAGAACGAGGTTGCCTGGCCGCTTTACTGCTTATTGAGACTTGTTCGCTCCCAGCGAGCGATTTGAGGGCAATCATTCCGGTGAGCACCTTGATGGTGGATGCCGGTTGCCGCTGGCTGCCCGGATTTCTTGCGTAGAGGGTTTTTCCGCTTACTGCATCAATGATGATGGCACTTCTGGAAGAAATCTTTTTGTTGAGTCTTTTGGTGGTTGCAGCTGTTACAATGGGCCCAGTCCGTTTTTTTACCTGAGAAATGTTTCTCGCACTGCCAAGAGTTACCAGGGCAGCTGTAGAGGCTATTGCAGGTGTGCTGAGTACTGGAGCCTTTGGTGGCTGATGGTTGTCTGTTGTGACAGTTCGCCACTTACCCGCATCAGTGAGAACAGGAACTCCTGCACCGCAGACAGTGTCCACTGAAAAGAGAAGGGTGAGGAAAATAAACAGAAGAGAAGCTGAGAGTGAATGTATGTTCCGCATAAAAGAATGTTTGTTTGAGGATCGCTAACGTAAAGCCCAGTAACCATTTTTTATCAATGGAACGTGGACACCCTATATTTATTTTTTATAAGCTGTCTGATTTTCTGTCAAGAAAATTTCGTTGATTTTCAGGAAAATCGTTGATTTTACCCGAAAAACATACCTTTTAGTAGCTTACAAAATATTTTCTTGTTTTTTTTCAAAGAAAATATTCTGATAAGGCATTTATACCCCTTGAGGGTACTGAATTAACCCCGGTGATGAACGGGAAAGCCGGGACTCAGTTTAGTACCTCTTGTGGGGTGTAAGTACCTTGTTGGTATTTGCAATTTACTAACAGTAAAAATACTTTCCATCTTCTTGTTTTTTTCACCCCTCAAGGGGGTACTGAAAAGAGTGACAGGAATTAGGGAGTAAGGTACTAACCCCGGTGATGAACGGGAAAGCCGGGATAAGTACCTTATCAGAATATTTTTTTTGAAAAAAACAAGAAAATATTCTGTAAGGTACTAATAAACCTGCAATCGGATTTGTTTATTTACGAGGTATTTATGCCGGAATCAAACGATGTACGGATGACCTTAAATTATATACTTGATACA
>JAYEOK010000018.1:0-5978 GCA_034722915.1 Thermodesulfobacteriota bacterium | reverse complement strand
TTTTTTTCGTATTCAAGGCGCGAGGCGGGAGCATAACGGGTTACGTGAGCAACGAGCAACACAGAAGACGGAAAAAAATACATTAATTTGTTCAAGTTATTTATTGTACGTCCCTTAAGTTAAAAAACAAGAGAGAATCACCCTGAAAAAACAGGGTACTCTTTTTAGTACCCCCTTGAGGGGTATAAACTCTGACTTTGCAATGATTTATAAGGTACTAACACCGGTAAACGGTAAGTGAGGCCGGCACTCATTTCAGTACCCCCTTGTGGGGTGTAAGTACCTTGGTGGTATGTTAAACTTCTTAATTTTAAAAGAACTTCCCGTTTTCTTGTTTTTTATGACAGGAATCAGGGAGTAAGGCACTAATTAATCAAGGGAGGAAAAAATGATTGATGTGGACCCCAGTTTAGTGAACTGGTCCAGGGCGCAGTTTGCGTTTACAGCTATGTATCACTGGATCTTTGTACCGTTGACACTCGGGTTGTCATTTCTCTGTGCTTTTTATGAGACAATTTATCTCAAAACAGGAAATGAAGAGTGGAAAAAAATTACTCGTTTCTGGATGACTCTTTTTGGCATAAACTTTGCCATTGGTGTGGCCACCGGCATAATTCTGGAATTTGAATTTGGAACCAACTGGTCCAATTATTCCTGGATGGTGGGTGATATTTTTGGCGCACCACTAGCCATTGAAGGCATTTTTGCCTTTTTTCTGGAAGCCAGTTTCTTTGCCGTCATGTTTTTTGGCTGGGACAGATTCTCAAAAGGGTTTCACTGTTTTTCCACCTGGATGGTAGCTATCGGATCCAACCTGTCTGCTGTCTGGATTCTGGTTGCCAATGGCTGGATGCAGAATCCTGTTGGTATGGCATTTAATGCAGAGACTGCTCGTTTTGAGATGCAGAATTTTGCAGAAGTTGTTTTTAATCCTGTTGCTGTCTCCAAATTTACCCATACTTCTTCATCCGGCTTTGTCATGGCTTCGGCCTTTGTACTCACAGTTTCCTGCTGGTACCTGATAAAGAAAAAGCATGTTGAGATGGCTAAAAAGTCAATTGTGGTTGCATCTGTCTTTGGACTTGTTGCCTCCTGTTTCGTTGGATTCACAGGTGATGAAGCAGCTTATGAAGTAGCCCGGGAACAGCCCATGAAGCTTGCTGCCATGGAAGGCCTTTATAAAGGTGAACGTGGTGCAGGGCTTGTGGCCATGGGAATCATAAATGATACTAAGGAACCTGGGGATGTTCAGGATGCCTTTTTGTTTGAGGTGAAGATTCCCGGAATGTTATCTCTGCTTGCCAATCGTGAGTTTGGATCTTTTGTGCCGGGAATCGATGATCTTGTCTACGGCAATAAAGAAGAAAATATCATGGGAGTGAATACCATGATGGAAAAAGGAAAGCTTGCACTTGCCGATCTTGCTGCCTTTAAAGAGGCCAGGAGAAACAAAACAGATGATGTTGCAGAAGCGGCTCTTGCACGCTTTGACGTGAACAAAGAATTCATGGGCTATGGCTATCTTGATACCCCTGAAGAGGCCGTTCCACCTGTCCATATTGTTTTTAATTCCTTTCACCTGATGGCTGTTTTGGGGTCGATGTTTCCAGTTATTTTTGGAGCGTTCCTGTTTTTCACTCTTAAAGGGACAGTGACAGAGAAGCGTTGGCTGCTCCCAGTTGGTCTTTTTACAGGGCTTCTTGGGCTTCTTGCTCAGCAGGCAGGTTGGGTTACAGCGGAAGTTGGTCGTCAGCCCTGGGCTATTCAGGGGCTCATGCCGGTGAAAATCGCAACAACTAACCTTTCTACTACTGCTGTCCAGATCACATTTGCAATGTTTGCAGTGGTTTTTACTCTGCTTTTGATTGCTGAAATATCAATTATGTTGAAACAGATTGCAGCCGGACCGGAGGGCCACTGAAAATGATATCAAATTTAGATTATATAACCTTGCAGCAACTCTGGTGGGTTATCTGCTCTGTTGTGGGTGCACTTTTTCTCTTTCTTACGTTTGTTCAGGGTGGCCAGACGCTGCTTTGGCAGGTGGCAAAGAGTGACACTGAAAGTGCATTTGTGGTGAATTCTCTTGGGCGCAAATGGGAACTTCCCTTTACTACCCTTGTCCTGTTTGGCGGCGCTCTTTTTGCTTCGTTTCCCAAATTTTACTCCACAAGTTTTGGCGGTGCCTACTGGGTGTGGATACTCATTCTTTTTACCTTTGTTATTCAGGCTGTGAGTTATGAGTATCGAACAAAACCCGGCAATGTCTGGGGCGCAAAAACCTATGAGCTGTTTATGTTCATTAACGGCTTTGTCGGTGTGTTGCTCATTGGCGCCGCAGTAGGAACCTTTTATACCGGATCCGCTTTTTCACTCAATGACATGAATCAGGTTACCTGGCAATATACTCTGGGTGGTGTGAATCTTCGTGGGCTGGAAGCTGCTTTTTCACTTTTCAACCTGTCCCTTGGGCTCTTTCTGGTGTTTAACGCCCGAGTACTTGGCGCACTCTATCTCCTCAATAATCTTGATCTGGATGCTGTTCCCGACATGGAGCCAAGATTGCGAAAAGCGGTACGGACAAGCTTTGTCTGTTCGCTTCCCTTCCTGCTGTATGTCGTGGTCTCAATCCTGTTAAGAAAAGGATTTGGCGTGGATGAGGATGGTGTGGTTTCCATGGTTTCTTTTAAATATTTCTTTAATCTCCTTGCCCTTCCCCATCTTCTTGTCATGCTTCTTGGTGGACTTGGACTGGTAATCTGGGGTGTGATGCTTGGCGCATTCAAGGGAAGTGTTAAAGGAATCTGGCCTGCAGGACTGGGAACAGTGCTTGTTGGGTTGTGTGTGCTGTGTCTGCCCGCATTTAATTCCACTGCTTTTTATCCATCAACCTACGATCTGCAGTCGAGTCTCACCATCTATAATGCCTCGTCAAGCAGGTATACCCTGATGGTTATGACTTATGTGGCTTTAGCTGTTCCGGCTGTCCTTGCGTATATTGCCTATCTCTGGAAAAAGATGGATGCGCAGAAGATATCAACGGAAGATGCATTGGATCATGAAGCCTACTGATGTATGACCTCTACAGTTAGAAAATAAGGAGAAATTCATGACTACATTAATGTTGCTCGGATATGTGGCCGTTATTGTTATATCCTATAAAGGGGCTGTGATTGCCCTGGATAAATCAGGCCTCTTGTAGGAAAAATTTTGAAGACAGAATTATTTCTTGTCTGATAAATGAGTGCACAATGGGAGGCTTTGCCTCCCATTGTGCGTTTTGCATTATCTGTTTTACAACCACTGGTATGAATAACTATGTCTGAATGCAAGCAAAAAGTGACTCTGCTCGGATCCAATGTCAAAATTCGTAATTTACCGATTAAACAGGTTAGTTTACTTGAAGAAGGGAATCTTCCAGCCTATGGGTATAATCCCGGTGATCACATTGAGCTCATGGCTGGTGATGTATCAGTGGAATATGGTCGACTGGAGCAGCTGCTGACCTGGATTACCGCCTATGTGTCAGAATCTGATCTGAACCCCAGGATTCATTCTGTAACCTATGGAGAGCAGAAGGATGTTTTTCAGATATTCAGAAAATATCGAAATCTCGATGTGGGGCGGGCTGATCATGGATGGTTTATGGTCAACCAGTACTTGCCTGCCGGCGGTAGATCCAGCACAGCAGAAGATTTTGTGGTGGATGATTCCAACAGGGATATATTCACTGGCAATAACGGATTGATTATAGTCGATGATTCCGGCCATCCACCGGAATTCGGCCAGGAAGATCTTGATCGTAATCCGGATCTCTGGGCCATTGCCATGGGGATCAGCGTGGCTCACTGGGGGCATTGGGCAAAATTACTGGGTGAACGATTTATCCTGTTCTGCAGGCTTTCAGATCTTGAAACCACCAGGATGGAAATGGATTGTTCTGTAAACTGGGAAACCATCGTTGCCATGTGTCTGCGGGCTCTTCGGACGGATGAGGTCGGCCTCTGGGATAACCGCAGTTCACGATTTCGCTGCCATATTGTGGTGGAGATGTTTCCACACGGTGTTCTCTATATTGGCCCGGATGCTGTTTTTTTCAGACATCGTAAGGGCTGTCTGCCTGAGAAGAGTTCACCGCGTCAGCGTGGTTCTGTGCCCTGTTACGACACCCTGCTTCCTGCCATGCTGGCCATGGACACCCTGCGTTTTGGTGAGTTTAATTTCAGCAGGAATTATTTTTTTGATTTTTCAAAGAGGGTTCTGAATAATTGGGAGCTTCTCTACAACCACGGCTACTATTTCAAGGAAACTCTTGAATTTCCAAACCTGGATTTTGCTAAAAGCTTTCCAGGTGGTTATGCCTGTTCTTATGTTGACAGGGGGCCTGATCCAGCCTTTTTCGAGCTTCCGCCTCTGTCTGCTGATTTTGAGGCAATTCTCAATCTTGTTGCCTCTCAGGTATGGTCTGAGGAAAAAAAACGGGCTCTAAGGAGTTTCTTCTGTTTTCGTAAGCCATCTCCAGCCATGGACAGTGCAGCACACGGAGGATCCCATGGCTACATGGATGAAATCGTCTCAGTTCTTCATGATCTGAAAGAAGAAGTGAATCGGAAAAATGGTTTTGGGGATCTGCCCATTTTTCAGGTCGGCCATCTGAGAACTACGGATCCAGCTGAAATCGATCCGGTTATCACCCTGCAGAATGTAATGGACTCCTATGTCTCAAAGGAAAGTGTCCTCCGTCCTCTCTGTCTCGGGGTTTTTGGTCCTCCGGGATCAGGAAAATCCTTTGCGGTAAAGGAGGTGGCCCGCGTTATTTCGGAAAGGTTTGAAGGAGATCCCTTTGACTTTTTTGAGTTCAATCTGACCCAGTTTGCTTCCCCTGATGAAATTAACTCTGCCATTGAGCCGGTTCGTGCAGCAGTAGCAAGGGGCAAGGTTCCCATTGTTTTCTGGGACGAATTTGATTGCCGTTATGATGGACACGAATTTGGTTATCTCAGGTATTTTCTTCCCTCAATGCAGGATGGTGTTACATATGTGAACGGTATTCCACATTTTATTGGTCGGGCAATTTTTGTCTTTGCCGGTGGTGTCAAGGCAAGCTGGAGGGGGATGGAGAAGCTGCTGGATCCAACTGATACGGAAGCGCTTGCCATGATGAAGACCCTTAAAATTCCGGATTTCATGAGTCGTTTACGAGTGGTTCTCGACATTGATGGTATTGAAATCCCTGATATTCTTCTTCGTGATTCAGCAACAAGTGATGACCTTGAGGAACTTCGCAGGATTTTATTAAAACGTGCTTTTATTATTGCTCACCAGATGGACACCCATTGGAAGAAGGCAGCGCGTAAAACTTCCGGCCTTCTGCTACGTCTTTTACTCAGCCGTTATAAGTTTGGTGCACGCTCAATTGAGGCCGTGATTGAGGCCAGTCGTGCTTCAGATAGACTTGTGTATGGACTTCCGGAACTTATTGCACCGTCTGCTGCCAGAATTCATGCTGAATGGAGGACTGATCTGGAAAGAAGGATCGACAGCCTGAGAAAACAGGAGGGTATGCGCGCCGTCTGGTAAAGGGGGCACTCAAAAATAAATTAAGGAACGGAGCGTTAATAACTTGATAGCATAGGAATTTTCATTTTTTACGAAGCTTAAAAAATGAATACCGAACATTAAAGGACGAATATCGAATATCGAACAGGTAAGCGAAGACTCCGAGGAATGTCGAACCGCAGAAGGGGAAAGGCCCTTGATCTTTCGTCTTTTATTCCGATCGATATTCGATATTCCTTGTTCGATATTCAACATTCTCTTTTTTAAACCCGCCCAAAGGGCGCTAAGTTCAATAGCATAGGAATTTTCATTTTTTACGAAGCTTAAAAAATGAATACCGAACATTAAAGGACGAATATCGAATATCGAACAGGTAAGCGAAGACTCCGAGGAATGTCGAACCGCAGAAGGGGAAAAGC
>JAYEOK010000017.1:0-21612 GCA_034722915.1 Thermodesulfobacteriota bacterium | reverse complement strand
GGAGTAAGGTACTAAAACCCCGGAAGGCAGGATCATTAAATTGATTCTGCCTTTTTTTATTGCCACACCCACCATCAATAGCCATTGAATATACGTAACAAATTTCCCTCCTGCCAAAATCAACATACCTCCCCTGTCAACTCCTATGTTTAAATACAAGATGACGAAAATGGGAAGGGTTGGCTGTGTCAGGTACATGTAAATAGTTTTCAAGCCCCCCTCTGAAAAGATGCTATAACAATGATTACGTTCCTCCCAAACGCAAACAAACAATATCTTGCCGAAGCGGTAGCTCAACTCAGATTAGCAGCAAACCCAGTTGCATTAACTGGAGCAGGCGTGTCTGTAGGAAGTGGCATCCCTGATTTTCGTAGCACAGGTGGTCTGTGGACAGTTTATTCACCGGATGAATATGCCACTCTTGAAATTTTTATGCGCAACCCCATAAAAGCATGGGAACTCTATCGTGCTATGGGAAAAATCATACTCCACAAAAAACCAAACCCAGCACACAATGCTCTTGCTAACCTGGAAGAGGCCACCCTCTTAAACGGTATCATTACTCAAAATGTTGACAATCTTCATCAACTCGCTGGTAGCAAAAATGTGCTTGAAATTCATGGCGACCATCAGCACCTTCAATGTGTTCAGTGTGGAAATCTGACACCAGTAAGGGCAGAGCATTATCAGTCAGAAAACATCCCTCAGTGTGAAAATTGCGGGTTTCCATTAAAACCTAATGTTGTTCTGTTCGGTGAAGCTGTGAGGAGTATGGATGAAATCCATAATTTGATTTCTGAGTGTGATCTATTGATGGTCATTGGAACTTCTGCGCAGGTGTATCCAGCTGCCGAATTGCCGTTAATAGCAAAACAGAATGGTGCTCTGATTTATGAATTTAATAAAGAATGTACAGTTCTGAGTTCAGGGGACTCAGAAGACGGTAAAAAGACTGATTATTTCTTTCAAGGTGATGTTACTGTGACTTTGCCGATGTTTGTTCATCAGGTAATCGGTTAACAATTCTTATTGCGATATTCATAAATCAGTGCCTTACTCCTGAAAAGCTGTAATAAAAAACAGGTAAGCACCCTAAAGAACCAGGGTATAAACTCCGACTCCGAGAAAACTTGAGAGTATTTTAAAATGAATACGTTACTTGGTACAATCAAGGCACTTATACCCCTCGAGGGGGTACTGAAATGAGTGCCGGCTTACCTTACCGTTTACCGGTGTTAATAACTATTTGAAATCCACCTATCCTTCCGATCACAGAACATTCAAAAAAAACAAGTTCAAACATCCAAGCAAAAACCCAAGTAATGCCCCGAAAAGATTAATATACTTGAATTGTTCTTCCATAATTGAAAGCAGAAGCCGTTCCAAACGCATAAGGTCCAATGAATTGACCTTTTCTTTCACGATCTGCTGAATATTAAGGGAATCCACCAGGCCCGGAACTTCAACAGCCAGCATATCCGAAGACACTCGTCGTAGAGAATCGTAAATCCCTTCCCTGACACCTGCCGGAAGAAGTCGCGATATTTTTCCAACACGTTGCTCAAGTAAATTATTCAGCAGGCCTTCCACCATGGACCCCAAAGTCTTTCTGGTTTTTTCAGCTTCAAGGATTGAAAACAGTTCCTCTTTCAACCAATTCCTTCCTCGTGTAACACCATCTTCTCCCATTAAATCAAAAAGGATTTCACCGAGTGGCAGTTTGCCGCCATCTATGTGCGTTTCGATATTATCACGGATCATAGAAGCAAATGCACTGGTGGTTTCAGGCTCCTGTAAAAGAGCAGACAACTGACGACTGAGCTTCGTACAAAATCCCTCTATCATTTCATCATGATCATCCCCGACCATTTTTGCAAGGGGAGTTCCAAGCATCTCCACACTGCGTTCACGAAGGGCTTGAGCCACCCGGCTCTGTACTTCATCATTTTGCAGCCAGCTGACAATATCTTCTTCTTTTTCCTCAAGGTATTCTCTCACCTTGCCTTCCACAACTTTCGGCGTCAGGAAACCACTGGCAAGAGCTGCCATCGGCCCCATCCCTGCGACAAAAGAATCCACTCCCTCACACACTCCTGCAACAATACGATCTCTGATTTCAGGTCCAGAAATAATACCTGCAAGTTTTGAGAGAAGAAGCGGGGTCTGACGTTCAATGCTGAGCACAATCAGCTCCTGCAAAGATTCTGGCAAAATATCGCTTAAACTCTTTTCCTGCTGCATCGCTGCATATACCTTCTGCTGCACAAAGCTTTCCACCCAGTCTTCCATGGCCGGACTGGCAAGCATCCGGCCCAGACTTTTTTCCAGAAATCTGTAAGCAGTCTCTCTATCAGATCCTGGCAAAAAAGTTTGCAGATCAATGGTCAGCAAACGATCAAACTGTTCATCTATGGAATCGCCCAGAATTTTTGTGAAGGATTCTGAATCAATGAATGAATGAATGGCCTTTTGCGACTGATCCGCAATTGCATGAACCGCCACCTGATAATAACTTTGATACTTTTCAGGAACAATTTCACTAACAGGGCCAAAATCCTTTTGCAGCAGACTTTCTCCCCTGCTCTCAATAAGATCGTACAGGGTTTTTTGAAAACTCTTCTTTTCAAGAGCCTTGCTGATTTCCTTACTGGTCAGCAGATGACTTCCCACCATTTCACCGATATTAATGGCAAGGTCGCCACGTTTAGACGGAATCACGCCAGGAGTCATGGGAATACGGACTCCAAAAAGATGCCTGGCAGTAAGCGGCCTGAACAACATTTTGATGGCAACCTTATTGGTAAGATAACCAATAAATGCACCAATGACCGGAGGTGCTGCGTATTGTAAAACAGGAGTAAAATCAGCGGGATTAAACGGCATACGAAACTACCTCAGTTGGAGTTGATACAATTCTCCAGGCATTATTCTCTTCAAGTTCAGTACGTTCCCGAAACCCCCATTCCACTCCAATGGTCTTCATTCCTGCACTGTTTCCAGTCTTCATATCTGTGGCAGTATCTCCCACATACAGGATTTCCTCCACACCAAGCCCCATTTTTTCAGCAAGCTCAAGAGCGCCTGCAGGATCTGGCTTTTTGGGAACGCCTTCCCGCTGTCCGTAAACATACACAAAAGGATTCTCTGGAAAAAAAGTTTCCACACATATTTCCGTAAATCCATGGGGTTTATTGGATAACACTGCAAGTTGCAAACCAGCAGCGGAAAGAGAAGCAATCATTTCAGAAATACCCTTATATGGAGCAGAATGCACGTTCCAGTTCTGGCTGTAAATTTCGCCAAACTTTTTCATATATCCGTTCAACTCATCGTCAGTTGCATTGGTTCCCGGTACAATCCGTTGCATCAATGTTTTCAAACCTTCCCCAACGAAATATCGATAGCTATCCTCTGGGTGAACAGGAAAGCTGAAATGTTCAAGAGTTGCGTTGGCGGCATCAGCAAGATCTTCAAGGGTGTCCAGCAGCGTTCCGTCCAGATCAAAGATAATCCCTTTGTATTTCATCGTCTCATCCTCTTTTTGTTACAAGTTAGACTTCATGGCTGACACCCGTAAGATTTCTAGAATCTGTCAGCCATAAAACCTGACGTTTGACACATTTTTTACTTACTGTTATTTCAGTGTGTTACAGGTGTCAACCATATCAGTGCCTTACTCCTCAAAAGCTGTTATAAAAAACAGGTAAGCGTAGACTCCGAGAAAATGAAAAGTTCCCTTAACATTAGCAAGTTGGACATACCAACAAGGTACTTATACCCCTCGAGGGGGTACTGAAATGAGTGCCGGCCTCACTTACCGTTTACCGAGCCCTTAGTACGATAGTGCATTTTAAAATTCCTGCGCAACCATAGCACCTGAAAAATTATCGTACAACTTGAAATGAAGGCTATTCATTTTTTTCAAATTCTTTTACAATCGCCACATTGAGAGTCATTCAACTTGTTCCTTTAACTTCTGGTTCAGAATTATGTGGTTTATAGATTTTTTCAAATCATCCATTGGAAAGAAAATAATAATGGCAGCTACCGGCTGTCTCCTGATTCTTTTTCTTTGCAGCCATGCAGCCGGCAATGCGACTCTTTTCTTAAGTGTTGCCCTGTTTCAGGCCTATGCGGACCAATTACACGCCCATCCCCTGATTGTTTCTATTTTCAGCACAGGACTGTTTCTGGTTTTTGCAGTACATGCCATAACAGGAAGTTTGCTCTTCCTGCAAAATCGTAAAGCCAGAGGCCAAGGATACAAAATTCAAACAAGGGCTGTTAAAAACTCCCTGGCTTCCCGCACCATGATCTATAGCGGACTCTTTATTCTGTTATTTGTTCTGACCCACACCGCCGTTGTTTCCTTTGGGGATCATGGAAAGATAGGTACCACCATCAGCGAACTGTTCAGCTCATTCTTTGTTTCCATGTTCTACATCATTGCTTTTTGCGTACTTGCTCTGCACCTGAGCCACGGTTTCTGGTCAATGCTGCAGACTTTTGGAGTGAATCATCCCCGTTACACTGAGCTGATAAGTCGTTTAACTTATATTGTTCCCGTCTTTTTTCTCCTCATATTCAGTGCCATCCCCCTTCTTTTTCTTTTTGAAACAGGGCAATAAACAGAAAACAGGTATACCCATGGAACTTAAATCCAATGTCCCCGAAGGCCCTTTAGCCGACAAATGGGACAATCATCGTTTTTCATCCAAACTGGTCAACCCTGCCAATCGCCGCAAATACAAAGCTATAGTTGTTGGCACAGGACTGGCTGGCGCGTCTGCATCTGCAACGCTTGCTGAACAGGGATATGAGGTAAGTACTTTTTGCATTCAAGACAGCCCCAGGCGTGCACACTCCATTGCTGCTCAGGGTGGAATCAATGCTGCGAAAAATTACCAGAATGATGGTGACTCCATCCAGCGTCTCTTTTATGACACTATTAAAGGCGGGGATTTCCGCTCCCGCGAGGCCAATGTATACAGGCTGGCACAGGTCAGTAATAATATAATTGATCAATGCGTTGCCCAGGGCGTTCCTTTTGCCCGTGAATATGGTGGCACCCTTGCCAATCGATCTTTTGGTGGTGCGCAGGTTTCAAGGACCTTCTACGCACGAGGGCAGACCGGCCAGCAACTCTTGCTTGGCGCATACTCTGCCCTGTCCCGCCAGATAAAGGCTGGTAAAGTCACCATGCATACCAGGCAGGAAATGATGGAACTGGTGCTTGTTGATGGTACAGCCCGTGGGATTGTCACCCGGGATATTATCAGTGGAAAACTTACCAGCCATTCCGCAGACGTAGTAATTCTTGCCACTGGCGGTTATGGGAATGCTTATTTTCTTTCCACTAATGCCATGGCATCAAATGTAACGGCTGCATGGCGAGCCCATAGAAAAGGTGCAGGCTTTGCCAATCCCTGTTTTGTCCAGATCCATCCCACCTGTATTCCGGTTCATGGCAGTTATCAGTCCAAACTGACACTGATGAGTGAAAGTCTGCGTAATGACGGCAGGGTTTGGGTTCCTGAAAAACCAGGTGATACAAGAAAACCAGCTTCAATTCCTGAGGACGAACGTGATTACTATCTGGAGAACAAATATCCCAGCTTCGGCAATCTTGTTCCACGTGATGTGGCATCCCGCAATGCCAAAGAACAATGTGATGCCGGAAAAGGAGTGGGTTCTACTCACCTGGCCGTGTATCTGGACTTTGCCGAGGCCATTCGCCGTGATGGCGAAGCCACCATCCTCAAAAAATATGGCAATCTGTTTCAGATGTATGAAAAAATTACTGATTCCAACCCACTGCATGAGCCAATGATGATCTACCCTGCTGTTCATTACACAATGGGCGGGCTATGGGTGGATTATAACCTGATGACCACAATCCCGGGTCTGTTTGCCATTGGTGAATGTAATTTTTCAGATCATGGCGCTAATCGTTTAGGTGCCAGTGCTCTTATGCAGGGGCTTGCAGACGGGTATTTTATTATTGGTACCACCATTGCCAACTATCTTGGGTCCACAAATATGGAAGCAGTGGACGCTGACCATCCACAGTTCCAGGATGCAGAGAAACAGGTTCAGAATCGTATCGCAAAACTCCTGCAAAGCAGTGAAGGTGGTCCTGAAGGAAAACTTACTGTTGATGAAATACACAAGGAACTTGGGCTCCTGCTCTGGGATCATTGCGGTATGGCCAGAGATAAGAAAGGACTTGAAAAAGCATTGACAGAGCTCCCTGCAATACAGGAAAAATTCTGGAAACATGTCTATATTCCAGGCACTGGAGAAGAACTCAATCAGTCACTTGAACGGGCCGGACGACTGGCCGATTTTCTGGAGTTTGCCGAAATCATGATTCGGGATGCGCTGGCCCGTGAGGAATCCTGTGGCTGCCATCTGCGCGAAGAGAGCCAGACCGAAGAAAATGAGGCCAGGCGCGATGACATCAATTACAGCCATGTGGCAGTCTGGGAGTACCAGGGAACAAAAAAAGAGCCAATACTTCACAAGGAAGAACTGAGCTTTGAAAATGTTACCCCCAGCCAGAGAAGTTACAAATAATAGAGACCTTACCATGATTACAAAGAGTATTGACATTAGCCTTGAAATCTGGCGTCAAAAAGACAGCAAGGCCACGGGTGATTTTGAAACCTACACCCTGCAAAACATTTCCACGGATATGTCATTTTTGGAAATGCTGGATGTCCTGAATGAAAATCTTACCCGGGAAGGCCGGGATCCTGTTGCATTTGATCATGACTGTCGGGAAGGTATCTGCGGTATGTGCGGAGCCGTTATTAATGGCATTGCCCATGGCCCGGAACCGGAAACCACGCTCTGCCAACTGCATATGCGGCATTTTAACAGCGGAGACACGCTTGTTATTGAGCCTTTTCGTTCTCGTGCCTTCCCCATAATGAAAGATTTAATAACCGACCGCAGCGCACTCGACAGAGTTATCCAGGCGGGTGGCTATGTCTCTGTAAATACCGGTGGGACACCTGACGGCAATGCTATCCCCATCCCTTCGGCTACTGCAGAGCTTGCCATGGATGCTGCTTCCTGTATTGGTTGTGGGGCCTGTGTTGCAAGCTGTCCAAATGGTGCGGCCATGCTCTTTAGCGGAGCAAAGATTTCCCAGCTCAGTCTCCTGCCCCAGGGTCAGCCGGAACGGAAAGAACGTGCCATGGCAATGGTAACAGTAATGGATAAAGAGGGATTTGGAAACTGCACCAATGAACGGGAATGTGAGGCAGTATGTCCTAAAGGAATCTCAATCAGAAATATTGCCATCATGAACAAGGAGTATGTAAAGGCATCACTTTTGGGCTAGGAGGCTGTCCGAGAATGCCCTTTTGCCCAAACTCTTCAAAATTGTCAAAAAATAATGCTCGCAATATCAAATATATGGCTGTGCTTATTTTTAGAAAATTTCTCGATTTTGAACAAAATGCCTATTCTCGGACAAGCTCCTAGTACTCCGTCCCAAAAATTTTGACATGTTTTCTGGCAATTTATGTTTTTTGAAATTACGACAAATTATTGAGCATCCTTTAACAAGGCTCAAAAATATTTCACACTTTCTGACCCGATACACCGCAGAGCTGTATGACGAGCAGAACTAACACCGGTAAACGGTAAGTGAAGCCGGCACTCATTTCAGTACCCCCTCGAGGGGTATAATTGCCTTGGTTATACTTGGAACTTATTCATGTTAAAATACTCTCAAATTTTCTTGTTTTTTATTACAGCTTTTCAGGAGTAAGGCACTAATGAGAACCTTTGCTGTTGGAACCTGAAACAAACCACAAGACAATCATTACCAACTCGCAACTTGATAAAGATTGCTTTCTTCGCACCTTACAGGACTGCAACAATCTGGACACATTACAATGCTGGGTTTTTCATGATGGTATGCTTTTCTCCGATTCATGTCAGTGGTGGAACAGAACCAAAAAACGCTCATGCCCACATGAAGGATTGGATTTCGTCTATTACCTTACCAGTACAGGAAAGCAACATCTTTTCCCGCCCGGCACAATGATTCCAGCTATTTTTGATGGAATCATTGTACGCGATCATCAAGATTTTCTTGGACAAACTCTGTATATTCAACATGAGCAATTTCAACAAAACTCAAAAACTCTTTATTCCCTCTATGCCCACATTGCAATCAATGACAAATTACCAAAAAAAATTGCCAGAGACATGCCCATTGGTGTTATTGCGGAAGTTCCTGGTCTATCGCCTGTTCCTCCACATCTTCATTTAAGTATGGCATGGCTAGAGAACACGCTAGACACAACCTCCATTAATTGGAACAATATTGCTAGCCATGAAAGCGTTCATCTCGTTGATCCACTGGGATTTGTACGCAACAACCTTGAAATGACACAAAACTTAAACGCGCCTTTTTAAAACCATGCATATTCACACCCTTATCATCGGTGCAGGACCAGGAGGCCTTGCCTGTGCCAGACTTCTTGCCCGGCAGGGAATCCAGACGCTGGTACTCGAACGTAAAAAAGTCATCGGTCCCAAGGTATGTGCTGGTGGCATTACCTGGAGTGGCCTGATCAGCAGAGTTCCAAAAATTATTGCCGAAAAATCATTTCCAAAGCAGCATATTTGTACTCCCTGGCAGAAGGTGTGTATTCAAGAAAAGGTACCCATCATTGCCACGGTAAATCGTGAAAAACTTGGTCAATATATGGCTGGCCAGGCAATGGAATCCGGAGCAGAACTACGTACAGGAGTTGTGGTGCGTCAAATATTAGACGGTGCAGTACTTGTTCAAAATAAAGACGATACAACACAGGAAAAAATCACCTTTGACTATCTGGTGGGTGCAGACGGATCAAGTTCTCTTGTGCGAAGATTTCTGGGACTGAAGAGCAAACAACTGGGTATAGGCATAAACTATCAGGTTCCGGGTGATGCAGCAAAGATGGAGTGGCACCTAAGCAATCATCTCTTTGGAAACGGCTATGCCTGGATTTTTCCGCACACTGATACTGTCTCCATTGGCGCATATGCTGCCCGGAAAACCATGAGCCCTGGAAGATTAAAGAAAAGTCTTCTCAAGTGGGCCAAACTGCAAAATTTCAACCTTGAGAAACAATCGGCAAAAGCTGAATATATCAACTACGATTTTCAGGGTTGGCATTTTGGCCGTATTTTTCTCATTGGCGATGCCGCAGGTCTTGCATCCGGGTTGACTGGCGAAGGAATCTACCCCGCCATAATTTCCGGCGAACATGTTGCCCAAACCATTATAAATCCGAATCACAACAGTAAAACCATGGATGCTCTTATTCGTAACCATGATAGACACAGCAAAATGATACAGATCAGTGCCAAAAGTGGAATTTTAAATTCCGTACTTGCAGAACTGGTGACACTGGGGCTTCGATCAGGTATGATCAAATTCCGCAAACTTGAAATGGCAGTATAACTACTCACACACATAAACAATATTATGCACACTGCAAAAAAGAAAACATCAATTTATATCAATATTACATTTGTAGCTACCTTAGTCGGAATTCTCCTTTTTCTGTCCAAAGCCCCGGAAGTAACGACACCTTCTCTACCACACGATGATGACCATAATCGCTTCTTTAACATGAAGAAAAAAACCGCAGGAAAACTATGCATAGAATGTCATTCTCCTGAAGACGTTGTCGAAATCCATAAAGACAGTACACCGAATACCCGTCGCTGTTTATTTTGCCACAGACGCGACTAAGGAACGGAGCGTTAATAACTTGAACAAAATCGCGCTTGGATTTAGGTCATGTTTGACCGATCTGATTGAGCAAAGCCGCAGGCGTAGCGGGCTACGTTGAGGACTTTGTGATTGATGATCGGCCAAAGATGGCCTGAAGACAAGATGCGAGATGTTCAAGTTATTTGCGCTCCGTTCCTAACTCAAGCGTCCAGACTTCTACGTACCATTTCAAATACATCTCCTGAAAGCCCCTTTGTATCTGCAATGCGCTGCAGCTGCTTTTTTATTAATTCCTGGCGCACTTCATCATAACGCTTCCAGGCGGAAAACGGTGTGGTCAAACGGGATGCAATCTGGGGATTGCGGGAATCAAGGTCAAGAATCTGATCGGCCAGAAACTGATACCCTTCCCCGTTGTCACTATGGAAGCAGACATGATTGGAACCAAATGCTCCAATCAATGAACGTACTTTATTAGGATTTGACATGGAAAAAGCGGGATGATTCATGAGTTCCTGAACCGATGCAAGTGTTGATGGTAAACTTGAAGTTGCCTGCAGAATGAGCCACTTATCCATAACCAGTACATCTGTCTTCCATTTCCCATAAAAATCATCAAGCAATTCCTGACGTTCGGAAATATCACAATGAGCCAAGGCTGCCAGTACGGCCATGACATCGGTCATGTTGTCACCATCATGGTACTGTTTCAGTGCCAGCTCCACAGCAGAGCTATCAGGTAACTCTCCTGCCAGTAAATAAGAAAGACAAACATTTTTCAGTCGTCTCTGCCCCATGGCCTCAGGTGTTAATTGATATTCACCCTGAGCGCGATTTTCTTCCCACACTTTTCTAAACTCTGTTTCAAGCGTAGTTGCCAGTTCCTGGCGCACACATTCTCTTGCACGATGCAGATTATCAGGATCAATCACCTTCATCTGCTGAGCAAGATAATTTTCTTCAGGCAGGGTGAGTGCCATACCAAGGAGTGATTTATCACCCTTGGTATCATCAAGGATCTGTTTCACAGCATCCACAAAAAGTGGGTCAACAACAGGCTGTTCTCCTTTTTGTAGCATTGTCGTAACTTCAAGGAGAACAGATTCACTCAGACGAAATGCAGCATCCCAGCGGTTAAAAGAATCCGAATCATTGGCCATGAGAAATGCAATCTGATCACGTTCCTGCCAGGGATTCACTTTTACAGGGGCAGAAAAACCACGAAGCAGGGAGAGAACCGGCTTTTCAGAAACATTGTTAATGATAAAACTCTCCTCATCAGAACGAAGTTCCAGCAGGGTATTGCCGGTATCCATATCCTTCCCGGTGGAATCAAGCAGACCAAAGGCAAGCGGAATATGAAATGCTTTTTTACTCTCCTGCCCGGGTGTTGGACGACAGATCTGGGTAATTTTCAATCTGTATTCCTTTGTATTCTTATCCCACTCCTCCGTCACCTCAAGTTCAGGAGTTCCTGACTGACTGTACCAGAGTTTAAACTGATCAAGATCAACTCCTGAAGCCGCCGCCATGGCAGCAGCAAAATCATCACAGGTTACAGCCTGCCCGTCATGACGTTTAAAATACAAATCTATTCCCTTACGGAAATTCTCAGCACCCAGCAGGGTGTGCATCATGCGAATAACTTCCGCACCTTTATTGTAGACGGTAACAGTATAAAAGTTATTAATCTCCACGTAGGAATCCGGGCGCACCGGATGAGCCATGGGCCCGGCATCTTCACGAAACTGAAAACTGCGCAAGACTCTCACCTCTTCAATACGCTTGACAGCACGGGAATTCATGTCCCCGGAAAACTCCTGATCACGAAAAACAGTGAGGCCTTCTTTGAGGCTCAGCTGGAACCAGTCCCGGCAGGTCACCCTGTTGCCTGTCCAGTTGTGAAAATACTCGTGGCCTATGACGCCTTCAATGCCAAGATAATCCTGATCAGTGGCTGTGTTCTGACTGGCCAGTACATATTTGGAGTTAAAAACATTGAGTCCCTTATTTTCCATGGCACCCATATTAAAATCATCCACTGCCACTATCATAAATCTATTCAGATCGTACTCAAGGCCAAAAACCTCTTCGTCCCATTGCATGCTCTTTTTGAGTGAAATCATGGCATGACTGCATTTATCACGGTTTCTTGCCTGCACATAGATTCGTAAATCAATGGCTCGACCGGATCTGGTGACAAATGTATCCTGCAGATAAACAAGATCCCCGGCAACCAGAGCAAACAGATAGCAGGGTTTTGGAAAAGGATCTTCCCACACTGCAAAGTGTCGTCCCTCTGCAAGATCCCCCTCTTCCACAAGGTTACCGTTGGAAAGTAAGACCGGACAACTTTTCTTATCCGCCTCAATACGAGTGGTGAAACGGGCCATGACATCAGGCCTGTCAAGATAGTAGGTGATCTTCCGAAAGCCTTCTGCTTCACACTGAGTGCAGAAGTTCCCACTGGAACGGTACAGTCCTTCAAGGGCAGTATTTTTATCAGGATAAATCCTGGTACTCACCTCAAGCACAAACTCATCCGGCATCTGGAGAAGGGTCAAGCCATCTCCATCGGTTTTGTACTGGGCACTTGCCAGCTCAGCCCCATTTACTGCAATTGTAAGAAGTTCAAGCTCCTGACCATTTAGAAAAACATCACTATTTCCAACTTCAGAATCAGAATTCTTACGGAAAACAGTTTTAACATTCACCACACAATCTTCTTCACCAAGGAGAAAATCGAGAAAAATTTCATCAATGAAGTAAGAGGGAACCTGGTAGTCTTTTCGATAAATCGTAGGATGCTTTTGCTCAGACATCATATTTCCTTTTTCTATTTTTATATTCCGTTGGCGTTGACAGCGAGTTCTTTCCAGTATATTTTTCTGCACTATAATTGATGAACCTGTAAACAGCTACAATCCAAGATGGATTTATAAAAAACTTGAGGCAATAATCCCATGATCAAAATCAATGAACATTACCTGAAACTTCAGGCTTCCTATCTCTTTTCCAACATTGCCAAAAAGGTTGGCGAATTTCAAAAAAGCAATCCAGACAAAGAAATCATCCGGCTTGGAATCGGCGATGTAACCCGAGCCCTTCCCGCAGCATGTACCGATGCCTTCCATAAGGCCATTGATGAGATGGCAACAGATTCCAGTTTCCGCGGGTACGGCCCTGAGCAGGGGTATGATTTCCTGCGTGAGGCTATTGCTGAAAATGACTTCCAATCCCGTGGCGCTGATATCTCAGCAGACGAAATTTTTGTGAGCGATGGTGCGAAATGTGATACCGGAAATATTCAGGAACTATTCACTACTGATGCAAAAATTGCCCTGCCTGATCCGGTCTACCCTGTTTATCTGGATACCAATGTCATGGCTGGACGCACAGGAGACTTTGCAGATGGCAGGTACCAGGGAATCATCTACCTTGATTCAACAAAAGCAAACAACTATGTACCAGGCTTGCCAACTGAGAAGCCTGATCTCATTTATCTCTGCTTTCCAAACAATCCCACAGGATCGACCATCACAAAAACAGAACTGAAAACCTGGGTGGATTACGCAAAGGAAAATAAGGCCCTGATTCTTTTTGATGCAGCTTATGAAGCTTTTATTCGTGATGAATCTCTGCCTAAATCAATTTACGAAGTGGAAGGTGCCAGAGACGTTGCTATTGAATTCCGCTCTTTCTCTAAAAATGCAGGATTTACAGGAACACGTTGCGCCTACACAGTAGTTCCCAAAGAATGTGCGGCCTTTGACTCTAAAGGTGGAAAGCAACTCATTCACCCGCTCTGGAACCGTCGCCACTGCACAAAGTTTAACGGCGTCTCCTATCCTGTCCAGCGTGCAGCAGAAGCTGTCTACAGCGATGAAGGCAAAGCCCAGACCCGGGAACTGGTTGCCGGTTACCTGAAAAATGCGGATCTCATAGCAAGTGAAATAAAAAACTTAGGCTATGATTTTGTGGGCGGTGATAACTCGCCCTACATCTGGATTGAAGGAAAGCGCGATTCCTGGGAATTCTTTGACATGCTTCTGGATAAAGCCGGCGTTGTCTGCACACCGGGTGCCGGCTTCGGAAAATGCGGCGAAGGATACATCAGACTTTCGGCCTTTAATTCCTATGAAAATGTAAAAACGGCTATGGAGAGAATTAAAAACGCTTTGGCGTAAAAATTAAAGTGTTTTCTTTTTTGATGGTTTCGGAGATAGCGTAGGCTTCGAAACCATCATTTTTCAAGGGTCGCCGGTTTAAAACTTACCCGCTCTTCATTACCGCTCATTTCTTCAAACTGAGAAAACCCCTGTTCCTGTAAAAATACTATCACTCTCTGCACCAATCGTTCAGGAGCTGAAGCGCCTGCAGTAATACAAATGGTTGAAACTGACTGCAGCCACTTCATCTCAATATCAGTTTCATCATCTATAAGATATCCACGCATCCCTGCCCGTTCTCCAACTTCTCGAAGCCTGTTTGAATTGGAACTGTTTTTAGAACCAACAACAAGCAGAAGATCACATTTTGGGGCAAGCTCACTCACTGCCTTTTGCCGATTTAATGTGGCATAACAGATATTCGATTTTGGCCCTTTGATCTCTGGAAATCGTTCAAGCAAAATATCCAGTATTTCTCCAATATCATTCTGGCTCAGTGTGGTCTGAGTTACATACGCAACACGGGAAGAATCATTTATCTGTACTGTCTTTGCCTCTTCTGCTGTCGCTACAACATGAACATTGCCACCTACCCGCCCCGCAGTCCCTTCCACCTCTGGATGGTTGTGATGTCCGATGATCAGGATATCAAAGCCATCAGCATGATACCTCTCCACCATATTGTGTACTGAATTAACCAGAGGACAGGTTGCATCAATAGTGCGCAAGCCAAGTGTCCTGGCTTGCATCTCTGTGGCCACAGAGACACCATGGGCACTGAATATGCAGACAGCCTCCCTGCGTACATCGACCAGATTATCGACAAAAACAACATCCATAGCTTCGAGTTCCTGTACAACGTGTCTGTTATGAACAATCTCATGCAGGACGTAAATCGGAGCGCCATATTTTTTCACTGCCAGCTTGACCGTGGAAATTGCTCGCTCGACACCGGCACAAAAACCTCTCGGATTTGCCAAAATAATCTTTTTTTCTGTTCTGACCATTACTTCCTCGGCTTATATATAGAATTTCTGAGTACCTGCAAGACATCAATAAAACTTACTGCACTCTTCACTTTTACTGAATAAACTTTTTCTATTTTAGTGCCTTACTCCTCAAAAGCCATCATAAAAACAAGAAAACGGGAAGTGTTTTTAAAATTAAGAGCTTGAATATACCACCAAGGCACTTATACCCCTCAAGGGGGTACTGAACTGAGTGCCAGCTTACCGTTCATCACCGGTGTTAGTGCCTTACTCCTGAAAAGCTGTAATAAAAAACAAGAAAATTTGAGAATATTTTAACATGAATAAGTTCCAAGTATAACCAAGGCACTTATGCCGGCCTCACTTACCGTTTACCGGTGTTAGTACCTTACAGAATATTTTCTTGTTTTTTTAAAAAAAAATATTTTGATAAGGTACTGATATCCCTTTATGGGGTGCTGGTTTTTTATTTTGAGTTTGACTTGCTATCATATAGGGTTTAAAAAGATCAAGCTCTTTATAGTATTCAGCTAACACCGGTAAACAGTAAGTGAGGCCGACACTCTTTTCAGTACCCCCTTGAGGGGTATAAGTGCCTTGTTGGTATGTCCAACTTGCTAACGTTAAACGAGCTTTTCATTTTCTCGGAGTCGGAGTTTATACCCTGTCTCTTTAGGGTGCTTACCTGTTTTTTTATGACAGCTTTTGAGGAGTAAGGCACTAAAAAGTATTATATTGATGATGAATAACTTACAATGAAGATATATCACTTTAATGTAATTTTGATCAGGTACGTAGTATTTAATTATACCGCGTCTTTTTTTAACTCAGGGACAAAACGTACTGTCCCGTCAAATCTCTCCATGGAGGAAAGAAAATGAATAAATTATTTGGAATGATGTCAGTGATCTGTCTCAGTATGGTCATGACATTTGCCACAGCAGCTGATTCTCACGCAAAAAAACGTATCGTGTTTGGTGGTGGGCCTGCAGGCGGAACATTTCAGGTGGTTGCCAACGCTATCCAGGTTTATAAACCAGTAAAAGAAATGGCAGATTTTACGGTTAAAGCCCAATCTTCAGCTGGTTCTGTTGAGAATTTGCGTAAAGTAGACTCAGGTAAATCAGATTTTGCCACAGTCTATTCCGGTCATGTATATCTTGGTGCCAACGGCATGATGAAAAATGACACCAAAAAATATGAGAATGTTATGGCTGTCTCCTATCTCTATGGCGCCCCTGCTCAGCTTGTTGTTCGTAAAGACTCAGGCATTAAATCCGTAAAGGATCTCGCAGGTAAAAAAGTTGGTGTTGGTAATGCCGGTTCAGGCGCTTTTGCCAACTGCGAACTTTTTTTCACTCACATGGGCGTATGGGATAACGTTGAGCGTAACGCCATGGGATACAACGATGCCGCAGCTGCATTTGGTAACAAGCAACTGGATGCTTTCTGGCTCTTCACCGCATTTCCATCTGGAGCGGTTATCATGGCAGCTCAGACCAATGATATATCTCTCATTGACCTTGAAGCCGATGCAGTCGCTACAGGTTTCTATGAAAAATTCCCTTACTTCTCAAAACTCACTGTTCCTGCAGGAACCTACAAAGGAGTCGACACAGCCACTCCATCTTTCCAGGACTCTGCTCTTTGGGTAGCCAACAAAGACGTGTCTGACGATGTTGTTTATAAACTCCTCACTGCTATTTTCACCGACGAAGGTCTCGCCCACATGGTTGGCCAGAAAAAAACCTTCAAGAATATGTCTATCAAAAATGGTGTAAACGGAATCGTTACTCCCATGCATCCGGGCGCCATCAAATTCTGGAAAGAAAAAGGCTTGCTTTAATTCTTTCCGGACGTCACTGAACGGCAGGACTGCAAAATGTCCTGCCGTTTTTTTATTTGCTGGTTAGGCAAATTAGCAGCTATCACCTGAATAGTTACATTTGTTGAAAAATTGCTTTGCTTTCTGAGTAAATTCCTTAGGTTTCCAATGAGGTTTCCCCGTGTATGACAATTTAAAAAGACTGGAACAGATACTCTTTGATGCCTGTGCAGTGGGTCTTCTTCTATTCTATTCCTATGCTGCTGTCATTTCTCCCGCTGCAACCCAATATCATCGCGGGATATATGTAATTGTTACCTATGTACTGGTCTTTCTCCTTTACCAGTCCAAATCCACCATCGGGCGAGTAATTGATTACATCCTCATTGTGCTTTCCATTGTCACCATCAGCTACTGGATATTCAATTTTGAAGCTATCAATTACCGGACAGGAGCCGAAACACCCCTTGATACCGGAATAGCCATGATTGGTGTTTTGCTCGGCATTGAACTTGCCAGGCGTGTAGTGGGCAACATCTTTGTTGTCATTGGTGTTATTATGCTTGCGTATGGAGTATACGGAGATTACATGCCGGATCTGGTCTCCCATGCAGGAGACACCTTTCCTGCTCTCTGTACTTCTATCTTTTATAAAAGTGATGGAATATTTGGCATCATGGCAAATGTCCTTGCCACTTATATCCTCCTCTTTGTTCTCTTTGGTGCCTTTCTTGAAAAATGTGGCGCTCAAAAATTCTTCATTGATTTTCCACTCGCTGCGGTTGGTCATAAAATTGGTGGACCAGCAAAAGTTGCTGTCATTGCCTCAGGGCTTTTTGGTTCCATATCAGGCAGTGCGATCGCCAATACCGTGTCCACTGGTGCTTTCACCATTCCAATGATGAAAAAAGCTGGATTCAAACCCCATATTGCCGGAGGTATTGAGCCGGCAGCTTCCATCGGTGGCATGTTCATGCCACCCATCATGGGTGCAGGCGGTTTTATCATGGCAGAACTTACCGGGCTTCCCTATTCACGCATCATGCTGGTAGCCCTGTTCCCTGCCATGATGTACTTTTTTTCTGTTTTTGTGATGGTTCATTACGAAGCCAAGAAAAACAACATTGTCGGTGAAAGATCTGAACATAGTGCATGGGAAATATTTAAATCTGAATGGTATTATACTCTTCCACTCATTGTCATTACCATCCTCATGCTCCTTGGATATTCTCCAGGTTACTCTGCCATCCTTGGTCTTGTTTCCTGTATTGTGATTTCCTGGTTTCGTAAGGAAACCCGCATTGGTCCCAAAGAATTTCTCGAAGCATCCAGAAAAGGTGCAGAATCCAGCCTCAAAATCGGCGCGACAGTCGGTGTTATTGGTATTATCATTGGTGTACTCACCTTCAGTGGTCTGGTGCTCACCTTTGCCGACATCGTTATTGAACTGGCTGGTGGTTCGCTGGTAATGACCATTCTCCTCATTGCTCTGGCCTCCCTTGTGCTTGGCATGGGCGTGCCGGTAACTGCTGCATATCTCATCACTGCCGTGGTTGCAGTACCGGCACTCACTCATCTGGGTGTCAATGTCCTTGCAGCACATATGATTGTGTATTGGCTTTCCCAGGACTCGAATATCACGCCACCTGTTTGTATCGCAGCCTTTGCCGGTGCGACCATTGCCAAAGCCAATATGTGGAAGACCGCCTTTTCCGCATTTAAATTTGCCAAATTTCTGTATCTAGGTCCGTTTCTCTTTGGCTTTGTACCAGGATTTTCCCTGACAGGAAGCTCTATGGATATTATTAAGGCATTTATTCTCATTATCTTGGGTACCTGGCTCTATTCCTATCTGTTGAGTGGCATCTGGATAAAAACACTCTTCAGTAAAAAACAGGCTGCTTAACCCCAGAATGTAACCTCCCTCCTGGAATAAATAGATTGCATTGCGCTCACTTTCTCGAATATTATTGAGAAAGTGAGTTTTTTTTAACAGAAGTACATTTTTTCTTGTTCATTCACAATTCACCGCCTAATGTTGTAACCTCGATGATGAACGGGAAAGCCGGGGTAAGTATCTTATCAAAATATTTTCTAACCACGCAGAGCCTGATAAGTACCTTAACCAAATTATTTTAAGCAATAAAAAACAAACAAATAATTTATAAGGTACTAACCTTCCTTATTGCTGTCATCACCACAAATATCAGGGCAAAGTATGCAAAGAATAGAAAACTGGATCGGTACCATTGTTGTCAAATACCGCTGGTTTTTAATTCCCTGCCTGATATCCATTGCACTCCTGTCTGCAAGCGGCATGCGTTTTCTCGAATTTTCCAATGAGTCCCGCATGTTTTTTTCCAAAGATAACCCTCAGCTTCAGGCACTCGAAGCCCTTGAGCGTACCTACACAAAAGTTGAAAACGTCCTCTACATCCTTGCCCCGAAGTCCGGCAATATCTTTGAGGCCAGAACCCTTGAAGCCATTGAATTTATCACCGAACAATCATGGCAGATCCCCTTTTCAAGCCGTGTTGATTCGCTCAGTAACTACCAGCATACCAGGGCCTTTGAAGATGACCTTATGGTGGCTGACCTGATCAGAGATTCTGCATCCCTCAGCCCACAGGAAATACTCGATATCAAAGCAATCGCTTTGGCACAACCCATGCTGGTGAACAGTCTCATCGATAGAAAGGGAAGTGTCACTGCAATAAACATCAACATTATCAAACCCGACGATGGCAGTTATGAGATAGACGATGTAAATAGTGCTGCATTACAACTGAATCAGCTCATAAAAAATAAATATCCCTTTTTAGATGTTTATCTCACTGGCGGGGTGATGATTGATGCGGCCTTTGGCGAAGCACCTGAAAGAGACATGCGCTCACTTATCCCGCTCATGTTCGGTCTCCTGCTTTTCCTCATTGTTATTTCACTTCGTTCAATCCTTGCAACAACAGCAACCCTGATCGTCATTATTTTTTCTACGATTACCGGCCTTGGTATTGCCGGATGGCTGGGGATACTCCTTACTCCTGCATCAGCCAATGCACCAGTCATTATCCTCACTCTGGCTGTTGCTGATTCTATCCATATTCTTGTCACTATCATTCATCAGATGCGGCAGGGAGTTGCAAAACACAAAGCCATCCAGGAATCTATCAGGGTCAATCTGCAGCCTGTCCTTATCACCAGTGTCAGCACAGCAATCGGTTTTTTGGCCATGAATTTTTCCGATGCACCTCCTTTTAGAGATCTTGGTAATATCGTTGCCATGGGTGTTATGTCTGCCTTTATTTACTCTGTTTTTTTTATGCCGGCACTTGTGGCTGTGCTTCCGATTCGTGTAAAACAAGGCATTAGCGAAAACAACAAAGCCTTTACTCTACTCGCTGATTTTGTTATTGGTCGCCGGACAGCCATTTTCTGGTCAATGATTGCTCTTATTCTTCTCACAAGCAGTGGGATTTCCAAAATTCATTTAAACGATGAATTTATAAAATATTTTGACCGCAGCTACCCTTTTCGAATTGCCGCTGACTTTTCAGCAGAACACCTTGCAGGGCTTGAAATAATAGACTGGGATCTCAATTCCGGCGAAGAAGGAGGCATCAATAATCCGGAGTATTTGCAAACAATTGAAAATTTTGCCAACTGGTTCCGGGAACAGCCGGAAGTAAGACACGTATACACCATCACAGATATCATGAAACGACTCAACCAGAATATGCATGGTGATGATCCGGACTGGTATCGTCTGCCTGAACAGCGTGATCTGGCAGCACAATATCTGCTGCTCTATGAAATGAATCTGCCCTTTGGCCTGGATCTGAACAACCGTATCAATGTGGATAAATCTTCAACCAGAATGACCGTGTCCATGCCCAATATTGGTACTGCAGGAGTGCTGGATCTTGAAAGCCGGGGCCGGGAATGGCTGAAGACACATTCTCCGGATATGACCACCTATGGTTCCGGACTCTCCATTATTTTTTCCCACATCTCAAAACGGAACATCCATTCCATGCTCAAAGGTTCCATCATTGCCCTGATTCTTATTTCTTTTATTATGATTGTAGCGCTAAGGGACTTAAAACTAGGACTAATCAGCCTCATACCAAATCTTATGCCTGCGTTTATGGCTTTTGGTGTCTGGGGCATTTTTGTCGGTCAGGTTGGTCTGGCGGTTTCTGTAATGATTGCCATGACCCTTGGAATTGTCGTTGATGATACTGTACATTTTCTCTCCAAATACCAGCGTGCACGCAAAGAACACGCAATGAGTCCTGAAGATTCTGTCCGCTATGCCTTTAACACTGTAGGTTCTGCCATATGGATAACGACTCTGGCACTTGTTGGCGGCTTTGGAGTCCTTTCTTTTTCCGGATTCCAGATCAACTCTCACATGGGTTTAATGACCACTATCACCATTATTTTTGCTTTAATTCTCGATTTTTTCTTTCTGCCAACACTTCTTATAAAACTGGAGAATAAAAGATGATCCCTTTGTCAGCCAAAACCCTGATAGTTTCTTTTGTGTGTGCACCACTCTTTTTTATTCAACCCGCTTATTCCGAAACCGCTGAAGAAAAAGGATTGGCCATTGCCATGGAGGCTGACCGACGCGATGAAGGCTTTGGTGACTACACAGCAGACATGACAATGATCCTGAAAAACAAACAGGGCAAAGAAAGTAAACGGGCCATTCGCAGTAAAACCCTTGAAGTAACTGGCGACGGCGATAAAAGCCTCTCCATCTTCGACACCCCGAAAGATGTAAAAGGAACAGCCTTTCTCAGCTTTTCCCACAAGGTTGGTGATGACGAGCAGTGGCTTTATCTTCCTGCTTTAAAACGAGTCAAACGCATCAACTCCCGT